>JAMOTL010000075.1 GCA_027062285.1 Nautiliaceae bacterium
TTTTTTATACAGCTTTCTCGATTCATTGTCATTGGTCACTTTTTTATATTTTTTTCAGTTAAACAGGTTATTTTTAATTTTTTATTTATTTTTTTATAACTTTGTCTTAAAATTCCCATAACTTCCAATATATTATTAAAGTATTGCTGAATTTTGCCGATATTATAAATACTTATACTGCCGGCAGGAGGTGAAATGTTTAATATCCGGGAAATAAAAGATATATTTGATAACCAATTACATATTGCTGTTATGGTATATCAAGATAAAATAATTTATGCAAATAAAAAATTTCAACAATTATTGGGATACACAGAAGAAGAAATATTAAATCTGGACCCGAAAGAGTTATTTTCCGATAATCTTAAAATTAAAGAAAAAATAAAAGAAAATATAAAAAAAAGATTAAACGGAATAAACTTTTCATATGAATATGAACCGATAGAAATAAAAAACAAATATCATAAAAGAATAATAGTAAAATTTTTAACTCAAACAATTCAACTCAACGACGGCTCTTACGCAGGTTTGGTATTTGGTATAGATTTGACAAACGAATACAAAAAAACTTTATTAATTAATATTTTTAAAAACCTTAATAAAATTATGCTTACAGCAAATAATGAAGATGAAATATTTCAAAAAATAGTAAATACTCTTTATGAAAAAGGAAAATACGCATTTGTATGTGTACCGTTCAAAGACAAATCAAACACTATGATTCCTAAATATTACAAAGGAAGTTATGATGAAAACTTCCTGAACTACTTAAAAAGTATATTTAAAATTTCTCCGGATTATTTAGATAAATGTATGGCCACAAAAGCTGTAATAGAAAATAAAATCATTGCTTATAACGATTTTTCAAAAGTAAACTTTCCAAATAAAGAATTAATAAACAATATGCTTAAATATAATTTCAGATCGGCACTTTTTATTCCCATATATAAAAACGGAGAACCTTATTCATTTATAGGGATTTGTTCTCAATTTGCCGAAGATTTTGATAAAACTACAATATCTTTTTTCGAAGAATTAAAAAACACAATAGAATTCAGCATTAAAAAAACCGAACTAAATACATTCTTACATCTTTTAAAAGAAGCGGTAGATAAGACTTTTTCCTGGGTACTTATTACTGATGAAAAAGCAAAAATACTTTATGCCAATAAAAGCGTTGAAAAAATTTCAGGCTACAAATTAAATGAAATTTTAGGAAAAACCCCTAAATTATTTAAATCAACCTATCACCCTAAAAAATTTTATAAAAACATATGGGAGAAAATTAAAAACAATAAAATATTTGAGGGAATTATCATAAATAAAAATAAAAATGACGAGATTTTTTTCTTAAAAGATAAAATAATACCGGTTAAAGCCCCAAATGGAAAAAAATATTTTATCTCTCTTGGAGAAGATATCACTACGGAACAATTATTACAATCGCAATTGAAAAAAGATTTAATAACGAATTTGCCAAACAGAAATGAATTCCTTTCGATAATCTCAAATCAACTGACAAATGATTATTATGCTTTCATTATTTTAGATATAAGAGATTTTAAAATTTTTAACCAAACACACGGTCACGAAGCCGGAAATAAAATTCTTCAAAAAATTTCTCATATTTTAAAAAGTATTTTCAGAAAAGAAGACGTAATCGCTAGAATAGGTCCTGATGAATTCGGAATATGGGTAAAATATCACTCTATTAAAGATTTGTATACCATAATCAATAAACTAATCAATAAAATAATTTATAATAAAAAACTTCAAAATTTATCAATTAATCTGGGGATAGCTTTATATCCTCAAGATTCCACCAATCCTTTGGAACTTATCGAAAAAGCGAACGTAGCTTTAGAAGAAGCAAAAAATAAAGGTTACAATACTTATGAGTTTTTCAGTCATGAAATAGACGAAAAAATATCAGAATATTCCCTTGCTAAAAATATAATCACCGACGCTTTAAAAAATAAAAACTTTGTTTATTATTTTCAACCTTATGTAGATGCCAAAACATTTAATGTAGTAGGAGCCGAAACACTTCTTAGAATAAAAACGAACGATAAACTGATTTATCCAAATATGTTTATAGACTTTGCCGAAAAAAGCGGATATATAAAAGATATTGAAAAATTAATGTTTCCAAAATACTTACAATATTTAAAAGAAGTCAATATTCCTCTGTCTTTTAATATTTCAGGAAAATCTCTTACCGACGAAGAGCACATTAAAAGTTTATTCCAAAACATCGAAGAGCTTCCTATAGTAATAGAGCTTACAGAAAGAGAAATTGCTGAAAATATTGAATATACGAAAAAAATATTCAATTTTTTCAAGAAAAAAAGTTTTCAGATATCCATTGACGATTTCGGAACCGGATATTCTTCTCTTACGTATTTAAAAGATTTACCTGCGGATTATCTAAAAATCGACATGTCTTTCATTAGAAATATCGAAAACTCTCCAAAAGACCTGGCAATAGTTCAAACTATTATAGATTTCGCACATAATTTTAATTTAAAAACCATTGCCGAAGGAGTAGAAAACGAAAATCAAATAAAAATCCTCCAACGATTGAATTGTGATTACTTTCAGGGTTTTTATTTTGCCAAACCTATGCCGTTTGAAGAATTTAAAAATTTTTTATCGGAAGCTAAAACGACTATTTCAAATTCTAAATAATCAAATGGAAATTCATTTATAAATTTTTTGAGTTTTGAAACGTTGGCACAAACATTTCCTGAAACTCCTGAAAATTTAATATATTTAAGTAAATCCATAGGAGATTCGAAATTTATCTGATATGTTAATATTTCTCTTTCAGGATTTAATATTTCGGCACTTTTTAAAATTGTTTCTTTTGAAGGAATAGGTGACTTTATATCTAAAAATTTATGCAAAGTTTTAAATGTATTTGAAGTAAACAAAGCCAAAAGAAACTCTTTATTAAGATTTTTAATTTCTCTAAAAACAAAATCCAAATTTTCCGCCCACTGAAGTGCTGAAAAAGAGACTATCTGCTCAAAATCATATTTTTTTATCTCTTCAAAACATCTTTTTTCATTAAAATCCAAAAGCAAAGTCTTACATGGATTTTTTTTAAGCATCGAAGGACTTGCGTCAATTCCTAAATAAAATTCAAAATCCCTGTATCTACAAAGACCCTCACTCCCGCATCCTAAATCCACAACTCTTTTTTTCAAAAAAGGAAGATATCTTTTTATTATATTTTTTTGTATTATATTATACTCTCCATACGTATGCGCAAATCTCTCAAAGCTCTCAATCACCTATTTTCCTTTATATATATATGATATAATTCTATCCAAAAAAGGCATAAAATGACTGGCATTTTAATGATTTTTCAAATTGTTTTAGTTATAGCTATTACTATTTTAGTGTTACTTCAGCGTTCTGAATCTATGGGTCTTGGTGCTTATAGCAGCTCTAACAATTCCGTATTCGGTGCAGGCGGGCCTATGAATTTTCTTACAAAAGCTACAATGTTTTTAGGACTTTTATTTGTTTTAAATACTTTGACTCTTGTATATCTTTATAATAAACAGGCAAACACTTCGGCACTTGATGAAGTAAATGTTAAAAAAATAGAAAAAAAACTCCCAACAGCTCCAAGCGTTCCTCAAGCACCTATTAAATGAAAAAACTAATCCTTTTTCTTTTGCCGCTTTGGCTTCTTGCCGAAGCTCATATTTTCGTACTTCACAGAATAGACGACAACAGATATCCTTATACCAACACCTCAAGTAAAGAACTTAAAAAATATTTCGATTATCTAAAAACACACGGATATAAAGTGGTAAAACTCTCAACCCTCATAGAAATGATAAAAAACAAAAAACCTCTTGATAAAACGGTTGTATTTACGGTAGACGACAGCTATAAAAGCTTTTATAAAAACGGTCTGCCTCTTTTTAAAAAATATGGATATCCTTTTACCCTTTTTGTATATACAAAAGCAACAACTCAAAAATGGGGTGATTTTATGAACTGGAAGCAGGTAAAAAAATGTACAGAACAAGGAGAACTTGGAGTTCACAGCTGGGCCCATCCTCATCTTGCCAAACTCAGTGACGAAGAAATAAGAGAAGACACCCAAAAAGCTATAAAAGCTTTTAAAAAATATATCGGTTTTGTCCCTGATATTTACAGCTACCCGTACGGAGAATATGATGAGAGGGTAAAGAAAATCATAAAAGAATTTTTCCCTTATATAGTAAATCAGGACCCTGGAGCCATAGACTTTACCACACCTCTTGACAATATAGACAGAATCGCGCTTACAGGCGAAGTTAATATTGAAAAGAAACTGAAATTAAAAAGACTTCATCTAAAAAGATTAAACATTAAACGCGATAAAAATAAAATTATAGAAATTTCAGGAGAACTTATCGATAATGTGCCTTATGTAAACGTATATCTGACCGGATACGGATGGAAGGGTGTAAAAGTAAAAGACAAAAAATTTACCCTGAGTCCTAATTTTACTCTTAAAAAATACAGAAACAGAGTCATCATAAGATATAATTATAAAATCATTTCAAAAGTAATTCTAAAGGAGGAATGAATGGAAGAAGTATTTGAGTTTGCCAAAGAGCATATGGAAAAGAGTATTGAAGTACTAAAAAAAGATTTAAACACACTAAGAACAGGTAGAGTGTCAATCCACGTACTTGACGGAGTAAAAGTAGATTACTACGGAGCTCCTACACCTCTAAATCAGGTGGCAAATATTAATGCTGTAGACGCCACTACAATCGTAGTAAGCCCATGGGATAAAAGCATTATCAACGACATTGAAAGAGCAATCCAAGAAGCAAATGTCGGAGCAAATCCTAATAACGACGGAGACACCATAAAACTTTACTTTCCTCCTATGACGGAAGAAGAAAGAAAAAAACAGGCCAAAAAAGCAAAAGAATTTGCTGAAAAAGCAAAAATCGCCATCAGAAACATAAGACGTGAAGCAAACGATGAAATTAAAAAAATGTTTAAAAACAAAGAAATCACAGAAGACGACCAAAAAAGAGGACTTGAAAAAGTTCAAGAAATCACAGATACTTACGTAGCTAAAGTTGATGAAATCGTAAACAAAAAAATCGACGACGTTATGAGAGTATAAGTTAGGAAATATTATGAACGTAAAAGAAATTTATGAAAAACACGGAGCCCTTTTAAAGGGGCACTTTTTACTTAGCAGCGGAAAACACAGCGAATATTATCTTCAAAGTGCAAGAGTTTTAGAATATCCCGAAGTTGCTGAAAAATTAGCAAAAGAGCTGGCAAAACAGATTATTGAAGCCGGAATTAAAGTCGACACGGTATGCTCTCCGGCTATTGGAGGACTGCTTGCAGGATATGAACTAGCAAGAGCACTTGGAGTTAGATTTATTTTTACTGAAAGAGTAAACGGAGAAATGACTCTTAGACGTGGTTTTGAGGTTAAACCTGGTGAAAAAGTATTAATCTGCGAAGACATTATTACAACCGGCGGAAGCGCAATGGAAGCCGCAAGAGAAGTAGAAAAAAGAGGCGCGGAAGTCGTAGGATTTGCTGCAATTGCCAATAGAGGCGTTTGTAAAAGAGTAAACGGAAAAACAGAAAGAAAAAGCGAATGTAAACTTCCGGCTGATAAGCCGTTTTTTGCTTTAGAAGATTTTGATTTTGAAGTATACGAACCGAATGAATGCCCAATGTGTAAAATGGGAGCATGCGCTCCAATTAAACCTGGCAGCAGAGGAAACTGATGAGCTGTCCTCTGTGCTCTTCCTTAAATGAAAATATCATCTATCAAGATAACTTTTTAAGAGTTATTTTAGTAGATGATATCCCGGGCTACATTAGAATAATTACCCAAAAACATATAAAAGAATTTAGCGAATTGAGTGATGAAGAAGCTATAAATTTAATGTTAACCGTAAAAAAAATAGAAAAAGTTTTAATTGATGAATTAAATCCCGAGAAAGTCAATATCGCTTCTCTCGGAAACATGGTGCCTCACCTTCATATTCACATAATTCCAAGATTCAAAAACGACCCGTGGTGGCCGGGGGCTGTTTTTTGTGAGAAAAAAAGAGATTTTAAATACCCTGCCGTTAATTTTGAAAAATTAAAACAAAAAATAAAAGAGAAACTTGAAAAATAAATTTTTCATTCTTTTAAGTCTTTATTATTTTCTTTTCTTCACTCTTATAGGCGATTATGTTATTTTTTTGCCTAAATACTTTAAAGAAATAGGATTTTCCCCTGCACAAATCGGAATAATTTTTGCGATGATGCCGATAGCCAGGTTTTTAACACCATTTATTTATCTCAAAAAACCTCTGACAAAGCTTGATTATATTTTAGCACTTGTAATTTCCACGCTTGCTTCGTTTTTACTTCTTAGTAAAAATTTTTATCTTATTTTAGCCGCTTTTTTTATACTTGGAGCCGCTTTTGCCGTTGTATTTCCCTATATTGAAGCGATAGCCATTGAAAAACTGAAAGAAAAATACGGACTCTCTCGCGTTTTCGGAAGTATTGGATTTATGCTTTTTGGGATAATATTTTCTTATATAAGCGGAAATTTGATATGGCTTTTTATTATTTTAATGATTTTTACTAATCTCACAGCATTTAGTTTCTTAGAAGATAAAACGATAAAAAAAAGCTATAAACCTATAAATCTGCTTAAAGAATGGAAATTTTGGGCGGGAGTTATTTTGCTTCAGATAAGTTTCGGGGGATTTTACAATTTCTTTACGATATACAATATCCAACACGGAATAAAAGAAGAATACATAGGCTGGCTGTGGGCAATAGGCGTTATTGCTGAAATTTTTATTTTTATAGTGGGACATAAAATCTTAAAAAAACTAAATACTACCGTTTGGATAAAAATATCTGTTTTTTTAACTTCGATAAGATGGCTGATGGTGTATCTTTTTGCCGGTAATATGATTTTAATAGCGCTATCCCAAATTATTCACGCATTTTCTTTTGCTATTTTTCATACTTCCGCACTTTTGTATCTTTCGCAAAAATACGAAAACAAAACCCTCGCCCAGCAATTTTACGCAGGAATCGGATATGGGCTTGCCGCGTTTTTAGGCAGTATAATTTCAGGAATATTATATTCGGACAAGCTCTTTTTATACGAATCTCTTATAGCCTTGCTTGGGTTTTTGGTTATGTTATAATACATAATAATCAAAATTTAAAAGGATATAGTTGGTTATCCCAAAAAAAATAAATGAAAGAAAAGCAAAGCTTAGTTTCAAAAACACAATTATCACAGGCCCTAAGAGAGTAGGAAAAACTTTTTTGGTATTTAACTTTCTTAAAAATTTCAAAGGCAAATATAAATATATTGATTTTGAAGATTACAGGGAAAAAAACCTTGAATTTGAGGATGTGGATTTGGTGATATATGACAATTACGACTTTTCCGTTCCCATTCCTCCTATTACTACGTTTATAATTTCTCAAAATAATTTAGATATAGAAGGTTTTGAAAAAATAGAACTTAAAGGTTTAGATTTCGAAGAATTTTTCGCTTTTGAAAGCACTACGAACATAAATCAGTGTTTTGATAAATTTTTGCGGCTTGGAAATTTCCCAAGAATCTTCCAAGAGGAATACTATAGAGACGAATATTTAAGAGAAACGTTCGAACTTTTGCCTTATAACAAAAAAATACTCAGATTTTTCTTTTCGCATATAGGGGAAAAATTTACTCTTTATCAAATTTATCAGATTTTAAAAAAAGATATGAAGCTCAGCAAAGACAGCTTTTATAAAATAACCAACGAACTTTTAAAAAACAGAATTATTTATGAAGTTAACAAATTCGATTCCCCAAAATCACCAAAAAAATTCTATTCATATAATTTCGCTTTTAAAAATATACTTACAAACCGCAAAAATATACAATATACATTCGAAAATATTATATTCCTGGAACTAAACAGAGATGAAGTGTATTATAAAGACACTTTGACATTTTATCTGCCTCAAGAGGAGAGAGGAATTTTGGTACTTCCTTTTGCAGATGAAGAAGTGGCAAAAGAAAAACTAAAAAAAGTAACCGATGTCAAAAAAGTTGATATCATAACAATATCAAACGAATTCGAATTAAAACACAAAGATTTTGAAGTGGAGGTGATACCATTTTGGAGATGGAGATTTGCGGAATAGACGAAGCGGGACGCGGTCCTATAGCCGGCCCTCTCGTAATGGCCGGATGTGTACTCCTAAAAAAAATTGACGGATTAAACGATTCAAAAAAACTCAGTGAGAAAAAAAGAGAAGAACTTTTTGAAATAATAAAACAAAATTCAATCTATCATATAGTTATGATAGATAATAATACAATAGATAAAAAAGGTCTCTCTTTTGCGATAAATTATGCCCTTAAAGAAATAAAAAATAAAATAAAAGCAAAAAGATATCTGTTTGATGGGAATTCGAATTTCGGAGTTAGCGGGATTGAAACAATAATAAAAGGAGATTTGAAAATAAAAGAAATAAGCGCTGCTAGTATCCTAGCAAAAGTTACAAGAGACAGATTTATGATTGAAATGGATAAATTATATCCGAAATATAATTTTAAACAACATAAAGGATATATTACAAAAGAGCATATAGAACTTATAAAAAAATACGGCTTTTGTGAAATTCACAGAAAAAGTTATAAATTAAAGGCCCTTGAGCCTACACTTTTTTAAGGAATCAAATGAAAAAACTTTTAGGACTTATGCTGGCCCTTAACCTTTATGGAGCTTTTCCCTCGTGGTATTACAATATAAAAGATATCTCCAAGCAAAAAAAAGCATTTGTGGAAATCATGCTGCCTTTAATAAAAGAAGAAAACAAAAAAATTTTAAATCTACGTAAAAAAATAATCGACACTTTTAACGACCCCTATTTTCTTTTAGATCCTAAAAAAGTTCAATTTCTGGCTAAAGTAGCAAAAATATACAAAATAAAAAATATAACGAATAAAAAAGAATTCCTAAAAAAAATTGATACGATTCCTCCCTCCCTGGCTTTAGCACAGGCGGCTATTGAAAGCGGATGGGGCAAAAGCCGTTTTGTCAGAGAAGCAAATAACATTTTCGGACACTGGGAATATTCAAACAGAGGTTTAAAACCAAAAAGCAAATACGACCATATAAAAATCGACTACTCCATCAAAATTTTCCCATCTCTTGAAGCATCAATAGCCGCATACATGAAAAATTTAAACCGAAATCCGGCGTATAAAGAATTTAGGGAAAAAAGATGGAAATATAAGCAAAAAGGCAAAAACTTCACCGGACTGGCTGCTGCGGATACTATGATAAACTACTCTCAGCTTCACGAAAAATACGTTCAAATGCTAAAAAGAATGATAAAACTCAATCACTGGGATAAGTTTGACGAATAAATTGTCATTTTAATGTAATAATTGAATTATAAAATGGCAAAAAAAAAGGAGCCCTTATGCAAGGCTATATTGATTTGGCAATAGCGCACGGAATTAAAATTTTAGGTGCGATTGCTATATTTATTATCGGAAAGTGGGTGGCAAAAGTACTCACTAATCTTTTCAGAAATGCGCTTGAGAAATCAAACACGGATCCGACATTAATTAAATTCTTAGGTGACTTGATTTATTTCGGGCTACTTGTTTTAGTAATTATAGCGGCTCTTGGTACACTTGGTGTTAATACCACTTCATTTGCGGCGATTATCGGTGCGGCCGGTTTAGCTATCGGTTTAGCTCTTCAGGCTAACTTCTCAAACTTCGGAGCAGGTGTGGTTATTTTATTCTTAAGACCTTTTAAAGTCGGTGATTTCGTAGAAGCCGGAGGAGCCACAGGTAGCGTAGAAACTATCGGAATTTTCAATACCACGATAAAAACAGGTGATAACAGAGTA
Organism: Nautiliaceae bacterium; assembly: GCA_027062285.1. Lineage (GTDB taxonomy): Bacteria > Campylobacterota > Campylobacteria > Campylobacterales > Nautiliaceae > Caminibacter. Next base: position 9,928 of record JAMOTL010000075.1, read on the forward strand.
ATTATCGTGCCAAACTCAAATATCATAGGCGGGAATATCATTAATTACTCAAAAGAGCCTATCAGAAGAATAGATTTAGTTATCGGTGTAGGTTATGATGATGATTTAAAACTTGTAAAACAAACTCTTGAAGAAATTTTACAAAGTGATGAAAGAATCCTAAAAGATCCGGCACCTAGCGTAGCATTAGCGGAACTGGCTGACAGCAGTGTAAATTTCAACGTCAGACCATGGGTAAAAACAGAAGACTACTGGGCTGTCAGAAGTAATTTGCTCGAAAAAACAAAAGTAACGTTTGATGAAAAAGGAATCAACATTCCTTATCCTCAATTAGACGTTCATTTAGATCAAAAAGCGGCTTAATTCCCGCTTTTTGTAAATTCTTCTATATTCTTATAAATTCCATCCATCAGTTTTTTTCTGGCTTCAATACTTGTCCACGCGATATGAGGTGATAAAAGTGTTTTATTTTTAAATTTTAACAGAGGATTGTCTTTATTAACCGGTTCACATTCAAATACATCAAGTCCTACCAAAATATTTTTATCTTCAAGCGCTTTTGCTAAATCTTTTTCATCTATAATACCGCCCCTTCCAAGATTCACAATAACCGCACCGTCTTTCATTTTCATAAGTTCATCATATCCTATTAAATTTTTGGTATTTTCATTTAAAGGAGCATGAATTGAAATAATATCACTTGTTTTTAAAAGCTCATCCATATCAACTCTTTTATATTCTTTTGAATTGTTTTTGCCGCTTGTAGAATAATACACCACTTCAGCCCCGAAAGCTTCAGCCACTTTTGCCACCTCGCGCCCTATAGTACCAAGACCTATTATTCCCCATCTTTTTCCCGATATCTCAAACCAATCGACTATATGGGTAAAAATCTCACCACTTGGATATTGCTCTCTTGTATATTCATCAAAATGTTTTACTCTGTTTAAAAGCCCGAGCACCAAAGCAAAAGTCTGCTGAACAACTGATTTTGTAGAATATCCGGCTACGTTTTTTACCAAAATCCCTTTTTTCTTAGCATACTCCAAATCTACGTTATTCATACCGGTAGCCGCAATTTGAATAAATTTAAGATTATTTGCTTTATCTATTGTATTTTTATCGATTATTACTTTATTCGTAACGATAATATCCCCATCTTTTACCCTCTCAAGAGTTTTTTCAGGGGGTGTTGTCTGATAAATTTCAACTTCACCGAATTTTTTAAATCTCTCAAAATCAACATCCCCGAGAGTCAAAGCGTCTAAAAATACTATTTTCATTTTCTTCCTTTGATATAATTAGTTAAAAAGGCGTTTTATGAGAATTATTTTACTATTATTTTTAGCTGTTTTTTCATTTTCTTATTGTATAGAAGCCGATTATGAAGCAAAATACGGATGGTTCGGAACAATCGCCACAGCACAGGGAAGACTCGAAAAAAACGAAACATATTATAAAATCACGGCAAACGTCAAAACAAAAGGAATAGCTTCTACATTTTCGGGACATCTACAGCAAACGTACATCAGTGAAGGAATTATAAAAAACGGAAGATTCGTACCTTTAAAATACATAATGAATATAAAAAGAAAAGGCAATAATTATCTTAGGATTTATTTGTTTGATCATAAAAATAAAATCATAATAAAAAAACGTTATAAAAACGGAAAATTGACAAAAGAGTATAAATATTATTATACACCTGATGATATCCTAACACTTTACTGGAATCTACCACTATATCTTTCTAAAGAAAAAAAAGAACTTTACACATTTTATGCCATTGGAGGCAGAAAAAAAGACGGAAGGATTGACGTTACTTTTCCTACAAAAGAAGAGGTAAAAAAACTAAGAAAAAAACTTTTCAATAAAAAAGGCATTTATATAAAAGCAAATCTTTATAATAAAGTTTTCGCCGGGGATAAGGGGATACTTTATCTTGTAATTAATCCTCAAAACTGGGTAACCCTCTCGGGCATGGTAAAAAACGTTATGAAAATAGGTGATTTAAGAGGAAAAGTTATAAATATAAAAGAAAAGGACTAAGCAAGTCCCTTTGTTTCAAGATATTTCGTATCATAATTATTGTTTAAAAAGTCTTCATTCTCAAGCATTTTAAGATGGAAAGGAATTGTTGTTTTTATTCCAGTGATTTTAAATTCTTTTAATGCTTCTTTCATAATTTTTATAGCTTCATTTCTGTCTTTTCCCCAAGTAATTACTTTTGCTATTAAGCTGTCATAATAAGGAGGAATAATATACCCTGCATAAATATGAGTATCAACCCTTACATCTTTTCCACCTGGTACGTAAAGTTTTTGGATTTTTCCGGGAGATGGAATAAATTTTTCAGGATCTTCAGCTAAAATTCTACATTCGATAGCGTGACCTTTTACTTGTACTTCATCTTGAGCCGGTATTTTTTCACCTTCTTCCACTCTTATCATCCATTCAACCAAATCAAGCCCCGTTACCATTTCACTTACCGGGTGTTCCACTTGAAGACGGGTATTCATCTCCATAAAATAGAAATTAAGATCCTTATCTACTAAAAATTCAATTGTTCCCGCAGAATAGTATCCTATCGCTTTTGCGGCTTTAACAGCCGTTTCATGAAGTTTTTTTCTGGTTTCTTCATCCAAAATAGGAGCAGGTGATTCTTCTATAAGTTTTTGGTGTCTTCTTTGTAAGCTACAGTCCCTTTCTCCTAAATGAATTACATTTCCGTGTTTGTCTCCTAAGATCTGAACCTCAACATGGCGAGGTTTTTCAATGTATTTTTCCATATAAATAGTCGGATCTCCAAAAGCGCTCTCAGCTTCACTGCTTGCGGCTAAAAAAGCGTTTTCTATATAACTTTCATCTTCAACAACCCTCATACCTCTTCCACCGCCTCCGCTTGCGGCTTTAAGAATAACGGGATATCCAATTTCACGCGCAATTTTTTTAGCCTCTTCTACGTCTTTAATAGCCCCTTCACTTCCCGGAATTACAGGAACTCCCGCTTTTTTCATTACTTCTTTGGCTTTAGACTTATCCGCCATAAGCTCCATTACCTCAAGGCTGGGACCTATAAAGGCTATATTATGCTCTTTACATATTTCAACAAACGTCTGATTTTCACTCAAAAATCCGTATCCCGGAAAAACAGCATCACATTCCGTCATTTCCGCCGCAGTAATTATTGCAGGAATATTTAAATAACTGTCCGCGCTTTTTTCAGGACCGACACATACAGCACCGTCTGCAAACTTTAAGTATATAGCATCTTTATCGGCTTTTGAATAAATACAAACGGCTTCTTTTTCAAGCTTATGAATAGCTCTTACCGCTCTTAATGCGATTTCTCCTCTGTTTGCTATTAAAATTCTGTTAAGCTTTTTCATTAATTAAGCCTTTTAACTCTAAATAAAGGCGTATCAAATTCAACAGGCTGTCCGTCTTCTACAAGAATTTCAAGTATTTCACAATCAAATTCCGCTTCAAGCTCATTCATAATTTTCATAGCTTCTATAATACAAAGCGTTTGTCCTTTTTTCACTTTATCTCCTACTTTTACATACGGAGGAGAATCCGGGCTCGGAGCCTGATAAAATGTTCCCACCATAGGAGAAGTTATCAGCTCTCCTTCAACGATACATTCGGGTTTGGCTTCTACTTTTTGAACTATAGGCGCTTCATTTACAGAATTAACAGGCTGAGAAACATTACTTGGCGCAGGCGTTGCGGTAACACTTTTATCAAGATAAATTCTAAACTCTTCCGTTTCAAGTTCAAAAATATTTGTCTTAGATTTATCAAAAGCTTCTAATAATCTTTTAATATCTTTTAAATCCATATAGATCCCCTTTTTATTGTCTTTAATAAAATAATAACATAATTTTGTTACAATTTTAATAAAACTAAAGGCAAGTATATGGGTGTAAAGTCTGATAAATGGATTAGATGTATGGCTAAAAACTTCTCCATGATCGAACCTTTTGAAGAAAAACAGGTAAGAAAAGGTATCATAAGTTATGGGGTAAGCTCTTACGGATATGATATTAGAGTCAGCGATGAATTTATGGTCTTTACCAATATAAATTCTACTATAGTGGATCCTAAAAATTTCGATGAACGAAATGTTGTGAAAATAAAAGGAGACTGTATCATTCCTCCGAATTCATTCGCTTTATGTAGAAGCGTAGAATATTTCAGAATGCCAAGAGACGTACTGGCTATCTGTGTAGGTAAAAGCACATATGCCAGATGCGGCATTATCGTAAATGTAACACCGATCGAACCTGAATGGGAAGGTCATATAACAATTGAGATTTCAAATACCACACCGCTCCCTGCGAAAATATACGCAAACGAAGGAATAGCTCAACTTATTTTCCTCGGAGCGGATGATGATATCTGTGAAATAAGCTACGCCGATAAAAAAGGAAAATATCACGGACAGCAAGGTATTACTCTTCCAAAGGTTGACAAATGAAACTGTGTATAGCTCTTGATAATCCAAGTAAACAAGAAAACCTTAAACTTGCCGAAGAATTAAAAGAATATTCAAACGATTTATGGATGAAAGTGGGTTTTAGAAGTTTTATAAGAGACGGACACGAATTTTTAAAAGCCCTTAAAGATTTAGGATATAATATATTTTTGGATTTGAAACTTTATGATATTCCCAATACGATGGCGGACGCCGCCGAAGAAATAGCAAAAATCGGCGTAGATATGTTTAACGTCCATGCCAGCAGCGGTAAAAGAGCCATGAGTGAAGTTATGAAAAGACTTGAAAAGTTTGAAAAAAGGCCTTTGGTCCTTGCCGTAACAGCTTTAACAAGTTTCGACAACGAAGAATTTAAAAAAATATACGGAAGCGATATCAATACAAAAGCAAAAGAATTCGCAAAAAACGCATATGAATCGGGTCTTGACGGAGTGGTTTGTAGTGTTTGGGAAAGTATGGACATAAAAAATATAACGAATAAAAATTTTATAACCCTGACACCGGGCATAAGACCGTTTGGAGAAGACGCAGGAGATCAAAAAAGAGTAGCCGACATCAAGACGGCAAAAGAAAAAATGGTGGATTTTATAGTGGTGGGAAGACCTATTTACAAATCAAAAAACCCAAAAGAAATAGTAGAAAAAATTTTGAAGGAGATTAAATGAAAAAAATTTTATTACCGGTTGTCTTAGCCGGAGCGCTGTTTGCTTTGGATAAACCGCTATCACAACAAGAGCTGAACTCGGTTATCAAAGCTTCGGTCATATACCCTCAGCTTTCACAGGCGATGAAAAAAGGCGATATAAAATTAAAAGGAACTAAAAAAGACGGATTTTATATTATAGAAGTCAAAACTCCAAGAGGAAAAGGGCTTATTTATATAACCGCAGATAAAAAGTATACGATTATCGGAAGAGTTATAAGTAATCAAACAAAAAAACCTCTTATGCCAGATTTTCCGAAAAACACGGAAATTATTAAAAAAGGTGTTATGTTTACATTCGGTCAGGGAAATAAAGAAATATATCTGGTAACGGATCCGGAATGTCCGTTTTGTAGAATGATGGAACAACAAAAAAAAGACATTCTTAAAAAGAATTATAAAGTTCACGTAATTTTATACCCTCTTTCTTTCCACAAAAACGCAAAAGCCATGAGTTATTACGTTTTGGCCGGAAAAACAGATAAAGAAAGAGCAAAAAGAATGAACGAAGTATTATCGGGAAGTACGGCCTGGAAAAATTATCATCCGACTCCCGAAGAAAAAAGCAAATTTGATAAAGAATTGGCTCTTGGCAAAAAAGCCGTGGAAGAACTTGGAGCCAGAGGAACTCCAAGCGTATTTGACGAAAATTTCAATCAAATAGACTGGCCTAAAATAGGAGATAAAAAATGAGTCTTTCAAGCAATTTTATAGATGCGGCATTATGCTGCTCGCTTAAAATTATAAGAGCATTACATGAAGAACTTAATCTTTTTGAAGAAAAAGGTATAGGATTCGGAGGAGACAGAAGTCTTAACATCGACCTTATTGCAGAAAAAATCTTAATAGAAAAGCTCAGCGAATTCGGAAACATTTTAAGTGAAGAAGCGGGATATATTGACAACGGAAAAGACAAAACAATAGTAATAGACCCGATTGACGGAAGTTATAACGTATCAAACAATATTCCCTATTTCGGAACAAGCATATATTTCGAAGATACGGCTGCGGTTATTGTAAATCTCAGCAACGGGGACTATTTCATAAGAGACGAAAAAGGTAAAAAATTCGATAATCTTTTTAGAAAACCTTTCCAGGCAAATTTCAGGCATGATGTAATTATTTTCGAAAAAGCATATAAAAACCCTGATATCGTACAAAAACTTTTCAATCATAACCTAAAATTCAGAGCACCGGGAGCTCTTAGTCTTTCTTTAGCTTACGGAGAATCGAGTAAAGCAGTCATCTACAAAGGTGAAATAAGAGAATTCGATATCGCCGCCGCTAAATTTTACAACAGCGACTGTTTTTGGCATTTTGAAGACGAACTTATAGTAATGAGCCCTAAATACGAATATTTAGAGGAAATTTTAAATATTATTAAGGAATAAAAAATGGGATTTAGCGATTTTTTAAAAAAATTTAAAAAAACTCAGCCCGCAATCAATGAAAAACCTACAAGTTGGATTAAATGTCCTGCCTGCGGTGCCATCAGTTTTTATAAAGAAGTTCAAAAACAGCATAACACGTGCCCTAAATGCGGATATCATTTCAGAATGAGCGCAAATGACCGTATCAAACTGCTGGCGGACGAGGGAACGTTCGTAGAATATGATAAAGAGCTTGAACCTACAGATCCTTTAAATTTCGTAGATAAAAAAAGCTATAAAAAGAGAATTGAAGAAAATTATAAAAAAACGGGAAGAAAAAGCTCTGTAATTTCAGGAGAATGCGAAATAAACGGTATTCCTACCCAGCTTGTGGTATTCGATTTTGCTTTTATGGGCGGAAGTTTAGGAAGCGTTGAGGGTGAAAAAATAGCAAGAGCGGTTATGAGAGCCATTGATAAAAAACAGGGACTTGTCATCGTTTCGACTTCCGGTGGGGCGAGAATGCAAGAGAGTACATTTTCGTTAATGCAAATGGCAAAAACTTCAGCGGCACTGGCAAGTTTAGCCGAACATAAACTTCCGTATATTTCGGTTCTAACAGACCCGACTTTCGGAGGGGTGAGCGCATCTTTTGCGTTTTTAGGAGATTACATAATAGCGGAACCCGGTGCCATGATAGGATTTGCAGGACCAAGAGTAATTAAACAGACCATAGGCGAAGATTTACCGGAAGGTTTCCAAAGAGCCGAATTCTTACTTGAACACGGACTTATAGATATGGTTGTTAAAAGAGACGAACTTAAAAAAACCGTCGGAGATTTATTAAAATATTCATTAAAGAGCGCTTAATGGCTCTTTACGCCCTTTTAGATTATGATACTTTAAAAAAGTATGATATTTCAATAAAAGATTTTTGTAAAACGGCAAAAGGTTTAAAAGCAAAAATCCTTCAATACAGAGATAAAAATTCAAATCTTGAAGATAAGAAAAAAAGAATACTTGAAATTAGAAAATATTGGAAAAAAACCCTTATCATAAACGATACATTGGAACTGTTACCGTTTTGCGACGGAATTCACATTGGTCAGGAAGATTTGGAAGAGTTACAAAAAAAATATAATCTTTCTCCTGAAAAAATAATTGAAAAATTAAGAAACGGCGAATGGAAAATAGAAAAAAATTTTTATTTTACAGACGTTCCTTTAAATCCGAAAAAAAAAGTGGGACTTTCGACTCATAACAAAGAAGAAATAATAAAAGCGAACACTCTTCCTTTAAGTTATATCGGTTTGGGAGCTTACAGACCCACATCCACTAAAAACACTTCAAACATACTCGGTCAAAAAGTTATAGATCTTATAAAATATTCTTATCATCCCGTTGCTGTCATCGGAGGAGTCAAAATTTATGATAAAATTCCAGCAAAATTTAAAGTTGTAGGAAGCGATATATGCAAATTAACGTCTATTCGATTGAGAAAAAAGAAGATTTTCAAAAAGAAATAAATGAGTTTATTAAAAAATCAAAACAATTCGCAAACGTTAAAAATATAACGCTTTATTCAAAAAACCTCTCCAAAACTGACAATCCTCAAAAAGAGTATTCAAAAATCTTCGAAAAATATACTCAAAACGGCTTTAATATAATTCTGACTCCGGATGGAAAACTAATGGACAGTTATGAATTTTCGAAGTTTTTTGAGCACTCACAAGTGAATTTTTTTATCGGAGGTGCTTACGGATTTGACGATGAATTTAAGAAAAAGGGAATTAATATATCGTTAAGTCCTCTTACAATGAGTCATAAAATCGCTAAACTGGTATTATTCGAACAAATTTACAGAGGGCTTAGCATTAAACACAATCATCCATATCATAAATAAAAAGGAGAAAAGATGAGCATGAACGTAGAACATTTTAAAGAAATTTTATTAATGAGAAAAGCCGAACTTGAAAAAATTCTTTTTAATATTTCCAATGAAATCAACGATATTAGCAGATGCGACATAAAAGATGAAGGAGATTATGCCGCGGCAAGCATGGATAGCGGAAGAGATTATCAAATATACTTAAATCAAAAAAAAGAACTAGCGGAAATTGAAGAAGCATTAAAAAGAATCGAAGAAGGAACATACGGAATATGCGAAATGTGCGATGAGCCTATCCAGGAAGAGAGGTTAAAAATTAAGCCCTATGCAAAATATTGTATAATATGTAGAGAAATTATAGAGAAAGAAGGTAAATGAAAAAATATTTTATTTTCGGATTGATTTTTATAGCTTTGAGTGCATTACTTGTGTATATCGAAGATAACAGTTTTACGACTTTCAGTTTTTTCGGCATAAACATTTCACTTCCCAACGCTGTATGGATTGCGGTATTTTTAGGAATATTTTTTATTTTTTCTTTGATTTTCATCCTCTTTTTAAATTTAAAATCTGCAATTTTTCAAAAAAGTGTTAAAAAAGACCTCGAAATAATTATAGAAAATATAAAAAAGAGAGTTTTTTATAAAAACGATACCAAAAACGTAAAAATCTTAAAAGAAATAAATAATTTTGCCAAAAACAATATAGAAGGACTTAAAATTCTTCCTGAAAAAACGGAAAAATTTGAATTTTTTGAAGACATTAAAAAATTATTAGACGGAGAAGTAATAGAAATAAGTAAATATAAATTAAAAGAAGATAATCCCTGGTATATTATTAATATCAAAAACCGACTCAAAAAAGAGCCTTCTTATGCTAAAGAAATTTTGAAAAAATTTAAAAACGAAGAGCTTAAAAAAGAAGCTTTCTATATTTTTGCAAAAACTGCTCAAATTAAAGAAATCATAAAATATGATTATCCGATTACACTTGATATTCTTTTAGCACATATAAAAGACGATGACCTTCCTCTTCTCATAAAAAAAGCCAAACTCACGCCAAAAGAACAAATAGAATTCGCAAAAAAACTTTATCAGACAAAAACTCCTGATGAAGAACTCGAAATTACCGATCCTCTTCCTTGGGCAAAAGCATATTTAGCGTTAAAATACGAACACTTAGAACTTGCCGAAGAAGTTATAGAAACGCATGAACTAAAATTTTTCAAATACTTCCTTTATCTAAGAAAAGCAGGAATAAAAGCGGATATCGATGAATATATCGATTCTGAAATCTAACCCTCCTTATTTTTTTTTAGCACCGCTTGCGGGATATACGGATTTGCCTTTTAGAAGCGTTGTTAAAAAATTCGGATGTGATATGACATTTTCTGAAATGACTAATGTAAACGCTATTGCTTACAATAACGAAAAAACAAAAAGAATGATGGAAAAATCGCCTCTTGAAACTCCTTATTTCGTCCAAATAGCCGCAAATAATGTAGAAAATGCCATAAAAGCAGTTGAAAAAATTAACGAAATTGATTGGATAGACGGCATAGACATAAATCTGGGATGTCCGGTAAATAAAGCCAGACGCTCAGGATTCGGAGGAGTGCTTCTTAAAGAAGAAAACAAAGAAAAACTAAAAGAAATAGTTAATGCTATCGTAAAAACATCAAAAAAACCCGTAAGTGCTAAAATGAGACTCGGATTTGATGAAATAGTAGCGGTAGATAGAGCCAAAATGCTTGAAGATTTAGGAATTGATTTTTTAACTGTTCACGGAAGAACCGTAAAACAGATGTATAAAGGAAGTGCCAATTACGATGAAATAAAAAAAGTCGTAAAAGCTGTGAATATCCCGGTAATCACAAATGGAGACATCACCGATTATGAAAAAGCAAAATTTGTACTTGAATATACCGGTGCTGCCGGTGTTTCTATAGGAAGAGGCGCGATTGGAAAACCGTGGATATTTTTGGAAATGAAACAGCAAGGAAACATAACTCCTCAGCAAAAAAAAGAGGTAATATTAGAACATCTAAATCAAATGATAAACTTTTACGGAGATTACGGAGTGATTTTATTTAGAAAACATGCTCATGCTTACTCAAAAGGCCTCAAAAACGCCAGTGAATTCAGAAGCAAAATAAATGAGGTAAAAGAACCTCAAAAAGCATTAGAGCTTTTGGAGGAGTATTTTTAATGTTTAACGGACTTATAAGAGAATTGGGAGTTATTAAAAGTTTCAGTAATAATAAACTAAGAGTCAAAAGCAAATATAAACCCCAAATTGGGGATTCTATAGCAATAAACGGCGTATGTCTGACAGCTACTAAAATCTACACAGATGGATTTGAAGTGGAACTCTCACCCGAAACCCAAAAAATAGTACCGCTTGAAAATTATATGCCAGGAAAAAAAGTTCATATAGAACCCGCATTAAGATTTGGAGACAGGATTGACGGGCATTTGATTCAAGGACACGTCGATGCTATAGGAGAGATACTTGAAATTAAAAAAACAAAAAACTCATACGATGTAATTATAAAAACCGATCCTAAAATCATCAAATACATAGCCCCGAAAGGCTCAATCGCAATAGATGGTGTGAGTCTTACGGTTAATGAAGTCTTTTCCGACAGGTTCAGGCTTACAATTATTCCCCATACGTTTGAAAACACGCTTTTTAAAGAATATAAACTCCACCAAAAAGTAAATATAGAAACCGATATGTTTGCTAGATATATCTATCATATGCTAAAAAACTCCTCTTCAGACGATTTAAACGAACAAATTCTTGCGTGGTGGTAAAATGAAAATAGATTTTACATCTCTTAGTGACGAAGAGCTTATAGAATTAATAGAAAAAGCAAAAGCGGAGTTTGCTAAAAGAAGAGAAGGCAAGTGGATTCATCTAAAAACAGAAGAATGTTATACTCCCAAATTCGGACCCGCTTATGTAGCAAAGCTCTATCTAAGCGGTGATGAGATTGAGAGGGATTTCATCCCATCAAACGGCAAAGAGTGGTGTAAAAAACAAAAATCATATAAAGAAAGCTGGGATGTGGAAGTCTTTGAAAACGACGTGCTTGAAATGCGACTGAAGCCCGGCAGAAAATATGACAAAAGAGAATGGTACTACGTAAAAAACGGAGAACTGATACCTCTTGCGGATTTAGATGAAGCAAAACGCTTTTTAAAAAACCTGCTTTAACTCTTAAGAAAACTTTAAGTTTTTTAACATTTGTTTAATTACAAAGTTATATACTAAACAAAATACTTTTAAGGAGTGGAAATGAAAAAATTACTAATAGCAAGTTCGCTGGCAATAGCACTGTTTGCTGGACATATTAATTTAAAAAGCGACAATACACCGCTTAAGAGAGTAGCACCCAATCAAAACGGTCTCGTAATATCTTACGCACCTATAGTACAAAAAGTAATCCCAAGCGTAGTTAATATCTCAACAGAAAAAATAGTCGAAACGAAAATCCCGGAACAATTCAGAAGATTTTTTGAAGATCCGTTTTTTAAAAGATTCTTCGGACCTTTCGGACATATTCCGGATAAACCGCAAAAAAGAAAAGAATTTGCTCTTGGAAGCGGCGTAATTCTTACAAAAGACGGATATATCGTTACAAATTACCACGTAGTAAGCGGCGCTACTAAAATAATCGTAAAAACACACAATGGAAAAAAATATACGGCAAAACTTATAGGAAGCGATCCTAAAACTGACTTGGCCGTAATTAAAATAGAAGCTAAAAATTTAAAACCTATTATTATTGCGGATTCGAGTAAAGTAAAAGTGGGGGATGTAGTTTTAGCTATAGGCAATCCTTTTGGACTTAGTGAGAGCGTAACTCACGGAATTATAAGCGCTCTTAACAGAAACTCAATAGGTCTAAATGCTTATGAAAACTTTATACAAACGGATGCCGCTATAAATCCCGGAAACAGCGGAGGAGCGCTTGTAGATTTAAAAGGAAGATTAATCGGTATAAATTCGGCAATTATCTCCAGAAGCGGCGGTAATAACGGAATAGGTTTTGCGATTCCAAGCAATATGATGAAATTCGTAGTAACTTCACTCGTCACAAAAGGTAAAGTCGTCAGAGGATATTTAGGTGTAATGATTAGCAACATTGACCCTAGCAAAGCAAAATTATACGGTATAGACCACGGTGTTTTAATTAATAAAGTACAACCTGGAAGTGCCGCAGAAAAAGCTGGATTGAAACCCGGAGACATTATCGTAGCGGTTGACGGGGAAGAAGTTAAAAATTCAGGAGAGCTTAGAAATAAAATAGCATTCAAAGGTGCAGGAGCAGAAGTAAAACTCAGAATCTTTAGAGATGGGAAATATATAACTGTAACGGCAAAACTTCAAGAATTCAAAACAAAAAAAGAAAAAGTGGAAGATATTAAACTTTTAAAAGGTGTAGAGCTATCTCAAGATAAAAACGGAGTAATTGTAAGTGATGTAGCTCCAAATTCATATCCTGCTATGATGGGACTTGAAAAAGGAGATAAAATAGTTAAAGTAAAAACTATCAAAACAGGAAAATGGGTAAAAGTAAAATCAATCGATGAACTTAAAAAACTTCTAAAAGGCCTAAATAAAGGTGACGCCCTGATAGAAGTTCAAAGAGAGGGAGAAACGGCTATAATCACTCTTTAATTCCTCTCTTTTTTTCTCTGTAAAAATACAGTGTCTGTGATTTATTCAACCAAAAAAGAAGGAGGATTACACCTCGTCAAATCCTCCGAAATCATCAAATCCCCCTCCAAACAAATCATCGCTTGGTTCTTCTTCTTCATAACTTTCAAAATAATCCGTATTTATAACATCCGTATCATCCTCTGCAATATCATCTATCTTTTCGTCAAGTTCTTCTAATTTCGAATCAATTTCTTCAAGTTTAGAATCGATTTCATCAAAATTTTCTTCTAATATTTTTGAAATTTCATCATCACTCATACCGATATCATGCCCGAATTCCTGAGGTGATACGGAGTTGTTAAATAACAGATTATAAAGCCCTATTCCGGCCATTGTTCCCGCCATTGAACCTAAAAAGCTACTTCCAAAGCCACTTCCAAAACCGCTTGAAGTCGAAGACGTTTGAGCTGTTGCCTGAGGTTGAGTTTTTAGGTCTTGAGACGTGAACTTTTTTTCCTCAACTCCCACCTTTTTTTCAAGTTCTGTTACTCTTTTATCAAGTTCTTCAACTTTTTGAACAACTTTTTCTAAAACCATCCCCATTTTTTTCAGAGTGTTTTCAATTTGTTTTGCGTCCATTTTTACCTCCTTGAACATTATTATTAATTGTAGCGTTTTTTTCCACTACATAAAAGTAATCAGGTGTCATTTTTTTATAAAAAAGTTCTACTTTTGCTTCCTGATAAAGTTTTTTCTGCTCTACTTTTATAATTTTTCCAACCAAAGCACCTTTATAAAAAATATTATCAAGTCCGCTTGTTTTTACGATATCCCCTTCTTTTATTTTTTCAAATTTTGGAATATATTTTATTGTATTTATCTTTCCTTTAAATATTCCGGGAATTTTTTTATCTCCTATCATAACAGCATATGAAGTTTTTTCATTGGAATTTAAAAGGGCTAAAGAATATCCGCCATAGTTTTTCACCACAATACCCGCTGCTATGTTGTTATAAACAAGCCCTCTTGGAGAAGATATCGGTTTGGGATAATTTACATAAATTTTCGTAAAATCAGGAAGCGCAGCGTAAGAGATTGTTTTTACGAAATAAAGTTTTGGATTATTTTCAAATTTAAATTCTTTAATCTCTTTACAATCCTCAAAAAAAGCTTCCAATGTCGCAAGTTTTGCTTGAAGATTTTGATTTTGAGATTTTAATTTTTTTATCTCTTCGCTCTGGTTTTTAAAAAATGTAATCTTTTCTTCTATATTTTGCGAAATTTGAGATGTTTTTTCTTTAATAGAATTGGCAAAGACTATTACGTTTTCTTTAATCACTGGAATTTGAAAAAATAAAAAAAGCAAAAAAGCAAAAAAGAAAAGATAAATTCTATTCATCAACCGTAGCTAACAAATCTATTTGTTCCAACGCTTTTCCAGTCCCTTTTGCCACCGCTAAAAGAGGTTCTTCCGCAATATACACAGGTAAAGATACAAGCTCGCTTAGATATTTATCAAGTCCTCTTAAAAGAGCTCCCCCACCCGTTAAAACTATTCCGTTTTCTACGATATCACCAGCCAAATCAGCAGGAGTTTCTTCAAGTACTTCTTTTAATGCTTCACCGATTTCTTTTACAGGTTCTTTTAGCGCTTCTCTTACGTCTTCGCTGGTAACGGTAATTGTCTCAAGAAGACCGGAAATTCTGTTTTTACCTTTTACAAGCATTTTAAGCTCTTTATCAAGCTTAATAGCACTTCCTATTTCTATTTTAATCTCCTCAGCCGTTCTCTCACCGATTACAAGATTATATTTTTTATTTACGTAATCTACTATTGCTTTATCAAATTTATCTCCCGCTACTCTTATAGATTTACTGACTACAAGACCGCCTAAAGAAATTACTCCTATTTCGGTAGTTCCCCCTCCAATATCTATTACCATACTTCCCTGAGGGTCTCTAACAGGAAGACCGGCACCGATAGCTGCGGCCATAGGTTCTTCTATCAAATATACTTCCCTTGCTCCCGCACTCATAGCAGATTCTTTTACGGCTTTTCTTTCCACCTGAGTCAGTCCATACGGAACACATATAACGATTCTCGGGCGGATAAGGCTTTTTCTGTTATGTACTTTTTGAATAAAATATCTAATCATCTCTTCCGTTACGTCAAAATCGGCAATAACACCGTTTTTCATAGGACGTATGGCAACAATGTCTTTTGGCGTTTTACCTATCATATCTTTAGCTTCTTTTCCAACCGCTAAAACTTTTTTCTTATGACGTCCCTCTTTTATAGCCACGACACTCGGTTCGTTTATTACGATTCCTTTTCCTTTTACGCTTACAAGCGTATTGGCGGTACCAAGGTCTATTGCCAAATCGTTACTAAATACTCCAAGAAGTTTACTTAGCATTCTCTTCCTTTTTTATCAAAATAGGCTCGGCTTTATTTTCTATTACATCTTTTGTAATAATAACCTTATAACCTCTGTATTCCGGTAGATTAAACATAATATCCACCATTGCTTCTTCTAAAATCGCTCTAAGACCTCTAGCTCCCGTACCTCTTTTAATAGCTTTTTCGGCAATAGCTTCAAGCGCTTCTCTTTCAAACTCAAGCTCAACCCCATCAAGCGCAAAAAGAGCCTGATATTGCTTGATTAAAGCGTCTTTTGGTTCTGTAAGCACTCTTATTAAATCTTCTTTATCAAGTTCTTTTAAAGTAGCAATAACAGGAAGTCTTCCCACAAGCTCAGGAATTAGCCCGTATTTTACGAGGTCTTCCGGTTCTACGAATGAGAAAATATCGTCTTTAGAGAGTTTCTCTTTCGTTTTACCCAAAAATCCTACTGTTGCGCCCTCAAGTCTTCTTTGAATAATATCTTCAAGCCCTTCAAACGCACCCCCGCAGATGAATAAAATATTTGACGTGTCTATTTGGATAAACTCCTGATGAGGATGTTTTCTACCTCCCCCTGGCGGTACGTTTACGATTGAACCTTCTATTATTTTTAAAAGTGCCTGCTGAACGCCTTCCCCGCTTACGTCTCTTGTAATTGAAGGATTTTCGCTTTTTCTTGCGATTTTATCAATCTCATCTATAAAAACTATTCCTTTTTCTGCTCTTTTGATATCTCCGTCAGCCGCCTGGATTAGTTTTAATAAAACATTCTCAACATCTTCTCCAACATATCCGGCTTCTGTAAGAGAAGTCGCATCCGCAATTGCTAAAGGAACATCAAGAAGCTTGGCAAGCGTTCTTGCTATCAATGTTTTACCGCTTCCTGTTGGTCCTATCATAAGAATATTTGATTTTTGAATTTCAACGTCTTGAGTATCTCCGAAAAGAATTCTTTTATAATGGTTATATACGGCAACGGCTACGATTTTTTTAGCTCTCTCCTGTCCTATTACATACTCATCAAGATGAGCTTTTATCTCTTTTGGAGTTAATAATTTAACTTCCCCGGTACTTTTTTGCTGTTTTTTAACAGCTCCCATAATAATGTCATATGCGTGAAGCACACAGTTTTTACAAATAAACGCTTTATTATCGGGCGCCGCTAAAAGCGGATTGTCTTCCGTTTCTACACTTCCACAAAAACTACACTTTTCTATCATAAGGTATTCCCCTTTTTGAATTTAATACGAATTCCGCTAGATGCTTTACATACGGATTTTCACTTTTTACAAGTTTTTGAGCTACTTCTCTTATAGGTTTTCCGCTCTCAAAAAGCTCTTTATAAGCTCTTTTTATTTCATCTATTATACTTCTGTCACTAAATCTTCTTCTAAGACCCGTTAAATTAAGACCTCTTAATTTCGCTCTATTTCCTTCTGCTAAAGTATATGGCGGAATGTCTTGAGCCACGGCACTGGCTCCTCCGATCATAGCATGTTCACCTATTTTTACAAATTGATGAATAGGAGTCATACCTCCTATTACCACATAATCTTCAAGCTCGACATGCCCGGCAAGTGTGGCCGCGTTTGCCAAAATACAATTGTTTCCTATTTTTACATCATGCGCTACGTGAACGTATCCCATTAAAAGATTATTATCACCTATTTTAGTAACTCCTCCCCCACCTTCGGTTCCGGGATTTATAAGAGTAAATTCCCTGATTTTATTGTTATTTCCTATAACAAGCTCTGTTTTTTCGCCTTTATATTTTAAATCCTGAGGCTCACTTCCTATTACCGCATGAGAATATATATGATTATTAGCGCCTATTGTGGTATAACCTGTAATCACGGCATACGGTTCGATTATACAGTTATCTCCTATCACAACGTTTTCGTCAATTATAACTCCCTCGCCTATTTTACAGTTTTTACCTATTTTACCTTTAATTATTGCTTTCATAAGTATCCTATTTATCCATAATCATAGCTTTAAGCTCAGCTTCGCTTACTAGCTCCCCATCAACATAAGCTTCGCCCTTTAAATGCCATATTTTTCCTCTATGTTTTATCATTGAAATTTTATATACCAGTCTATCTCCAGGAAGTACGGGCTTTCTGAATTTCGCTTTATCTATACTCATAAAATATACTACTTTATCACTTAGTTCGTCTTTATTCATAACAGTAAAAGGCAAAATAGCACCCGTTTGAGCCATACCTTCTATAATTAAAACACCAGGGTATATAGGATGTCCCGGAAAATGACCTTGAAATACTTGATTTGTTATAGAAATATTAAGATACCCTTCCACATATTCGCCGTTTTTAACATTTGTAATTCTATCAACCAATAAAAACGGATATCTGTGAGGTAACATTTCTTGAATTTTATTAATATCAAAAACCATTTTATCCCTTTTTTATTAAAATTTTATCAAAATTTCTTTATTGTCAGGGTAAATTTTTGAATTTATCTCAATATCGTATCTTACATCTTCAAATTCATCCAAAATAATAATAGGACTTAAACTGTATTTTGAATTTAATATTTTCCCCCTAAATTCTATTTCTTCATCAATAGTTAGAGGATTTTTATAAAAATCTTTTATGCTCTTATAATTTTTATTTAAAATTTCATTTATTTTGGAAACTTTTACGAAAATTATCTGAGCTCTGTTTGCATAAGCAATTCCCTCTTTTTCAAATTCAATTCTAACACGCTGAGGTCTATCAAGATAAGAATAAAAAAGTACGTAATTCGGAATCACA
>JAMOTL010000076.1 GCA_027062285.1 Nautiliaceae bacterium
TAAATCCAAGCAAAAAACATTCCAAATTATAACACAAGAAAATTTAGATTTAGTTGGTATAATTACAACAAAAAAGGATTTTAATGAGAGAATATAATCCTCAAGAGTTTGAAAAATCGACTTATGAAACTTGGGAAAAAAATAAATTTTTTGAAGTTGACTATTCAAAACCTAAAAACTTCTGTATTATGATGCCCCCACCTAATGTTACGGGAAGCCTTCATATCGGACACGCTTTAACTTTTACTCTTCAAGATATTATGGTCAGATATAAAAGAATGGACGGATACGCCACCCTTTGGCAACCGGGGACCGACCACGCAGGGATAGCCACCCAAAACGTAGTGGAAAAACAGATTTTAGCCGAAGGCAAAACCAAAGAAGAACTCGGAAGAGAAGAATTCTTAAAAAGAGTATGGGAGTGGAAAGAATTCAGTGGCGGTACTATCACAAAACAGCTAAGACGCCTGGGTGCCTCTCCTGCTTGGAGTAGAGAGAGATTTACCATGGATGAAGGGCTTCAAAGAGCCGTAAGAGTCGCATTTAAAAAACTGTATGACGAAGGCTACATTGTAAAAGGCAACTATATGGTAAACTGGTGTCCAAAAGACGGGGCACTAAGCGATATCGAAGTTGAATACGAAACACATGAAGGAGAACTTGTTTATATTAAATATCCAATTGTTGAGAGCGACGAATATATCGTAGTGGCAACCACAAGACCCGAAACATATTTCGGCGATACGGCCGTTATGGTAAATCCGTTGGACACAAGATATAAACACCTCATCGGTAAAAAAGTCCGCCTGCCGCTAATTAACAGGGAAATTCCTATTATTGCCGACGAATATGTTGATATGGAGTTTGGTACGGGTGCTGTTAAAGTAACCCCGGCTCACGACCCAAACGACTATGAAGTCGGAAAAAGACATAATTTAGAACTTATAAAAGTATTTGACGAAAAAGGGATTTTAAACGAACAAGCCGGTGAATTTGCCGGACTTGACAGACTAAAAGCCAGACCAAAAATTGTAGAAAAACTTGAAAGTGAAGGATTTATAGAAAAAAGAGAAAAACATATCCATCAGGTAGGTCACTGTTACAGATGTAAAAGCGTAATCGAACCTTATGTTTCAACCCAGTGGTTTTTGAAAAAAGAAGTGGCAAAAGACGCTATTGAAGCGGTAAATAAAGGTGAGACAAAATTCCATCCTCCTCAATGGAAAAACAACTACGACGCATGGATGAGAGAACTTAGAGACTGGTGTATCAGTAGACAGCTTTGGTGGGGACATCAGATTCCTGTTTATTACTGCGACGAATGCGGCCATGAGTGGGTAAGCGTGGATGAGCCAAACGTGTGCCCAAAATGTCATTCTAAAAACTTCCACCAAGACCCGGATGTTCTTGATACGTGGTTTAGTTCAGCTCTTTGGCCGTTTTCAACACTCGGATGGGAAAACGGAGAATGGGGCAAAGGTATTAAATGGATGCCAGAAGACCTTGAGAGATTTTATCCTAACAATCTTTTAATAACAGGATTTGATATTCTGTTTTTCTGGGTAGCCAGAATGCTTATGATGGGCAAACATTTCTTAAAAGAAGTGCCGTTTAAGGATGTTTATCTTCACGCATTAGTTCGCGACGAACACGGACAAAAAATGAGCAAAAGCAAAGGTAACGTAATAGACCCGCTTGAGATTATAGAAAAATATTCAGCCGACGCTTTAAGATTTACGTTAGCGATACTTGCCGTTCAGGGAAGAGATATTAAACTTAGTGAAGCAAAAATAATCGAAAGCAGAAACTTTACCAATAAACTTTACAATGCCGCAAGATTTTTATCAATGCATCAGGAAAGTTTTAAGGATTTAGACGAAACCGAAATAAAAACCGAACTTGGAAAATGGATGCTTTATAAATTCAACGAAGCCGTTAAAAACGTAAGACGCGAGCTTGACGAATACAGATTTAACGATGCCGCTATGACACTTTACAGATATTTATGGCAGGATTTTTGCGACTGGGGAATTGAGCTTAGTAAAGTCAGCAAAGATTCAATTCCTGAACTTGGCGCCATATTTAAAGAAAGTATGAAACTGCTTCATCCGTTTATGCCGTTTATTACGGAATTTTTATATCAAGAACTAAGCGAAAATAAAAATATAGAAGAAAATACTATTATGCTAAAAGAGTATCCAAAAGAAAAAGAAGTACAAAAACCTGCCGATTTTGATTTGATAATCGAAGCGATTGTAAGTCTTAGAAGAATAAAAGCCCTAACCCAAAGCAATTTCAAAAAAGCTTACGTTTTGGCAAACCTGCCTGAAATGGCTAAGGAATTTATAAAAAAACTGGCTAAAGTCGAAGATATTGAATTTGTAAATAAACCGATTGAAAACGCCATCAGAGACATAAGCGACAATCTTGAAACAATGGTCAGCAAAGAAGAGATTGACATCACTCCTCTATTAAGCAGACTTAATAAACAAAAAGAAAAATTAAGTAAAGAAATCGAAAAACTTGAAAAGAAACTTTCAAACAAAAACTTTATAGAACGTGCTCCGAAAGAAGTGGTGGAAAAAAATCAAAAAGAATTAAACGAACTTAAAGAAAAATTCCAAAAAGTTGAGGAAGAGCTAAGGAAATTAAATGCGTAAACTATTACTTTTTATTCCTCTTGCCGCTCTTTTTTTCGGTGGTTGTAGTAAAAAATCCCAAATAGAAAAAAATATGACCGCCAATTCGATACATACAAAATTTTATAAAGCTATAAACAAAAACTATTTAGACAACGCCGATAATCTTTTTTTGAATCTTGAAGCCGAACATCCGGGAAGTATTTATATAAAAACGGACCTGCTTATTTTATATATCGCCCATCTAAACGCCGGAGAATATGAGCTTGCCAAATTTTATCTCGATCAATACGAAAAAAGATTTGCGGGAATTAATGAAATACCATGGTGTGAATATCAAAAAATCAGAGTTGATTTTTTAGCTTATCAAAACGCTTATACGAATCAGGGGAAAATCTTAAAAATTATTAATGAATGTAAAAATTATAAAGTTAAATTTCCTAACTCAAATTTTATATATGAAGTCAATACAATTTATGTGAAAGCGCTATTGACAAATATGTATCTAAATGATAAAATATATAGACTCTATAAAAAAGAAGGCAAAATAAAAGCCGCTAAAAAATATAAGACCGAAATACCTGAAAATTCAAAGCCGCCTTATATTCCATGGTATAAAAAAATATTTTATTGGTAAGGAGAAACATGACACTAGAAAATTATAATCAATTACCGGCTGAAATTCCCGTACTGAAAGAAAAAGAATTAATTTATCCTTTTATGATTATTCCTATTTTTCTTGAAAAAAAAGAAGATATTATTGCCGTTCAAAAAGCTATAAACGACCATTCTTTGCTTTTCGTTTCAATTAATGACGAGCCTGGTACATACGGAACAATAGGAACTATTATCAGAAAAGTAACACTGCCGGAAGGTAGGGTTAAAATACTTTTCCAAGGCCTTGAGAGAGGAAAAATATTAGAAGTAACCGATAAAAACCCAACTATAGCGGTTATTGACAAAGTAACGCCTATAAATAAAGACGCTAAAGAATTAAAAGCCCTTCTAGAAACACTAAAAGAACATATAATCACCTTAAGCGAACTTAATCCGTTCTTTCCTAAAGATTTTATAAAAATAATAGATTCGAATTCGGACGCAAACAGAATTGTGGATATTATAGCCAGTTCGCTTAAACTCCCTATAGAAAAAGGTTATGAATTATTTAAAGAAATCGATACGAAAGAAAGACTTATAAAACTTATTCATTTTATTTTGGAAGAAATAGAATCTATTAAACTTAAAAACGAACTTAATAGAAAAGTAATGGAACAGGTACAAGAAGCCAACCGAGAGCATCTTCTGAAACAACAGCTAAAACTTATCCAGCAAGAGCTCGGAATGACAAACGAGCTTGAAGAAGAGATAAAAGAATATAGAGAAAAACTGGAAAAATTAAAACCATGCATGAGAGAGGATGCTTATAAAGAGATAAAAAAGCAAATAGATAGACTAGCTCGTATGCATCCAGACAGCGCAGAAGCCACCACAACTCAAAATTACATTGAATGGGCTTTAGAGATTCCTTTTTGTGAATATGCAAAAGAAGATTTTGATATTAATGAACTAAAAGAGAGACTCGATAAAGACCATTACGGACTTAAAAAGCCAAAAGAGAGAATAGTGGAATATTTTGCGGCAAAAGAACTTTCCAAAAAAAGAGGAGAAGAATTTAGCGGAGCGACTTTATGTTTTGTGGGGCCTCCGGGGGTGGGTAAAACAAGTTTGGCAAACTCTATCGCAAGAGCACTTGATAGAAATCTGGTAAGAATAGCTCTTGGCGGACTTGAAGACGTCAATGAACTAAGAGGTCACAGAAGAACATATATCGGAGCGATGCCGGGACGTATTGCTCAGGGAATAATAAACGCCAAACAGATGAACCCTGTAATGGTTCTTGATGAAATCGATAAAGTTTCTAGATATAGAGGGGATCCTACAGCTGTATTACTTGAAATATTAGATCCTGAGCAAAATACTAATTTCAGAGATCTTTATCTTAATTTCGATTTGGATTTAAGCAAGGTTCTTTTTATAGCGACGGCAAATGATCCGAGCACCATTCCGGCACCTCTTAGAGACAGAATGGAAATGATTTTCGTAGGAAGTTATACGCCGCAGGAAAAATTCGAAATAGCAAAAAGATACCTTATACCTCAGGAAATGAAAAAACACTCTCTCAAAAAAAGCGAAATCATAATAACTGATGCGGCTTTAAAAGAGATTATAGACAAATACACCAAAGAAGCCGGGGTTAGAAATTTAAGAAGAATAATCGCAAAAATAATGAGAAAAGCGGCTATTAAAATTCTTTCGGGAGAAAAACAGGTAAAAGTTACCGTTAAAAATCTAAAAGAATTTTTAGACAAACCTCCTTTTGGTATAGAAACAGTCGAGAAAAAAGATAAAATCGGAGTAGTAAACGGACTTGCCTGGACGCCTGTAGGCGGAGACGTACTTAAAGTTGAAGCGGTTAAATATAAGGGAAAAGGTCAGGTAATTTTAACCGGACAACTTGGTGATGTAATGAAAGAATCGGCTCATATCGCCTTTACTCTTATAAAAGTATTAATTGACAATAAAAAAATAAAAGTAAAAGAGCGTTCACGTGAGCCTGTATATTACAAATATAACGTCCACATTCACGTGCCTGAAGGAGCTATTCCAAAAGACGGACCTAGTGCCGGAATCACAATGGCAACGGCTATAGCCAGTATTTTCAGTGAAAAAAAAGTACGCTCAGATGTGGCAATGACAGGTGAGATAACTCTTAGCGGAGAGGTTTTACCAATCGGAGGATTAAAAGAAAAACTGATTGCCGCATTTAAAGCCAAAATTAAAAAAGTTTTAATTCCTGAAAAAAACTATGAAAGAGACCTCGATGACCTACCTGAAGAAGTAAGAGAAGGTCTTGAGATAGTGCCTGTTAAAAGAATTGAAGAAGTGCTGGACCATGCCCTCGTAAAATAACAGCCCTTCTTTTTCCTCTTTTTTTATTTGCCAATAATATTAATGACAAAATTATTGAGTTTTATAAAAAAGAATATCCTTCTATTAAAATTATTAAAATAAAACATAACAAACCTTTCCCGAAAAACTATAAACACATACAATTTCTTTTCTCTCCAAAAAGCCCGAGAGGCAATATAAAAATTGACGGAAATTACTATTATATTTCAATAAAAGCAAAACTGCCGGTATTCAAATCCATTCAAATTATTAAACAAAATTCTCTCATAATCCCGAATGTCAACGTAAAAAAAGAACTGATCGATTTTAAATATTTTTATTCAAAACCCTTAAATTATATTCCAGATAACACTATCGCCTCAAAAATCATTTCCAAAAACTCTATAATAAATAAAAACAATACCAAAAAAGCACCAGCTGTATTTCGAAATCAATTGATTCAGGTGGTAATTCCTTCAAAAAACATAAAAATCTTTTCCCGGGCAAAAGCATTAAAAGACGGTAATATAGGAGATGTTATCCCTATTGAAATGAATAAAAAAGTATTTAAAGCAAAAATAATAAAAAAAGGTATAGTTACTATCAAATGAATCTTAAAAATTTCTCATAAGACACATTATAATAAAATTTTCACCTGTATTAGGTTCCTTAATTCCCCCGTTTGAAAAATGTATCCATCCTATAAAAAAAGAATAAATTTTATTTAATTTGTATCCGAATCTGATTCTGTCTTTAAATTCAAAATGAGTTGATAAATGTTTCGTAGTATTGGTAATATAACAAAGACTTATATCCATTTTTATTAAAAATTTATTTCCGATTGTCACACCTTCACCTAATGCTATAAAATCCGAACCGTATTTATTTTCCCATCCTCCGATTGCCAGAGTAGTATAAGTGGGAAAATTTTTTATCGGAGTGTTTTTTTCATAAAGAACATCAAAAAAATTTCTTTTAATGCTATACTTACACACTCCTGCTTCAATACCTAAACTTTTTGAAAATAATATTATCGGAAATAATATAAAAATAACTTTTCTTTTCACCGCCCTTCCTTCATATAAAAAATTTAAGTATTATTATTTAAATAATAACATATAAATTAATAAATATTAGTATATTATATAAAGGTAAAAAATGAAAAAAATTTTGGTGTGTATAAGCGGAGCCAGCACGGCTGGTCTTGGGATAAAACTTTATAATCTGATTCCCCCGGAATATGAAAGATATTTAGTTATAAGCGAGCATGCCAAGGTCGTTTTGGAAAAAGAAGAAAATATATTTATAAACGATGATATATCAGCACCTCCAGCAAGCGGAAGTTTTGGAATAGATATAACTTTTATCGTTCCGTGTAGTATGAATACGCTCGCTAAAATATCAGTTGGAATTGCTGATAATCTCATAACAAGAGCCGCAAGCGTTGCAATCAAAGAGAAAAAAAAACTGATCTTAGCCCCAAGAGAAATGCCTTTTAGTGAAATTCATTTAGAGCATATGCTTAAACTCTCGAGACTTCAAAATGTTATAATAGCACCACCGATTTTCGGATATTATAATAAACCTAAAAATATAAATGATATAGAAATGTTTTTAATAGGAAAATGGTTTGATTTAGCTGGAATAGAAAATAATCTTTTTAAAAGGTGGCAATAAATGTATAATAAAGCTATTTATCCCGGAACATTCGATCCGGTAACTAACGGACATATAGATATTATAAAAAGAGCCTGTAAAATATTTGATAAAATAATAGTAGCCGTAGCTGACAATAAAGACAAAAATACAATGTTTTCTTTAGAAAAAAGAGTGGAAATGATGAAAAAAGCCACTAAAAATTTTCCAAAAGTAGAAGTAAAAAGTTTTGATACTCTTTTAGTTGAATTCGCAAAAAAAGAAGAAGCGAAAATTATCATAAGAGGCCTTAGAGCTGTAAGTGATTTTGAATATGAACTTCAAATGGGATATGCCAACAAATCGCTTGATAATGAAATAGACACGATATATTTAATGCCAAATCTTGATAACGCGTTTATATCATCAAGTGTTGTTAGAAGCATTCTAAAATACAACGGTGACGTATCGCATCTTGTACCAAAAGAAATAATAGAGGATTTAAAATGTATATAGCTTTAGAAGGAATAGATACCGCAGGTAAATCGACTCAAATAGAACTCTTAAAAAAAGATTTTCCAGAAGCGATTTTTATAAAAGAACCGGGTTTTACAGAAATAGGCAAAAAACTAAGAGAAATTATTTTTCATGAAAATATTTCAAAAAAAACAGAACTTTTTTTATTTTTAGCAGATAGAGCGGAAACTATAGAAAAAATGGTAAAACCAAACTATAACAAGCTTATAATCAGCGATAGAAGTGTAATTAGTGGAATAGCATATGCAATGGAATGGTTTGATTTTGATATGCTAGTAAATTTAAACAAATTCGCAACCGATTCTATTTTCCCGAATTATGTAATTATTTTAAAACTCGAAAAAGAGGAACTTCAAAAAAGACTTAATCAAAAAGAACATGACAATATAGAAAAAAGAGGCATTGATTATCTTTTAAAAATTCAGCAAAACATCATTAATACCTGTAACAGGCTTGAAATTCCATACCTTTTATTAGATGCTTCAAAATCTGTTGAAGAGATAAACTTTAGAATAAAAAAGGCGATAAGTGGGCTTATTAAGTAAAATTATAGGAGATTTTAAAGCAGTAAAAAACAGAGATCCGGCTTTTAAAAACAATATCGAACTTTTATATGCATATCCGGGTGTTTGGGCTCTTGTCTGTTATAGAGTGGCAAACGCAATTTATAAAAAAGGATTTAAAAGAACCGCGAGATTTCTAATGGCAATTAATCAATTTATAACAAACATGGATATTCACCCGGGAGCCGAGATTGGTGAAAATGTATTCATAGACCATGGAATCGGTGTAGTAATCGGTGAAACTTCAATAATAGGAAACAATGTTACAATTTATCAAGGCGTAACTCTTGGAGGAGTTAGCCTTAATCCCGGCAAAAGACATCCGACTATAGAAGATGACGTAATTATTGGAGCCGGGGCCAAAATCCTCGGGAATATTACTATCGGAAAAGGAAGTAAAATCGGAGCAAATTCGGTAGTGGTAAAAGACGTGCCACCTTATTCCACGGTAGTAGGAATTCCGGGAAAAATCATAAAAAGAAAAGATTATTCGCCTCTTGGACATGATAAACTCCCTGATATTGAAAAAGAATTGTTTGAATATTTAATGGACAGAATAAAAGTTTTAGAACAAGCGGTTATTAATCAAGATAAGAATATTATTGAAAAAGATGAAGAAATAGAAAAAAAATACAGAGATTATCTCGAAGCGTTAAAACAAAAATAATTAAAATTTATTCATAAACTCTAAAAATTCATCTTCAGGAAGGGGCTTTGAAAAATAAAATCCTTGAACATATTCACAACCGTTGTCTTTTAAAAACTGAACCTGTTCTTTTGTTTCCACCCCTTCTGCGATTATTTTTTTGCCTAAAGAATGTCCCATTGAAATAATTGCTTTTGAAATTGACACATCTTCTTCATCATCAGGTAAATCTTTTATAAAGGTTCTGTCAATTTTCAACGCATATATCGGTAATTTTTTCAAATACGCAAGAGAAGAATATCCTGTTCCGAAATCGTCTATTTCAAACCTTATCCCCAATCTTGTAAGCTCATTTATATTTTTAAGCAAAATATCAAGATTTTCCATCAAAACACTTTCCGTAATTTCTAATATGACATAGGAAGGATTTATATTATGTTTTTTTAACAGCGACTCTATTTCCATATAAAAACCGATATGAATCTGTTTTGGTGAAACGTTTATTGAGATAGGAATATTAATGCTTTTTTCCTTAATAAATCTAAAAACTTTATCAATTACAATTGCTCCGATTTCTTTTATAAGACCTCTCTCTTCCAAAATCGGAATAAATTTAGCAGGAGACACCAATTTTCCGTTTTTTTTCCATCTGATAAGAGCTTCGGCCATGGCAACTTTATTTTGCTGAATATCAATTATTGGTTGATAATAAACGACGAATTCGTCTTTTTTTATACCTTCTACCAATTCGCTTTCCAAATTCAAATTTTCCAGCGTTATTTTTTGTAAAGATTTTTCATAAAATTCTACACCTTTTCCCTTTTTTTTCGCTTCTTTTAATGCGGCTTCTGCCGAAGCGAATAAATCTTCTTTGCTAATTCCGTCGTCAGGGAAATATGCTATTCCGGCACTGATAGTTATTAAAAATTTTTGATTTTCAATTTCAAAAATATATTCGAAGTCTTTTAAAATATCTTTTATTCTTAAAAGCGTTTCTTCTTTATTTTTTACTCCATATAAAAATATCGCAAATTTATCCCCACCTACTCTTGCTAAGATATCTTTTTTTCTTTGAATCTTTTTAAGTATTTCAGCAAGTTTTGACAACACCACATCACCGGCCCAAAAGCCGATAGTGGAATTAATCGTTTTAAAATTATTAATATCAATAATTACTAAACTTCCTTTTTGATTTTTTTCCTTTAGCATTTCCAAAAGAGATTCCATTTCTTCAAAAAAATATCTCCTATTTGGAAGAGACGTCAAAACATCGTAATAAGCAAGATAATCTATATCCTCTTTTCTTGAAAGAGAAACTATTCCAAAACCGATATCATGGGCTATTTGTTTTAAAAGATTTATTTCCTCTCTTTCAAATTCCTTACCCTTATAATAAACAATTAGGACAGCTTTAATATCTTGATGTGTTATTACTGTTGATAAAGCGTTTTGTTCTTTAAAAACCGGTATCATAATTTTATGACAAAACGCTTTTTCTTCATTTTGAAGATTATCTTCTTTTATATATTGATTTTTTATAAGCTCATTTATTTTATTAAAAGGAACGAAATCGTTATTTTTTAAAAATTTTTTAAATGATTCATTATCACCGTACCAAGCTTTAGGTATTAATTTTTTATCTTCTATTTCCCCTATCCACGCAAAATCAAAATGACCTTCTTCTACAAGGATTTCACAACTATTTTCATATATATCGTTTATATCTACGGCTCTTGTGATCAATTCGTTAATCCTGCTTAAAATCTTATACAACCTTAAAAGATTTTTAAGCTTTATTTCTATTTCTACTTTTTGTCTTATGTCTAAAATAATCAATCTTTTAAATTTTTTACCGTCTAATTCGAAATCCTGGGTTTTTATATCTACAGGAATAAGTTCATGATTTTTTAAATATGTTATTTTTTGGTTGTAATCTTTATGTAAAAACTCATTAATATTTCTACCTAAGATATTTTTTTTGTCTGTTTTTAACCAATGCAAAAAAGTATCGTTAACTTCTATAATTTCATTATTTTGATTTAACACTACTATCGCTTCATTAATTGAATCTAAAATATTTTTGAAGTTTATAAAAAGTTTTTGCAAAATTTCCAAAAATTTTTTATACACTTCTTTTTCTTCGGAAGATGATAAAGAAGAGTCTTTTAGGTATTTTTTAAAAGACTCTTTAAAATGTTTAATAACTTCATTAGTCATTCTAAACCTTTAGAATTTATTTTTCCTTACTTCCTGTAACATATTATCAGCCATTTCATTTACTTCATTGGCGATAATTCCTACTTCTTCAACGTCATTTTCCATTATTTGTGTTTTTGAATTAACTTCGTTTATTTTTTCCGTCACATTCATTATATCATCGGTCTGTTTCACAATTGCTTCACCTATATTCGTAATAGACTGAGTTAATAGATTGATATTAGCATCAATTTCACTTAAACTTTTTTGGGTTTTCTCAGCCAGTTTTCTAACCTCATCGGCAACTACCGCAAATCCTCTTCCGTGTTCTCCAGCCCTTGCCGCTTCAATTGCGGCATTCAGTGCCAAAAGATTTGTCTGATCCGCAATTTCCTGAATTACATTTACTACATTTTTAATATCTTGAGATTGTTCTACAACATTTTTTGTTTGGTTGGAAATATCCAATACTTCATCATTTAATCTTTGCATAATCTGAGCAACTTCATAAAGTTCGTGAGAAGCTTCTTTTGCTGCTATTTTAAGTTCTTCCATCTTTTCTTTTAACTCACTTGCCTTTTGATTTAATATTTCACCGTTATTTCTATTGGTTGAAAGAATATTAACAATAGTATCTAAAACAGAATTAACGGCAAGTTCGACTTTTCCTATAGCATTTTGTATTCTTTGTGTAAAGTCTCTATTCATTGCTTTATCTAAAACAAAAACTGTTTTATTAATATCTTTACCTATTATTTTTTCAAGGGCGTCTTGCATTTCATTAAAGATAACTCTGACTTTTTCCAAATCCGGATTTGAGGCTTTTTCATGAATTCTACCCTCAAGCACTCCTCTTTTCATTTTTTCAACTTCTCTCATAAGACCTTGAAGCATAATAGAGTCTTCTCTGATTCCCTCTTCAATTTTTCTAATGTTTTCGTTAATTATTTTAGCCATTAAGCCTAATTCGTCTTGAGAAGTAACTTCAATTTCCCTTGCCTGAGTAGTTTCTCTGTTTAAAAATTTAAAAAATTCAAGCAGACCGTTTTTTAACTCCTCAATCGATTTAATAATATTTGAAGAAATTTTATAAGCTATTAAAATAATACCCGCCACTAATACAACTATAATTAAAACTATAATACTTAAATTAAGTTCTTTTTTATTAATAAGTTCTTCAATTGATATAAGAATGTTTTTGCCGAGCTTATCAGCCTGTTTTTTCAAAAGATTTATTCTTTTAGTAGAAATAGAAATCCAATATTTAACATCAATACCTGAATAAGAAACCAATTTATCAGTCAAATCTTTAAAAGCTTTAATAGCAGGTGTATCGTTTACCTTTACGATTTTATCAAGCTCTTGAATACTCATTCCATTATGATAAGCTTCAATTACTTTTGGAAGACCGCTATAATATTTTCCAAATACCTCTTTAATTTTATCAAGTTTTTCTGATTCTTGTTTAGTGGTCCCTAAACTTTTATATACTTCAATTAATGTTACCAACTTATGATATTTTTCATTAACTTTTTTCGCATATTTATCCTTACCCCTTAATACATAATTTTTAAAATTATGAATTAGACCGCCATATCCCACTATATCTTTCATATTCGAAATAATCATTTGTTTATGGGCAACTTCTAAAATCAAATTTCTTATTTTTTGTATTTCTTTTTCTATTTCAGCAATACTTGATTTGATTTCAGGAATTTCGTTTAAAATTTGATTTTGAATGGTAATTGTTGCGTTCCAAACTCTTAAAATATCATCTCTTATCTCACCTTTACTCAAAATATAAGCCACAAGCGCTCTTTCTTTTCCCGCTTCTTCAGTCAGTTCGAGTATTTTATAATATTTAAAAATTTTTTCATCCAAAAAGACAGGAAGCGCATACTGAGCTAAAGGTAATTTAGTTTTTAATAAATCCGAATCAAGTGATGAATAATATTTTACAATATCTATTATGTCTATTTGTAGATTTAACACCTTTTGTCTTATTTGTTCCAAATTAGATAATTCAGAAAAAAAACTTTTATAAATTCTATATTCCGCTTTGTCAAGTTTTTTGAGATTGATGTTTTTTATCTCTTCTTTAAGTTCATTTATCATTTTATCGGTTTTTTTTCTCTGCTCTATTAATTCCGATTTAAATTTTTTTCCATCATTTGCCACATACGCTACACTAAAACCTCTTTCTTTTTGAATTTCAACCAAAGTATTAGACATTTTATTGATATTTAATTTTAGTACTTTTTCAGCTTTTTTTAAATTATGTAAATCTTTATAATTATCATAAGCAAAATAGCCTACAGATAATATTAATAAAAATAAAGGCAAACCTACTAAAAGCAGCATTTTTTGTTTTATTCCGAAATAATTCATTTTTCTCCTTTTTATTTTAATATCGTCATTTTTACTAAAAACATTAAAACAAATGCCGATTAATTAATAAAAAAATTTTTTACTTTTCTCTGTTTTATCGAAAAAATAATATATAATTCATACAAAAAAGGTTTAAAATGTTTAGCCGTAGAATCGAAAAACTAAGCCCATCATTGACAATAGCAATCTCTCAAAAAGCAAGAGAACTTAAAGCACAAGGTAAAGATATTTTAGCTTTTAGTGCCGGAGAACCTGATTTTGATACTCCTACAGTAATAAAAAACGCGGCAATTAAAGCGATTGAAGAAGGATTTACCAAATATACGGCAGTTGCCGGAATACCTGAGCTGTTGGATGCTATAAGAATAAAATTAAAAAGAGATAATAATTTAGATTATGAAATGGATGAAATAATAGCAAGTAACGGAGCAAAACAGAGTCTTTTCAATATTATGGCTGTATTAATAGATAAAGATGATGAAGTGATTATCCCCGCCCCTTATTGGGTAACATATCCGGAACTTGTAAAATATCATGAGGGAATACCCGTAACTATCCAAACGGATGAATCAACAGGCTTTAAAATTACTGCTGATATGCTAAAAAAAGCAATAACACCTAAAACAAAAATGCTTATTTTAACAAGTCCAAGCAATCCTACAGGAGCCGTTTACACCAAAGAAGAGCTCCAAGAAATCTCAGAAGTTTTAAAAGATACAGATATTTGGGTAGTAAGTGATGAAATGTACGAAAAATTAATTTATGACGGAGAGTTTACGGCAACGGCCAGCATCAATGAAGATATGCTAAAAAGAACAATTACCGTAAACGGTCTATCTAAATCCCATGCAATGACAGGATGGAGATTCGGATATTGTGCAAGCAAAAATAAAGATTTAATAAAAAACATGATAAAACTTCAATCTCAAAGCACATCGAACATAAATAGTATTACACAAAAAGCGGCAATTCCTGCACTTCTTGGAGAAGCGGACGCTGATGTTGAAATGATGAGAAAAGAGTTTGAAAAAAGAAGAGATTACGTATATGAAGCGTTTAATAAAATTCCTGGTCTTTCAGCCGCAAAACCACAAGGAGCATTTTACATTTTCGTAAATCACAAAGAAATCTTACCGGAATCCATGAATTTTGCTTTGGCGCTTTTAGAAGAAAAAGGAGTGGCCGTAGTGCCAGGAATCGGATTTGGAAGCGAAGGGTATTTTAGATTTTCATTTGCAACCGATATTAATACTATAAAAGAAGGTATTAAAAGAATTGAAGAATTTATAAAGGAACTCAAGTGATAAGACATATTGTCCTATGTAAAGTAAAACCCAATTCACCGATGAAAGAAATAAAAGAAAAAATTGAAAATTTAAAAAACGAAATCGACGTTATTAAACACATTGAAGTTGGCATCGATATAGGTTATGATAAAACAGCGAGTGATTTTTGTATCATAACTGAACTTGAAAACGAAAAAGATTTGGATATTTATGCTAAACATCCTAAACATCTGGAAGTAATAAAATTTTTAAAAAATTTCCTAACCGAAAGAAGAGCAGTAGATTATAATGTATAAAAAACTTAAATTTTCAAAATCCATTATTTCAACTTCCATTCTTTTTTTGCTTTTTTCAATATTAGTTATTATCTTTTTTAACCAAATTACAATAAAGAATACATTAAATAACTTCACCAGATACGACAGTCTTTTAATTAATAAATTGGGTCAGATAAGAGGAGGTATTCAAAGATATGTCAAACTTAAAATAATTTATAACCCCAAAGCGTTTAAAGTGAAAAAAAGTATCGATAATTATTTTAATGACATCGAATATTATCTAAAACAGTATCCTCAGATTATTCCAAATGATTATTTAATTGAATTTTATGGTCATTATAATTCTTTAATCTCATTATGGAAGCAAATCAAATTGGCAAAAAAAGAAAAAGAACTTATTAATTTTTCCGAAGAAGCTTGGAAAATGGCTGATAATCTGACAACTCTTATGGAAAAAATATCCGAAAAAAAATTAATTAAACTCAATCAAAAAATCATGTTTTTTACTATTTTGAGTTTTAGTATAATAGTGGTTTTAATTTTTATTGTTTATTTAATGGTAAGAAGCGGTCTTGAAAAAGCTACAATTACCGAACCTATGACAAAATTATATAACAGGTTTTATTTCGAACATCAAATAAATTATCTTTATGAAAAATTCAAAAGAACAAAAAAACCTTTTAGCGCCATGCTTTTGGATATCGATAATTTTAAACAGATTAATGACACTTTCGGACACCATATCGGAGATGAAGTATTAAAAAAAGTAGCTCACATATTGCAAGAAGAAAGCAGAAAAACAGATATGGTATTCAGATACGGCGGAGAAGAATTTATTATTCTTTTTCCCGATTCTAAAATAGAAGAAATTAAAAAAGTAGCGGAAAGAATAAGAAAAAAAATAGAACAAAACATTCAAGTTGAAAAAAGAATAATAACTATTAGCGGAGGAATAGGAGAATTTAATGAAAATATGCCTTCCATTCAACATTTTTTACGTGAATTAGACAATGCTCTTTATACTGCAAAAAGAACGGGTAAAAATAAAATCATTCCGATTTAGTTTTTTTTATTTCTAAAAAAACATAAACGGAAGCCATTATTATTACTCCGCCTAAAAGGATTAAACTACCGTAAATTGCGTTATTATGTGCTTTTGTACCTGCACCGAAAATATATCCTATCATAATTAAAAACCCGGTCCAAATTAAATTTGCTGCAAATGTTAAAGGTATGAACCATCTAAGAGGCATATGTGAAAGTCCAGCAGGAATAGAAATATACTGACCTAGACCCGGAGTAAGAGGAGCTAAAAAAGCGGATATTTTACCATGCTGATTCCAAAATTCCGTTACTTTTTTTATAATCGGTTTATTTTTTAAAAACTTACGTACTATAACCTTTGCCAAAAAATAATTTATAAGCGCACCGCTAAGACTTCCTAAAGCGGCACAAACCCATACTATATATAAATTCATCTCTCCTTTTGCCGCCAAATACCCGGCAGGTAATAAAACAAGCTCACTTGGCACAGGTATAAAAGTACCGACAAGAAGCATATAAAAATATATCCCGGGATACCCTAAAGCATTGGCAAAATTTACTAAAATATTTATTATTTGTTGAAGCATTTTTTAATCCTAAACATCAAATTCAGCAATAACAGGTACATGATCTGAAGGAGTAGGTTTCCTTTTCCGTCTTAAGGAAATCAAAATTTCTAAATTTTTAAACTTTTCAAAAAGAGGTTTTGTAACCAAAATATAATCAAGCCTAAGCCCCTCATTTTTATAAACGGCCGCTCCTCTGTAATCAAAAAATGTAAATACTTTTTCATTAGGATATACTTTTCTTATAACATCAATAAAACCGATATCTAAAAATTTTGAAAGAATCGCTCTTTCTTCAGGTAAATGGGTAACTTCACCTTCCCATATAACCTCATCCCAAACGTCAAGTTCGGTATGGGATATATTAAAATCACCGCATATAAGAACTTTGTCTTTATTTAAATCAAATCTTTTTAACCATTCGAAAAGTTTGTCGTAAAAATACATTTTATATTCAAATCTGTCCCCATAATTATCCCCAAGAGGCGCGTAAATATTTATAATATGAATCCCGTTTATTAAAGTGTATATAAATCTGGGCTCATTAAGTTCTCCTTCAAATCCTTTTTGATATTCTTCTATTGGATATTTAGAACAAGTAGCCACTCCGTGAAGTTTTTTCTGACCATGAACAATACACTCAAAATCATTGTCAATGATAGGAAATTTTTCATTTTCCACTTTGATTTCCTGTAAACATAAAACATCCACTTCATATTCTTTTACCAGGTTTTGAACAATCTCCAATCTACTCCTGATTGAATTTACATTAAAAGTACAGATTTTCATAGTCCCATTTTCCCAGGATTCAGTATTCCGTTCGGGTCAAAAGCTTCCTTAATTCTTCTAAACAGATTAAGCTCAGCCTCACTGAAAGCTATTTTCATAAACGGAGCCTTGCTTAGCCCTATTCCATGCTCTCCGCTTAAAGTACCTCCCATTTCCACTACCGCCTTAAATATTTCTTCTACCGCTTTATAACCCTTTTCCACTTCTTGAGGATTGCTACCGTCAACCATCACGTTTACATGAATATTTCCATCTCCCGCATGTCCAAAACACGGTACGACAAGTCCGTATTTTTCACCGATTTGAGTTATTACTCTTAAAGCTTCAGGTAATTTGCTTCTTGGCACCGATATATCTTCGTTTATTTTTTTGCTTCCGTAAATAGTGATAGATTGAGAAGCGTTTCTTCTGGCAAACCAAATTTCATTGGCTTCTTTTTCATCACGGGCCACTTTGAATTCTTTACACCCGTTTTCTTTAAAACTTTTTTCAAGAATTCCAAGTTGATAATTTATCTCCTCTTCCACATTCCCGTCAACATCACCTATCAAAAGCGCTCCCGCCCAATCAGGCAAATTTACCCCAAGTTTTTTTCTCAATGCTTTAACAACAAGAGAATCCATAAATTCCATAGCAACAGGCATAGCCCCGAATGAGAGAGATTTATAAACGGCATTCATAGCATCCTCGACATTTTCAAAAATACCCATATAAGTCTTTTTCATTTTAGGTTTCGGAAGAAGTTTAAGAGTAATTTCCGTAATAACCGCCAATGTTCCTTCACTACCGATTAATATTCCGGCAACATTGTATCCGGCTACGTCTTTTATAGTTCTTTTACCTGCTCTTATGATATCTCCATTTGGAAGTACGGCTCTAAGACTCATTACATAATCTTTAGTTATACCATATTTTGCCGCTCTCATACCTCCTGCGTTTTCACTGACGTTTCCACCGATTGTCGAATAATCCATACTCGCAGGGTCAGGCGGATAAAAAAGCCCTCTTTTTTCTACTTCTTTTTGCAAATGGGCGTTAATAACTCCCGGCTGAACGACCGCTACCATATCTTTTTCGTCAATTTCTAAAATTTTATTCATATATTTCTCAACGGCTAACACTATTCCGCCGTTTACCGGCAAAGCGCCTCCTGTAAAACCGCTGCCGGCACCTCTTGGAACTATCGCGATTTTATTATCGTTACAGTATTTTAATATTTTACTTACTTCCTCTTCATTTTCAGGAAATACAACAGCATCAGGATAGTAATGTTCCTTTGTGGCATCATAAGAATATGCTCTTAAATGAACTTTATCGGTTTTTACATCATTTTCACCTACTATTTTTTTTATTTCTTCTATATGTTTAGTCTCAATCATTTCAGTCCTTTTAGAAGATCTAAATAATAATTTTCTATATTTTTATCAGTTATATCAAAGTTGCTAAAATATGTAAAGAACGCTTTTGTGTATTTTGAAGAATTTTTGATTTTATGCGAATTAATTACATAAAAGCTGTAAGAATCGACTTCATATACATGATTATCTATAACAAATATGTATCTTCCTATATTCATTAGATCGGCAAATTTTCTAAAATTATTCACATTCGGCATATCATCCAAAAACGCGGCAAATACATCAGGGGAAATTATCGTATTGTTTTTATACTTATTTTTTATATTTAAATATTCCTGTTGATTTGGAGCAATTATCATGATTCTATCGTAATCTTTTCCAAAAATAATCTCATCACCTTTTTTTGGTGTAACTATAGGTAGGGCAAACGCTTCGTTTTTTAATGTTTCATAACTATAAAATTTAACCAAATCGCCTTTTGCCACGGCTCTTGCGCATATGATTTTCTCATCCATATAAGGACATAACGCTACACCACTTATTCCAGTTTTGATTTTTTTATCAATCCTTGCTATATCGTTATTTACGCTTATAATTTTGGCCGTAATTTCTCCAAAAGCGAACACCGCTAAAAATAATACAAAAATTATCCTCATTTAATAACCTTTTTGGTAAAATTATAGCAAAATAAAGCATAAGGAAACTTAATGAAATACGATATTTTGGTAATCGGTAGCGGTATTACCGGGATGATGGCGGCAATTGAAGCAAAAGAGTTAGGAAGCAATGTCGCAATAGTCATGAAAAAATCACCTATGGCAAACAACTCTTTTATGGCAAAAGGAGGAATAAACGCCGCACTTAATAACATGGGAGACGGTGATTCAATCGAACATCACATTCAAGATACTTTAAAAGCTGGAATGGGATTGGCTGAAGAAGAAGCGGTTAGAATATTTTGTGAACAAGCCCCTCAGATTGTAAGAGAACTTCATAGAAAATTTAAAGTTCCTTTCACAACTTTACCTGACGGCAGACTAGCTCAAAGACCTTTTGGAGGTACTAAATTCAAAAGAACGGTATTTGCTGCCGATGCCACCGGTCCAGCCATTATGAAAGCCTTAAACAAAGCTCTTACCGATTTAAATATCGATACGATAAAAAATCATTTCGCCCTTAATCTTTTGGTAAACGACGGAAAAATAGCAGGCGTAAATTTTGTGGATGAAAATGGGGAGCTAAAAACTATTAGAGCAAAAGCAGTAATTGTTGCTACAGGAGGATTTGCGGGACTATATAGAGGTCATACTACAAATATTACCGACGCTACAGGTGATGGTATAGCCATGGGACTTAGAGCGGGTCTTGAAGCTATGGATATGGAATTCGTTCAATTCCACCCTACAGGACTTGAAGGCACAAATTATCTTATAAGTGAAGCGGCAAGAGGTGAAGGCGGAAAACTTATAAACAGTGACGGAAAAGAATTTGTCGATGAATTAAATACGAGGGATTTCGTAACACGGGCTATCGTTAAACAATTACAAAAAGGAAAAAAAGTTTATCTTGATTTAACTGAAATCCCGGAAGAGATTATAAATACAAAACTAATAAATCTAAAAAAAAGAGTAAAAGCATTAAAAGGAATCGACATTTCAAAAGAGCCTATTCCTATCTCCCCACTCGCACACTATACAATGGGAGGCATAAAAACCGACACCTATTGCTTTACTGATATACAAGGGCTTTTTTACGCAGGAGAGGCTGGAAACAACGGAGTAAACGGAGCAAATAGACTTGGAGGAAATTCTCTTAGCGAAGGCGCAGTATTCGGAAGAATTGCCGGTTACCAAGCCGTAAAATATTCTCACAGACAAAAAAAATCTCCGGAAATTAATAATGAAGATATTCAAAAAGATAAAGAACTTATAGAAAAATTAAAAAACACTAAAATAGACGCTAAAAAAATAAAAGATGAAATCGGTGAAATTTTATTTAAAAAACTAGGAATAATTAGAAATGGATACGCTATCAAAAAAGCAATGGATAAATTTGAAGAAATAAAAGAAAAATTAAATCAAAACGATGAAAAAGATTCTAACCTAACGGAAAAATTAGAATGTCTAAACGCAATAGACATAGCAAAAGTTTTAGCAAAATCAGCTCTTTACAGAGAAGAAAGCCGCGGAGCACATTTTAGACTGGATTACCCTGAAAGCGACCACGCATTTTTACATCATACTTTAGAGAAGCTTGATTAAAATCTAAACTTCTCCGCTTTTTCTACTAAAATTTCTTCGATTGTTTTAGGAATCGAAAGATAATATCCCTGCGCGAGATTAACATTTATATCTTTTAAATAATTTATGATTTCTTCATTTTCAACATATTCCGCTACCGTAGATATATTAAATTCCCTTCCTATCTGAGATATGATTTTCACTATTTTTCTAAAGTTTTCATCATCATTCATATCCGTTATCAAACTGCCGTCTATTTTTAAAAATTTCAGAACTTTTCTTTTTACCAAATCTATTACCGTTTTTAAAGAAGAATATCCGCTTCCAAAATCATCAATGGCAAAATAAATACCGTGTTTAATGTGTATTTCACTGACTATATCCAAATTTTCAATAAATTTCTGTTCTGTTAATTCCAGAATAATTTCCAAATCTTTTGAATTTTTTATTAAAACGTCAAGTATATTAATATAATCTGGATTCAAAAGAGAATTGAAACTTACATTAATAAAAATTTTATTTGTAATCTTTTTTATTTTGTTTATTTTTTCTAATATTTTTTTTATAATCAAAATATCAAAGGCATCAATCATTCCCATTTCATATATTTCATCAATTACTATCCCTGCGGGAATCATTTTTTCATTATCTATAATTCTCCCAAGTGCTTCAAGTGAAAAAATTTCTTTCGTTTCAGTCTTACAGATAGATTGAAACACCACTTCTATTTCTTCGTTTTCTATTTTGTCTTTCAAAAATTTTTTTGTATATTTGTTGTAAAAAATTTTTTCTATTTTTTCTTTTTCTTTATTATTTAAAGCAAGATACGGATTTGTATTTGTTATTTTCGCTTCATTTTTTAAAATCTGTAAAATTTTTATAATTTCAAAATCTTTATAATCGGAATATTTTTCTATTTTTAATCCAACAATAACCGGATATAAAGTCAAATTTGTATTTTGAAGAGGCATTGTTATAATATCCTCTATGTATTTAATCATTTCTCTGTATTCTTTTTCATGACACTTTATATTTAACATATAAAAATTCGCCGTTATTCCCTTAATAACAAGAGTTCTATTTTTATCTTTTTGAAAAAAAGTATAAAGTCTTTTTTCAATAGTGTTTAATGCTTCGGTAACAGTCATTTCACCATAAATATCATTGAGAGACTTAACATTTTTAAAATCTATCATTGTTAAAAACATATCTTCATCAGGCTGTAAAAGATTTACTAATTTAAAAAACGATTTTTCAACATCCGAATAAGTAATAAAATAAAGTTCGCTTATTATTCCTAAAAGTTTTAGAACCTGCTCTTTAAAATCTTTAAAAATAAAAAAAGCCTCACTAAAATTGTTTTTGCTTAAAAAAAGATAAAAAGAGTTAGCGCTTTTATGAATTAACGAATGCAACTCTTCCAAATAACCGCACAAATTTTTATCTATACATACCATAAGTGATTCGGGATAATATAAATATTCGGCAAATTTACATTCTTTTGAAGAAATAAGAGGAAAATCATCAAAATTTTCGGAGTTTACTCTATCTATAATTCTACCTACATAATCCAAAATTGCCTTATATAACAAATAATTTTTAAAACGGGAATCTTTGATTTTCTTTAAGGAATGTATTTCTTTTTTTATAAAAACTTTTGCCGCCAGATTTATAAACTTATCAAAATAAATACTAAATTGAATAATTTCATCTTTATTGACATTATCAATACTTAAAAAATGAATAATTTCTTTTTTTATAAAATTTAAACTTGAAAAAACTATGGCAAAAGGAATATTAAGGTCTTTATAAAATTTATAACAGAAATTCTCATCAATCTCTTTTTGATTGAAATTCATCAAATATTTCGTAATTAAAATTTCTTGTTTATCAAGAAGTTTGTCTATTTCCGATTGATGATTTAAAAAATCATAAACTGCGGGATTTGTTTTTATATTTTCCCGCACTTTTTTTAAAATTCCCGGAATATGTTTTTGAATAACGGATAAATATTTCATAATAAAACCTTAATAAAAATAGCATAATTATTATATAATATTATATATCAACTTTTCAAAAAAATTTTTTAAGATCCTTTTTTATTTGCAATTTCATCGAGATCATTATAAATTTTAGCACTGTCGTTTTCCATTTTTTTAAATCCCTTTAAGGATTCCTCCATAGACGAAGACATTACATCTTTTAAACTGCTTTCAAAATCTTTTTGAGAAATCTTTATATCTTTAAGAGTATTTGAATGGGTTGTTTTATCCATTTTTTCAATCCAGGTATCAAACGCATATCCCGAATCGGAAACATATTCGCTGTTTTCAATCAATTTTGATTTATAATTTTTAACTTTATGTAATAAATTATTAATTTTTTGCTGGAGAATCATTAATGAATCGGCAAGTTCTTCAAAATCTTGGAATGTTTTTATATCAATTTCATATAGTTTATCAAATCCTTCTTTAAAATCTTTCATAAAATCTTCCATCATATTAATAATATGATCCAGTCTCTTGCCTTCTTCGGTCATATTTGAAGAATTTTGTTTTAATACGTTAATAGTCACTTCCACTTCATTCGTAGCCTTTTGAGTTCTCTCGGCAAGTTTTCTCACTTCATCCGCAACTACCGCAAACCCTCTTCCGGCATCTCCGGCCCTTGCCGCTTCAATAGCGGCATTTAAAGCAAGAAGATTAGTCTGATCGGCTATCTCTTTTATAAGATTTATTACGTGTCCTATATTATCTACACTTTCATTTAAATTAACAATATTTTCTTTTGCCGTAGCAGCAAAAGAAACTAATAAGTTTATTTCATTTAAAAATTTTTCAAATGTTTCTTTTAATTCTTCTATTTCACTTTTTACTTCTTTATTAATTGATACCATTTCAGTGATTTTTGAAATATTTTCGTCAGCGTTTACTGATATCTCTTCCATATTTTCTTCATTAAATTCAATCATCTGATAAACGACATCAAGTTTGGATTGATTCTTTTCAAAAAGAGAAAGTTTCTTTTTAAGCATCAAGTTTTCTTCTTGAAGAGCATCAATTTTTGCTTGAAGAGTTTTTATTTCTTCTTTTAAATTTTTGTTTTCATTTTTGAAAGGTTCGCATGAGTCTTTTTTAAAAAACATTTTTAACCCTTTCTTTTATATATCGGCAATAATTATAAAAATTTTATACAATGAATGTAAAATTGAAGTAATATTTTTATAAAAAAGGAGATAAAAAAGAAGAAAATGATTAAAGTTTAATCAAACTTGCTCAACTTTTATCTTATCAGTATTGAAATGTTTTTTCATCTCTTCTTCTATTGCGTAAAGTGTCATAGCCCCGCTCGCACACGTAGCACAGGCTCCTAAGTATTTTACATATACTTTGGTTATACCGTCTTCTTCTCTGATATCCACAAGTTCTAAACTACCCCCATCCATTGCAAGCATAGGTTTTATTTTTTTATCTAAAAACTCCTCTATCGCTTTTATCTTTTTAATTAAGCTCATTTTTTCAAAATCTTCCGCAGTAGCGGCTTCGTTTAGTTTTTCTTTTTTCATCTGTTCTTGAACTTCTCTTATAATATCCACAAGATATACATCTCTTTCTTCATGACCTCCGGGCGCTACGCAGCTTTTACAATATTTTCCGGCATCAGTGTATTTTTGAAGTTCTTCAACTGTTTTTACATTATATTTTCTGACTATATCTTCAATCTCTTTTCTCGTAACCCTTGCACACTCACATACAATCTCATCGTCTTTTAAATCTTTTACGTCTTTTCCTTTATATTTAGCAGCCGCTTCCATAATAACATCATAAGCCATTACGCTACAGTGCATCTTTTGAGGTGGAAAAGCAGGTTTGTCCGGTTCATCTCTCAATGCCTTTTCAACATCTAAATTAGTAACCTTCATAGCTTCATCAACCGTTTTTCCTATTGTAAGTTCTGTCATAACGTCGCTTGAAGCAATTGCCGTACCACATCCGAAACTCTTAAACCTCGCATCGATTATCTTATCCGTTTTAGGATCTACCAGCCAGTAAAGCCTGACAGCATCCCCACACGCCTCACTTCCAAAATCCGCTACAACTAATTTAGCATTTCTTTTCTTAGCGTCTTCTTCGGTAAACTCTCCCAAAAATTTAGGATTATTCATTCTCTCAATTACTTTATTCGAGTATTGCTCCCAAACGTTTCCTGTTATCAAATCATTTCTTCCCACTGTTCTCTCCTTATAATTATTTTACGAAAAAATATAACCCGACCGATAAAAGCAGATATGCCGATAAAAATCTCATACCTATTCTAAACATTTCCTACTCCGGTTTTACTTTTGCGTATGTCATTGAAATACTTCTTAATCTCTTAACTATTTTTGGAAGCACTTCTATTACGTAGTTTATTTCTTCTTCAGCAGTAAAGCGGCTGAGCGAAAATATAATTCCCGTATGCGCGATTTCAGGGTCTTCACCTAAAGCTTCAAGCACTTCGCTGCCCTCTAACCTTTCACTACTGCAACTACTCCCCGTAGCAGCATATATCTTATGCATATTCAAATCCCAAAGCATCGCCTCACCCTCTATTCCTTTAAATGAAGCAACAACGGTATTTGGAAGACGGTATTTTTTATCTACATATGTTTTTGTGTCTGGAATTTTTAAAATTGCTTCTTCTAGTTTATCTCTTAACTTTGCCACACTGCTATACATTTCATCGAGATGAGTGTTTGCCAGTTTCAAAGCTTCAGCCATGGCAATTGCGCCGTTTAGATATACGCTTCCTCCTCTTTTACCGCCCATTTGATTACCGCCGTGAATTAAATTCACATACGGGGCTCCTTCTTTTACGTATAAAGCTCCCACTCCTTTTGGTCCGTGAAACTTATGAGCACTGAATGTAAAATAATCAACCCCTAGCTCTCTTACATTTACTTCAGCTTTGCCGATTGCTTGAGCTCCGTCACTGTGAAAAGGAATATTATATTTTTTTGCTATCTGTGCAATTTCACTAATCGGTTGAATCGCACCACTTTCATTTGACGCAAAAAGTACGCTTATAAGGGCTGTATCTTCCCTTATTGCGTTTTCAACATCTTGAGGTGAAACTCTTCCGTTTTCATCCGTCGGAAGATATGTTACCTCCATTCCGAAAGTTTTAGCATAAGCACAAGTAGCCTTGATTGATGAATGCTCGGCGATAGTAGTTATGATATGTTTTTTACCGCTTCCTTTTAAATATAAATCAAGAAATGTTTTTATGACTGCGTTATTACCTTCTGTGGTAGAAGAAGTTATTATTATATCATCTTCATCTGCCGCTCCGATTCCGGGATATAATATATCATACGCTTCATTAAGTTTTTGTCTTGCTTCAATTCCCAGGTCATAAATTACGTTTAT
The DNA here is from genome assembly GCA_027062285.1 of Nautiliaceae bacterium. Classification (GTDB taxonomy): domain Bacteria; phylum Campylobacterota; class Campylobacteria; order Campylobacterales; family Nautiliaceae; genus Caminibacter. The sequence goes on from JAMOTL010000076.1 coordinate 26,523, forward strand.
ATTTCCAAAATACTTAGTTGTGTCACAATAGACTTTTTTTACATATTCGTCCATGGGAGTCGTGGAATTATTATCAAGATATACTTTCATCTCCCCTCCTTTTTTGTTAATTTTAACTAAAAAAGAGGAGATGAATTTTGATTTATATCAAGAAATTAAGATTTTTTTAGAAGTCTTTGTAAAAGTCCTTGAAGTTTTAACCATTGTTTGTGAGGCATAAGTGGAAATCCGCTGTAAATTCCCGGCTCTTTTATTGTTTTAGTAACGCCACCTCTTGCGGCTATAGTGGTAAAAGGAGCTATTTCAAGATGTCCGGCAGTTGCGGCCTGACCTCCCATTACCACATTTCTTCCAAGTTTACTGCTGCCAGAGAGTCCCACCTGACTTACAAGAATCGTATTTTCACCTATTTCACAGTTATGTCCAATCTGAACCAAATTATCTATCTTTGAACCTTTTTTAATCCTTGTTTCGCCAAATACAGCCCTATCAACCGTTGTATTAGCTCCTATTTCCACTTCATCTTCTATTACAACCCGTCCCAAATGATAAATCTTTATATGTTCTCCCGTTTTTGTATGAGCATACCCAAATCCGTCACTTCCTATTACGCTTCCTGCATGGATTTTTACATTTTTACCTATCTTAGTGTCTCTATAAATAGTTACATTCGGATAAATAACGCTTCCTTCTTCTATCTCCACATCCGGTCCGATACTAACATGAGGCATTATTGTTACGTTTTTCCCTATTTTTACACCTTTTGCTATTCTTACACTCGGATCTATTTTAACGTTCTTCGCCACTTGATATCCGCCATCTTCCCAAGGCTCTTTTGCGAAATATTTTGTAAGAATTGCTAATTTTAAATACGGCTCATCCGTAATAAGAGCAATAGTACCTACCGGTAAATCCACCGCATCTTCTTTTCTGATTAAAATCGCTCCCGCTTTCGTATTTTTTAAAAATTTCGCGTATTTAGGATTTTCTAAAAAACTAATTTCATTTTCGTTTGCGTCTTGAAGCGTATTTATCCCTGTAATCTCTTTATCTTGTTTTAAATCGCAATCTATTTCTAAAATTTTACATATTTCGCTAAGTTTCATAATTTACCTTTCAATAACACTAACCCCGCTTCTTACAATTTCAAGATTTTTAAATTTTGCTTGCATAGCTTTTAAAAAGTTATCAATTCTGTTAGGTCTGTCAACCACGCTCACTACAACGCTTTTATCATTTACATTTGAAATATGTCCGTTATAACACCTTGCGAGCGCATCAATATCGGCAAGGTTATCGGTAACATCTTTTAGGGAAAATTTAACCATTGCCATCTCTTTTTCGATAAAATCATCACTTTCAATTACTTTATATACCGGAATTAGTTTATAAAGTTGTTTTACAATCTGTTCAAAAATTTTAGGGTCGCCTTCACTCATAATCGTCATTCTACTAAATTCGCTGTTTAGAATGGGAGCTACGGTCAGAGAAGTTATATTATAACCCCTTGCGGCAAACATATTAACCACTCTTGCCAAAACTCCGTGTTCGTTTTCAACTATTACGCTAATTATTCTTTTCATTTGTCTTCCTTAAATACAAGCATATTTTTTAAAGGACTGTTTGGAGGCAC
>JAMOTL010000077.1 GCA_027062285.1 Nautiliaceae bacterium
TATAAAATCGGCAGATCTATTAATAGGCACTCACGCCCTTTTATATCAAAACCTGCCGAAACTCAACGTCATTATGGTTGACGAACAACACAGATTCGGAACCAAACAAAGAGCGCTTCTTGAGAAGCTGGTAAGCGATTCAAAAACCCTACCTCACTATTTTCAGTTCAGCGCCACCCCCATTCCACGAACACAGGCACTGATTATGAGCAGTTTTGTAAAAGTTTCCTTAATAAAAGAACTTCCTTTTAAAAAAAACATTGATACTAAGATAATCTCAAAAGAAGACTTTAAAGAACTTATTGCGCATATTCAAAAAGAGATAAACGCAGGCAACCAAATCGTAATAGTTTACCCGCTTGTGGAAGAATCTCAAAATTTCGGCTATCAAAGCATAGAAGAAGGCAAAGATTTTTGGCTTAAATATTTTGATAAAGTATATATAACCCATGGAAAAGATAAAAACAAAGAAGATATTTTGGTGGAATTTAGAGAAAAAGGAAATATTTTAATAACAACAACCGTAATCGAAGTCGGAATTTCTCTTCCAAGACTGACAACTATTGTAATTGTTGGAGCGGAAAGACTAGGACTAGCCACTTTACATCAACTTAGAGGAAGAGTGGGAAGATACGGACAGAAAGGATATTGTTTTTTATACACAAACGATAAAAATAATAAAAGATTAAAAGCGTTTGCTAACACGCTTGACGGGTTTAAAATCGCCGAACTTGATTTGGAGTTTAGAAAATCGGGAGATTTGCTTGATGGAAAAATACAAAGCGGAGAGAGTTTCAAATATTTCGATGAGGTTAAAGACATCGCAATACTTGAAGATGTTAAAAAATATTTAGAGCATTAACTGAACTGCTTTTTTTGCATGTATTTCAGTAGTATCGTATATTTTTTTATCGGTATCTTCTTTTTTTATAAGCAGGCCTATTTCCGTACATCCGAGTATCACCCCATCAGCTGAGCTTTTTTCAATAATATTTAAAAAATTTTCTTTTGAACTATTTTTAGTTATTCCAAGGCATAGCTCATTAAAAATCACTTTGTGAATTAAATCCCTATCTTTTTCATTTGGTACTTCTACTTCAATACCGCTTTTTTGTAAGTAGTTTTTATAAAAATCATCTTCCATTGTAAACTTGGTACCTAAAAGCAGTACTTTTTTAATATTGTCTTTTTTAATTTTTTCAATAACTGCATCTCTAATATCCAAAAGAGGAATATTAACAGCTTTTTTTACCTCATCTGCGACTTTATGCATGGTATTTGTGGCTATTAATGCGAAATCAGCCCCCGCTTTTTCAAGAGATTTTGCCGCAGTTGATAATATTTCAGCACTTCCCTGCCAATTACCTTCTCTTTGCTGAGCTGCTATCTCTTCAAAATCCACACTATAAAGAATTATTTTTGCGCTGTGAAGACTTCCTAGCTTTTTATTTATTTCTTCATTTATTATTTTGTAATACGTTAATGTACTCTCCCAGCTCATTCCACCGATTATTCCACATGTTTTCATATAAAGCCTTTTTATTAATTATAACACTTTTATAGCACTAAAAAATTGTATAATGAATAAAAGGAGTTATTATGTTTAACTTCATTAGAAAAATCTCACGAAAAAAAATCGACAAACACTTCAACGGTAGATTAATCTCAACACTTCACAAAGACCATGAAGCCCTTGCAAAATTATTTAATCTTTTAGAAAAAGCCGTAAAAGACAGTTCAAACGATACATTAAAAAAACTTTCCGATTTTTTAGATGAATTAAATTTGCATTTATTATTAGAAAATTCCAAACTTTATACCTATTTAGAATTTAGATACAAATACTGTGACTTGAAAAAGCTTAAAAAAATAAAAGAAGAAATAAGCAAAAATTTATATCTGTTTGATAAATTAAAAACAGCTATAAAAGAAAACAGACACAATGAAGCATTGCTTTTGATAGAAAAAATTAAACATTTTTTATTAAGAAGAATTCAATACGAAGAAGAAAAATTATATGATGTTTATACCAATCTGTACAAATGCTCTCAACTAAGAGGTATTTTATAAATAACCTCTTAGCTGATAAGTAATATCCCCTGCTCCAAAACCTATTACAAGTCCTTTGTCAATATTTTCAATAATATTGTCGTTTTTAATTAACATAATATTATTTCCATCAACTTTAATTCTATCTACAAATTGAGGGTTGTGTTTAGCGAAATGTTTTTCAAAATCAATATCCACTTTTTGTTCTCCGGCAGCCCATACCGGTAAAATTATAAGCTCATCAGCTTCGTTAAAACATTCAACAAACCCTTCGAGATTATCAATGGTTCTTGAATATTTATGCGGCTGCCAGATAGCTATTACTTTATCAATACCGTTTAATTTAGCATATTCTTTTGCCGAATGAAGCGTAGCCTTTATTTCAGTAGGATGATGTCCATAGTCATCTATCAGTACAAAATCATCCGTATGTCTTAAAATATCGAATCTTTTTTTAATACCGATATAATTTTTTATATTCTTAGCTATCTCTTCCAAACTCATAAATTCACTGGCCGCTTCTATTGCCAGCATAGCATCCAATACCAAATGTTTTCCGAATCCGTATACTTCAAACTCTTTACCTTTATACTCAAAAACACTTTTTGGTAAATTCTCTCTAATTTCAAATCTAATATTCTTAGCATCGTTTAAATAAACTTTTTTCATAGGTAAATCAAGAGTTTTTATAAATTTATCATTTCCGTTTACCACTCTTATTTTTGCTTTTTTTAAAAACTTCTCATAATGAGCATAAAACTTATTCAAATCATGATTATAAAATTCCATATGCTCCGGTTCGGTATTTGTCACAATAGCGATATAAGGATTCGAATCTACAAAACTTCCATCACTCTCATCCGCCTCAAATACCAGTAAATCACTTTTAGTTACTCTGGCATTACTCTTAAATTCTTTACTTTCAGCTCCGATTAACGCGTTAGCATCTTTTAAAATAGAAGAAAGAATAGCAGTTGTAGTGCTTTTCCCATGAGCCCCGCAAACCGATAAAACTTTTTTATCATTAACAATAAACGGCAAAAACTCTCTTCTGCTGAATATTTTTATATTTTTCTCTTTCGCGGCTTTTAATTCTTCATTGTCGTCTTTTACTACGGCGGTATAAACAACAGCATCAGGATTTTTTATATTTTCTTTTTTCTGCGGGATCAAAACTTTGATGCCTTCTTTTTCCAGCGCTTTTGTAAGAGGAGTAGCAGCTATGTCGCTTCCGCTTATATTATATCCGATTTGATGTAAATATCTGGCAATTGCACTAAGTCCTATACCACCGATTCCAATAAAATGGATGTTACGCATCTTTGCTAAACTCTTTTCTGAATCTGTCACGATGTTTTATTACAAGTTCGTCTATTTTTTCATCAAAATCAGTAAAAAACACATCTTTATAAACTTTATCACTTTTTACGTATTTTTCAAAAAATTTATCTATACTTAATCCTTCCAACATTCCTAAAACAAACAAAGTAAACATCTCTTTTACTTTTTGATCATCAATTAAATATGTCATATCATAACCTACTTCTTTCGCTTCATCCACATTGCCTTCATCCCATAATTCAACCATATATTCAAACATAGCCCTTGCTGCCGCCGCTTCTTCGGGATTGTTGATATCCAGAGTTTTATTACTTTCGATTTTTTTATTTATTAATTCAAAAGAATCTTTTAAAATTTCTCTAAAAACTTCATTTAACTGCTCTTCCTGATTCTGATGAATCAACCTGTCAAGTTCCTGATATTTACTTACTATACTCATAAGAGCTCCTTAATTATTTTTAATGCTTTTTTTGTTTTTTCTTCATCATATACAAGAGCGATTCTGACATATCCGACTCCTGCGCCTTTTCTTCCCATAAAGCGCCCGGGCATCACTTTTACGCCTCTTTTATAGGCTTCTTTTGTAAATTCTAAATCATCACCTACTTCTAGCCAGATATAAAAAGTAGCTTTTGGAGGTTCAATCCCTAATATATCTTTTGCTATTTCAAAATTTTTTTTATATTTTTCCCTAAAAGGCTCAACGTGTTTATCATCACTCCACGCAGCAGCCGCTGCGTATTGTAAAGGGAGAGGCGAAGCACATCCCACATAAGTTCTGAATTGTAAATATTTTTTAAGTATTTCACTGTCACCCGCTATATATCCGCTTCTAAGCCCCGGAGCACTGCTTCTTTTTGAGATAGAATTTATAGCTAAAATATTTTTAAAATTTTTGTTTCCCACATTTAAGGAAGCTTCTAAAATGCTCGGAGGTTTTTCATCAAAATAAAGCTCACTGTAACACTCGTCACTCAAAATCACAGCGTCTTTTTTTAAAGCCCACTCAACCCATTCACTAAGTTCATCCAGACTCATCACACTGGCTGTAGGATTGTTGGGTGAATTTAAAATAATAAAATCTTCATCTCCATCAAGCTGAGAGAGGCTGTTTTTAAAATTATTCTCTTTTGTAAGAGGCATATAATTTATTTTACTTCCCGCAGCTATTGCCGCACCTTCGTATATTTGATAAAAAGGATTAGGAAAAGCGGTTTTTTTAGGTCTTAGAAAGAGTGGGAAGTTAAATAAAAGTTCTCTTGTACCGAATGTCGGTAAAAGCTCGTCTTTTTTAAGTTCAATACCATATCTTCTTTTTACAAATCCTCTTTGAGCTTCTTTTAAAATTTCTTCTCCGGCGGTTTTTGGATACTTATTCAAAAATTTAGATTTTTTACATAACTCTTCTTGAATAAATTTAGGTGTTTCGAACTGAGGCTCTCCGATAGTTAAAGAAATAACCTCAGACGGAGCTTCGATATCTTCTAAAAGCTCGTTTAATTTTTCAAAAGGGTATTTTTCAAACATCCCCTACTCCGCTAAAGCAAGCTCAATTTTAAATCCGCTTTGAGATAAAACTTTCACTTTTATTTTTTGTCCCGCTTCAAAATCATCCGGTCTTTTTCCATTCAATTTACTTATATGTAATAAACCTTCCACATCCGGGGCAATTTCTACGAATAAACCAAACGGTACTATTCTTTTAACTACACCTTCAAGGATTGTTCCGGGCTCAAATTCAGGGATTTTAGGTTTATCTTCTTTACAAATCACATTTAAAATATAATCTTTAGCAGCATGCATTTGATCATAATCATCCCCATAAATTTTAACTTTTCCAGTTTCTCTATCAAGGTCAATAGTAATTCCGAATTTTGCAATAATATCTTTTACTGTTTTACCGGCAGTTCCGATAATATCGATAATTTGTTCCGGATCAACTTTAAAACTAACGCTTTTTGGCAATACATCTTCGTTATATTTGATTTGTTCCGCCGCGTTTTCCATTTTTTCTAAGATAAACGCTCTTGCTTCTTTTGCTTGATATAATGCTTCTTTTAAGATTTCAAGTGCTATACCGCCTAGTTTTATATCCATTTGCATCGCAGTTATTCCATCCCAAGTTCCGGCTACCTTAAAGTCCATATCCCCATCATGGTCTTCAAGACCCATTATATCTGTAAGAATAGCGTATTTTTCACCTTCGCTAACCATTCCCATGGCAATTCCCGCAGCAAGTTTAAGTAAAGGAACTTTTGCCGCTTTAAGCGCTAAAGAAGAAGCACAAACCGTAGCCATAGATGATGAACCGTTACTCTCAAGAATCTCACTTACAACTCTTACGGTCTCATCAAACTCAGGGTCAATTAACGGCTCAATCGCTCTTTTCGCCAAATTTCCATGTCCGAGTTCACGTCTGCTAGGAGGTCCGAGTCTTACGGCTTCACCTACTGCAAATGCAGGGAAATTATAATGAAGCATAAATTTTTCAAGTTTTTCTTCTTTATCAGTCAGATTAGCATACACCTGAGCGTCCATATCACCGCCTCTAGTTGCCACCGCCAATGCTTGAGTTTGTCCTCTTGTAAATAGACAGCTTCCGTGTGCTCTTGGAAGCACGTTTGTTTCAATGGTAATAGGTCTTATTTCATCAAGTTTTCTACCATCGGCTCTTATTCCTTCATAAAGAATCATACCTCTGACGATTTCTCTTTTTACTTCTTTTACAGCTTTTAAAATAGCATCGAAATTCTCTTCCTCACCAAGAGCTTTTGCGATTTTTCTAGCAAACTGTTTTAATAAATAATCTCTTTCACTTTTACTTAGATGTTTTATTATTTCTCTAAGTTCATCAGCATATTTCTCTTTTATTAGTTTTATATAAGGCGTTAAATCGATCTCTTTTCTCTCTTCGAATTCTATTTTCGGTTTTACAAAATTCTGAAGAGCTTCTTCGTAGATTTTTGCCCCTTCTTTTATTTTTTCCTGTGCCTGTTTTAAGATTTCTATAAGCTCGTCTTCATCAATTTCATTGGTTTTATATTTTACAATTGTGTTTTCTATAGGTGCTCCATCAAGCATAATATCGTCAACAGGAATAATTTCAATCTCCTCTTGTCCCTGAGATGCATATTCAATCATTAAAAGCTCATCTTTAGTTCCTGTAACGAAAAGGTTAAAATCTCCTTTTTCAAGTTGAGATAAAGTAGGATTGAATATTAATTCTCCGTCTATTCTCGTCACTCTTACACCGTGAACCATTTTAGCAAAAGGAAGTGAACTCATATACATACAAGCAGCCGCTGCGTTCATAGCGGCAACTTGCAAATCACTATCTTCATCGGCACTCAAAGCCATAATAGTAATAATGGTATCATATCCGTACTCTCTTGGAAAAAGCGGCCTAAGACTTCTATCTACTATTCTAGCTGTTAGAGTTTCAAAATCTCCGGGTTTTTGTTCTCTTTTTACAAATCCCGCAGGAATTTTTCCTACCGCATAAGCTCTTTCTACATACTGAACCACTAACGGGACAAAATCTTCTTCTATAACCTCATCAGGATTATAAGTAAGTGTAGCAAGCATTACAGTATTACCTTCTTGCCACCAAATTGAACTGTCAGCCTGTCTTGCCACTTTATTTAAAATTAATTTTTGTTCTTTTCCGTTAATCTTAATATCTACTTCACAACTCATTCTTCATACTCCTTAAAATAAAATCTTGTGTCAATATAATCTTCAACAACTTTCGCGAAAAAAGTATTATCTACAATTTTTTCCACCATTTCGGCAGTTTCTTTGGCTATTACCGGTATTGCCACATTTATAGAATTTACTTTTTTATTGATACAGCTTTTTATCGCACATAAAAGAGTAAGACCGGTACTCGCTCCTTCATCCACTAATAAAACATTTTTATTCTCTAATGAAATTATACCTTCTCCTGCCCTTAATTGATGTATATCTTCTAAAATTTTTTCCTCATAGACCCTTTCAATTTCATTAAACAGATAATCATCCGTTATTTCAAAACTTTCTATTAGCTCGTTTATTAATACATAATCCTTTGTTTCACTGACACTTGCTAAAGATGTTTCCTTATTTATCGGAGACTTTATTTCTTCAATAAATAAAAAATCGCCCTCAAGCATTCCGTTTCTAAGAGCGATTTCCCTGGCGTAAAATATAGCATTTTTACTTATTGCCAATACTACACAGTCCTGAATAATATCTTTGTCTATTACATCAAGTAATTTTTCAAGCGCCTCTTGTCTATTTTTAAAAAGCATTTTCAAACCTTAAATTTTTTTAAAAATTCTTCCGGATACTGTCTTAAAATTTCCTCTTCACTGAAAGTAAATTTAAAGTTATTTATATATTCTTTCAAAATTTCATAAGCCCAGTTTATCCGAGCCATTTTTTCATCGTTTCCGCCCGTATCGGAATGATATTTTCTCGCAAGCTTTTTATATTTTTTATTTATATCCTGTAAAGTACTAAGAGGCGGCACACCTAAAATCCGACATGCCTCTTTTATTTCTTCTATTTTAGAAACGATGTCGCACCTCCACTTAAAAGCGGTTTTAAATCATTGTCTTTAAATTTAATTCCAAGACCTAAGAAAAATGTCCTTGCGTCGGTATTTAAAATATTATCTATACCCGCAATAAACTGTAAATGTTTTAAATATAAATACGTTGCTTTAAAATTCATATGAGGACTTTCTCCCCTTATATCGTTTTCACTGTTAAAGTCATAAACTTCTGCCGTAAGTTTTACCTTGTCTTTCATAGTAAAATAATCAATACCCACACCGCCTGTACTTTCTATAATTCCTCCTCTTAAAAGTACATTATCATATCTTTTTCCGATTTCAGCGTTTATATAAATTTTTGATTCGTCATCAGGATTTGTTTCGGAAAAATTTTTTCTTGATGTAACCCCGAGAATATAATATTTTGTAGGATTAGGTAAATAAGCGATATTGGCTGATGTCATATAATCATCATCTCTAAACATATAAGCTGTTGAAATATCTACCATTATTTGGGATCTGTTTACGGCACCTAAAAAATCATCAATTTTTTTAAAACTGTTACTTCCATTGGCAAAGAAATTTTTTGCGTAATTAACGGTTTCTTTTAAAGATTCCTTATTTTCTTCTAAAACAGAATTGACATTTTGCCCTACTTTTACATATTCATTAGCCAGTGAACTGATTTTGTTCTTAATTTCGGTAATTAAAAATTTGGAATTTTCAGTTAAAGATTCCACTTTATCAAGCAAACCCGGAAGCCTTTTTTTTAATATTTCTCCCGTATCTTTATATGAGATTATAAGTTTATTCGCATTATTCATAAGAACCGGCAATTTATCATCTACTTTTGCTAAAATAGAATTTATCTTAATTGAAGCCGACTTAACATTTTCCATAGTTTTATGTATATTATTTATTGTATTTTCATCCATTGTTTTATTTAATTTTGCTATTAGCACCTTAACATCTTCTACGGCACTATTTAAATTATTCATAACATCTTCCATGGACGCCACTTTTTCATATTCGGTAATAGCCTCACCTGGTTTATAATATTCTTTTGAGTTCGAAGGAATAATTTTCAAATATTTGCCCCCCAATACGTTATCCTGTGCCACAGCAACTTTCGAACCTTTTGGAACTTTTACACCTTTTTTAATAAGCAGTTTTAATTTAACGAGGTTATTTTCAAGTTTCATACTTTCTATGACGCCGATTTTTACACCTCTTAATTTAACTTTTGACTTTTTTGTCAAACCGCTGGCATCATTTGTAACGGCATATAATACATATCCTTTGTCTTTTAAAGATTCAAGGGTTTTTATTTGAAAAGTTAATAATAAAAGAGAAGCCAACCCAAGCAAGACAAAAAGTCCCACTTTTATTTCCGTTTTCATTATTGTCCTTTATTTTAATTGAATAGTCTGTTTTAATCCGCCTATAGGATAGAAATTTATATTAAATCTTAACATATAATTATTTGTATATGAAATACCTTCGTCTTTCATAACCGGTATTCTTTCTTTTTGAAGACTAAAATCATATTGCCAACATTTTTTGTTTAGTTTTATACCGAATAAAAAATATTTATAGTATTTATTTTCTATATCATAATTATACTCAAAATATCCTTTTTTAAACTTATTAAATTTTTTTTCGGTTCTTAATGTATATGACTGAGAAAGGGTACAGTTTTTAGGATAATTGTAAATATGTGATATTTTAAAATAAAAACTTCTTACAGGAAATGAAACCGAAATGCTGTTATATATAAATCTTTGAAGATCCCAGTCATATTTATTAGTATCGGTAGCGGATACACCTGCTTTTTTTAAATTAAAGATATTTTCCATTGGAGAAGGATTTTTAAAATTGTTTTCAAAATTTTGTTTTATATCATGGTCAAAATAAAAATCCTTTTTTTCAAAAATCTGAAAAAGCGAAAAAGTTATACTATCATTTATTTTTGAAAAACTTAATAAATCATTTTCTTTTGAAAGTTTACTTTTTTGGGCGAAATTAAATGTAATCGCAGGGTTTAGAATATGAATATAATCTCTTTTTTTTGTTAAAGAATTATAAAATTTAATAGTAGAGTATAACTGATAAAAAGCTTGCGGCTGTGTTTTAGAGTTATATCTGTTGGCAGTTACATAATCAAAATTTTCACTAATTTTTATATTCAAATAATCATCGAACATTTTAAAATTATAGGCTAAAGGTATATTCAATGTGGCTTGATAATATTTTAAAGATTTAGAATAATAATTAAATAAATTCAAATCAAACGAATTTAATATGAAATCTTTTTGCTCGTATTTATGCAAATTCAACTGAGGTAAAATTTGTAACGTATCGTCATTTGAAACTTTTGTGGTATCTATAAAATATTTGGCATATATTCCTGCTATATAATTATCTGAAAACTCATTAATATAATTTAATTTCGAAGTGATTAATTTGTCAACCAAATATTTCGTGTCAAACGTATAGTTATACGGATTGAGATAAAAATAATCGACATCGTTGGCATATTTAATATTCATATAAAGTTTATCATTTTTAAAAATTTCGTCTCTTTTGTAAAATAACTGATATCCGTAATGCGTTTTATTTGCCAAATTATGTTTTTTATTATATTTTTTAAAATCAATAAATTCCCCGAATTTAATTTCACCGTAATCATATGGTGATGAAACAAACCTAAATGTAGAATATAAACCTTTTCCCCTAAAAGTCCTTATAGTAGGAGTCAGTTCCAAATCCGCTCTTTGTCCCAGAACAGTATAAATCGGCTGGGAATATAAAAAGCCTTCCTTAGCAGAATATCCCACATAAGGTCTTAATAAACCCGAGCGTCTAGTTTTATCAAGGGAATTGAAATAAAAAGGAAAATAGAACACAGGAACGTCATGTATATAAAGTCTGATATGGTACAGTTTAATATATTTCGTTTTTTTATTATAAGCACCCCGAGAAGAACGAAGATACCAATCCGGATTTTCTATACAGCAGCTGGAAAAAATTATATCTTTTAATATTAAATTTTCATTTTTTAATTTTGCTTTTTTTGCTTTTATCCATATTTCATTGCTGTTATCTACTAAAAAAACAGTGTTTATATTTACTTTATTCTTATTGATTATTTCTGCCGAATCCGCAAGATAAGAGGTCTCTTTATAAAAAACAACAACATCTTTTTTCAAAAAAATTTTTTTATCTATTATTTTAGCTCTCTTAGCTTGAATCAAAATTTCATTATTATAGATAATTACAAGATTTTCAAGATAAACGATTTTATTTATCTCTTTAGCTTTAGTAGCATATATTTTAACTTCGGCAAATAAAAATGAAGCTAATAAAAATAAACTAATTATCCTCAATAACAATTACATTCCCTGCTATATCATGAATTGCCCTATTAAGAGGATCGACAACCGCATAAAACATTCCCAGATAAAAAATCATTTCATCAAAATTTCTAACAGCACTCCTTATAAAAGCTTTTAAAAGGGACGGCTTATCAAAAGTTTCGGCATCTATTACGGTTATTTTTACAAAAAATTTACCCACAGTTTTCCCATACAAAGCAACAAAAATCCAATGATATAAAGTATAAGCCGCCAAAATAAATAAGAAAAGAGAATCGGTAAGCCTCATAACGTCTTCATAAGTTTTTGCCTGTGAAAAAGCGTCAAAAAAAGCCAAAACGACTATCAGGGAGATTAAAAAATCATCAATAGCCATAGCTATCGCTCTTTTGGTAACTGAGGCTACTTTTAACCCTTCTCTTTCTATTTTTTCCTGAAGTTCCATTATTTTCCTATTGCCTGATATGCTATGTCTTTTCTATATTTTTTTCCATCAAAATGAACTTTATCTACTATTTTATATGCTTCGTCTCTTGCTTTTTCAACGTCTTTTCCAAATCCGACACATACAAGTACCCTACCACCTGTCGCCATTAATTTTCCGTCAATTTTTTTAACACCGGCATATGCTATGTATCCGTTCGTATCACTTAAATCATCCACTTTTATCTCAGCAGGTTCACTGCTGCTATACGGATAGTTTTTAGAAGCGCAAACTACTCCCACAGCCACCATATCTTTAATTTTAACGTCTATTTTATCAAGCTGTTTTGTAGCTCCGTTGTAAAACATATCATAAACACTACTCTCAATAAGTGCCATCAATTCTTCACATTCAGGATCTCCAAATCTAACATTATATTCAAGCACGTAAGGCTCATTATCTACAATCATAAGCCCTATAAACAGCACTCCTTCAAAAGGTGCTCCCTCTTTTTTCATACCTTCAAGAGTCGGTCGAATGATTCTTGTCTTTACTTTTTCATATAGTTCCGGAGTAGCAAGAGGAGTAGGCGCATAAGCTCCCATTCCTCCGGTATTTGGACCTTTGTCTCCATCAAGTAGTCTTTTGTGGTCTTGAGCCGCCGGCAATAATACAAAATCTTCTCCATCACAAATAGCAAACATACTAAGCTCATATCCGTCTAAAAATTCTTCTATGATTACTTTTTTACCCGCATCCCCGAAAGCTTTTCCGCTAAGCATATCTTCAACGGTTTTTTTAGCTTCATCTTTACTTTCGGCAATAATTACGCCTTTTCCAGCACAAAGACCGTCCGCTTTTACAACGATAGGAAGTTTATCCATAGAATCGATAAATTCAAAAGCTTTGTCTTTATCATCAGTTTCGATATATCTGGCAGTCGGAATATTATATTTTTTAAGAAAATTTTTCATATAAACTTTACTTCCTTCAAGCTGAGCGGCTTTTGAAGAAGGACCGAAAATCGTAAGTCCGTGTTTTTTAAATACGTCTACTATTCCTTTAACTAAAGGGTCTTCAGGTCCTACGATTGTAAGGTCAATTTTATTTTCTTTTGCCCACTTGGCAAGTTCTTCAAAATCTTTTATATCGATATTCGTAGCAAACTCTTCAGTGGCACCGTTTCCCGGAGCGTAAAAAATATCAGCTTCGTCTTTCATAAAATATCCGATACTATACTCTCTTCCTCCACTTCCAACTATTAAAACTTTTTTCTTCATCTCAAGCCTTTTTTAACGAAATTATACTTAATTTTTAAGATTAGCGCCTGTAACAAGAGCATAAATCCACGGCCAAATAAATATTAATATAATCAATATAGCGATAATTACATAAATAAATGTCGGTTTTGCCCTTTTTTTTATACATTCCATATCAGGATTGTATTCACCGCAATAATCCATATCTCTGTCAAATTTATTTAAATACAAAAAGTAATAACAAAATCCGCTAAGAACCGAGCTTATTACAATAATAGCACTCAGAACAATTAACGGATGAAGTTTTGCATGAGCCATTAAATACCCAATCATTAAAGCAGCCATTATAACCCCTATGGCTTCTTTTACCATTTTTCTGTATAAAAGATAAAACCACCCGAAAATAAAAGCTTTTAAATTAAATACCGGCTTACATTTAGCCAATCCGTTATCATTCATTATTTCTTCAAAAATTTCCAAATCTTTATTATTTCCGATATAACTCTCTTTTAAAACTTTTAAATATTTATTTTTTAAATTTTCATTCATCACTTTCCTTTTATAAAAGTTTTATAATAATCCCACAATGCTAACAACAATGAACCTATAACAGGCGATAAAAGCAATGATATTATTAAAAATATCCAATGATTATGTCCTAGTCTGTAAGCAAAATACGCAACAACTACTGACAAAACTATAATATTTATCAAAAACATTAAACTCATTACAGACCTTTTTTAGTTAAAATTATATTTAAAAAAGGCGTATTATGAAAATAAAAGTGCCAAAAAGTTTCGATTTAAACGTAAAAAACTCCGAAAGCGTAGCAAGAATAGCAAAATCGGCTCAAAACGGAGGTGTTTACGCGGCTTTAATGATTCCTCAACACAAACCTATTTTTGACAAACTTCATCTGACCTATAATCTAAAAAGAGCTAATGAAGAAAATTTTAAGCTTTTAGTAGCAATTGAAGGTATTCATGATGGAAAACTCAGTGAAATTTCCATTTTAAAAAGTAAAGGCGCAAGCGCTATTTTTATAAATTCAGATGAAGATATGAATTTGATTAAAAGAGTATTTGAATATGCAGAATTTTTAAATATTCCAATATTTGTAAACTGTAACAACAAATCATTAAGTTATGGAGTAATGAATGACAGCGAAGTAGCGTATTCTATGGGCGTCAGCGGTATCCCTAATTATGCCGAAAGCATTGAAGTAGCTAAAATTTTAGAACTTACCTGTCACTTCAAAGCGAAAGTGGTATTTCAAAGTATTACTACAAAAGAGTCACTTGAAATATTAAAAAACAGACCTTCACATACATATGTTGATGTTTGTATAGATAATTTATACTTTATAGATGAGAATTTACAAAATTTCAATACTCTTTATAAAACGTTTCCTCCTTTAAGAAGTGAAGAGGATAAAGAAGCTCTACTAAACGCATGTAAAAACGGAGAAATAGATTTTATATCATCAAATCATATAGCCACAAACCAAAAAGATGTGCCATTTGAAGAAGCGGATTTCGGTATCAGCAAACTTGACATTTTTACTCAGCTTGCTTACTCCTTGCCGCTACCCCATGAAACGGTTACGAAATTAGTTTCAACCAATCCTTCAAAACTTTTTGGAATAAATATTGATGAATTTATTGAAATTGAATTTGGGGATTTTAACGTAAATATAGAAGAATTCGCCAGCAAAGGAAAAAACTGCCCTTACACTCACTTAAAAGCAAGAATAGTTTAGTCTTTCATTATCAATTTTTTTAATATTTTTTATTTACTTTTTTCCTTTTTTCTGTTATAATTAATAATAATGTCGTTTGAATATAAGGAGGGGAAAAAAAATGAAATATTATGAACCGCTTGGAGATGGGAAAATCAAATGTCTTCTTTGTCGCCACCACTGCGTACTTAAAGAAGGGCAAGTAGGCATTTGTGGCGTCAACATGAACAAAAACGGAGAGCTTGTAAATCTTGTTTACGGACATCCTTCAAGCATTAATGTAGACCCAATTGAAAAAAAACCTCTGTTTCATTTTATTCCGGGAACAGATGTTTTATCTTTCGGAACCGTAGGATGTAATTTTAAATGTCCTTTTTGTCAAAACTGGCAAATAGCCCATACAAACAAAGTAAACGATTCCATTTATGTCAGTCCGGAACAAATGGTAGCTTTAGCTTTACAATATAACTGTAAATCTATTGCGTATACATACAACGAACCAAGCATTTTTTATCCATATGCTAGAGACGTTGGAGTATTAGCAAAAGA
The DNA here is from genome assembly GCA_027062285.1 of Nautiliaceae bacterium. Taxonomy (GTDB): domain Bacteria; phylum Campylobacterota; class Campylobacteria; order Campylobacterales; family Nautiliaceae; genus Caminibacter. The sequence continues at coordinate 15,269 of JAMOTL010000077.1, forward strand.
AAAAGGCTTAAAAAACGTTTTCGTAACTAACGGATTTGAGAGTGTTTATGAAATAGAAGATATGAAATCTTGGGTAGATGCATGTAATGTTGATTTGAAAAGTTTTAATCCGGACTACTATAAAAAAGTTCTAAAAGGAAAACTTGAATACGTTTTAGACACTATACAAAGATTACATGATGTTGGAATTTGGCAAGAAATCACTACATTAATAGTACCTGGAGACAATGACAATGAAGAAGAGCTAACTAAAATTGCCGAATTCATAGCAAGTGTGGGAAAAGAGATACCTTGGCATATTACAAGATTTCATCCTGATTATAAAGTAACGGACAAACCGCCTACACCGATGGAAACTATGCTAAAAGCATACGAAATCGGTAAAAAAGCGGGATTAAAATATGTATATCTTGGAAATGTTGCCACACCGGTTATTACATACTGTCCGAAATGCGGAGAAGAATTGATAGTAAGAAGCATTTACAGGGTAGAAAAAAATATCTTAAAAGTAGAAGAAGACGGCACAGGACGCTGTCCAAAATGTGGAGAAATTATTGAAGGAGTATGGAAATGAGAAGAGCAGTAGTAAAAGAATGGTATGGTGGCACCTGTGAAGCTGTAGAAGGTTATATTTCAAGATTCAATAAAATAATTGACGAAAATGTCGACCCGGCAAAAGCAGCGGAAGTGTTTTCTTTAAAACCAAAAGCTATTATCGTTCCGCATGCCGGATGGATGTATAGCGGGTTTACGGCAAATTTCGCTTATAGAATCGCAGCAAATACTAAACCAAAAAGAGTTGTTGTTATAGGACCTAGCCATAGAGTTCCTTTCAAAGGGATTTCTACAACTCTTGAAGACGTATATGAAACACCTTGCGGATTTTTACCAATAGATAGAGAATTCGCTATGGAACTTATAGAAAAATTCGGAGTTCAAAACCTTGAAGCAGTTCATCAAGAACACTCCACAGAAGTTCAAATGCCATTTATTTACCACTACTTTGGAGAAATTCCGGTAGTGGAATTGGTTTATGGAGATTATGAACCAGAGAAATTGAAAGATATTATCGAATATGCGATTGAAGATGGTTCATTAGTCGTTATTTCAACTGATTTAAGTCACTATTACGATTTAAAAACGGCAAACATGCTAGATTACAATTGTTTAGAAGCCGTTCAAAACCTTGATTTAAGCAAGCTTGAAAATTGCGAAGCATGCGGTAAAATAGGCCTTGCCGGTATAATTATAGGAGCTCAGGAAATGGGATTAACTCCGTTAATAGTCGATTACAGAACAAGTGCTGACGTAACAGGAGATGAAAGCAACGTAGTTGGCTATATGAGTGCTGTTTTTATATAAGAAAAAATTATGGTATAATTTCAAAACTCCATAATAGGAGGTGAATGATGCCAAGAGGAAAATTCAGATTAAAAAGAAAGAGAAGAAGAGTTTTATATTCTAAATAATCTCTTTCTTTTTTTATTTTTTAAAAGAAAAATGTATGACAATAAATATTCACAGCTCCATATTGACAATCTCTCCTAATGATTTTACAATTAACGAAATTGTTGATATTTTGGAAAATTTTAAAATTAATATACTTTCTATTCAAACGAAAAAAAATGAAACAACAATCAAAATCGATAAAAAAATTGAAAAAAACAGAGAACTTTTTGAAAAAATAATTAAACTGGCTCTACTAAAAAAAATATCAAAACATTGTAAATTTTATTATTTTTTCTGGCACGGTTACTCTTTAAAACAAATTGAATATCTAAGAGCGCTTGCTTTGTATGAATCTCAGATAATCAGGTATTCATACGATTTTATTGTTAATACTTTTTTGAAATATCCTCAAATTATTAATGATTTACTTTTAAAAAACGAAACCGATTTCAAAACTGACAATGAAAGTGAAGAAAGAGTTTTAAATATTTTCAAACATATAGTAAAAAATATCGAAAAAACAAATCTCTCTTTAAATAAAGAAACAATTTCATTTAAAGTAAACGTAAAAAATTTTAAACATCTTCTAAATGGTATAAATCCTAATATCGAAAGTTTTGTTTATCATAATAATTTTATCGGCGTTCATTTACGAATGAGTAAAATAAGCCGTGGAGGCATCAGACATTCAAACAGAATAGATTTTAGAGAAGAAATTAAAGATTTAATGACCACTCAGCAGTATAAAAACGCAATAATTATACCTGATGGAGCAAAGGGTGGATTTTTGATATTTAAAAAAGATCCTACAAAAGTTGAGATTAAACAATATTACAGCCTTTATATTGATGCTCTTTTAGATTTGATTGACTTTGAGGTCGATGAAAATAAAGATTTTTATTTTGTAGTGGCGGCTGATAAGGGCACAAGCGATTTTAGCGATATCGCAAATGAAATTGCCATAAAAAGAGGATACTTTTTTAAAGACGCATTTGCCAGCGGTGGAAAAAACGGATATTCCCATAAAAAACTCGGAATTACGGCAAGAGGTGCCCTGACAGCTGCCAATATACATTTTGAAGAAAAAAACAAAAATATTTTTAAAGACGCAATAAGTGTCGTTGGTGTGGGCTCTATGAGAGGAGATGTGTTTGGAAATGCCATGCTTATGAATAAAAATTTCAAACTCATAGCCGCAATATCCTCAAACGAAATTTTTATCGACCCAAATCCCGATATCCAAAAATCTTATCTTGAGAGAAAAAGACTTTTTGAAAACTCCCTTTCTTGGAAAGATTTTAATAAAAATATCATCTCAAAAGGCGGAGGAGTATTTGATAGAAAACAAAAAAAGATAAAACTAACAGAAGAAATAAAAAAGCTTATAAAAACAGATTTAGATACAATTTCACCAAATGAACTTATAAAAAAACTTTTAACGCTCGATACGGAACTGCTTTATTTCGGAGCAATAGGAACTTATGTAAAAGCAAGTGATGAGATAAATGAACTTATAAGTGATAAAAGCAACGCCGACATAAGAATAAACGCCAAAGATTTAAATGCTTACGCTATATGCGAAGGTGCCAATTTAGCACTTACCAATAAAGCCAGAACCGAATATGCAATAAACGGGGGTAAAATTAATGTTGATGCGATTGACAATAGTGCGGGTGTAAACATAAGCGATTATGAAGTAAATTTAAAACTCGGAGGATATGAAAGCAAACTTTTAAAAAAAGTAACAAATGAAGTTATTCAAAAAGTATTAACCCAAAACAGACTTCAGCCTCTGAGAATTACCCTTGATTCAACTCTCTCCCAAAAAGAGATTAAAGAATTTGCAGATATACTAAAACAAAATGAAACTTTTGAGGAGGTGTTTAATTCGTTTGATTCTTCACTTCCTATTAGACCCATTTTAAGTATTCTTCTTTTATATACAAAAATTTTTGTTAAAAAACATATAGATTTTTTAAGCGAAAAAGCTTATAAAGAATATTTTCCAAAAGCGTATGTCCCGGTTGAGCATATTTTAAAAAAAGAAATCTCAAAAACGGTTATAACAAATAAAATCGTAAACCTTTACGGAATCAAAATTCTTAAAAAATTTTCAAAACAAAAAATAATTAATCTTTTAAATTTAATAGATATCTTAAATCTGGAAAAAATACAGGATGAAATTTTAAATCAGGATTTCAAATACAAAATAAAATATTTCAAAATTCTTGATGAAATCATTGAATTAAATATTTCAACGCCAATAGAAACGACACAAAAACCGTTAATTAATAATTTAGACGAACTTATAAAAAATCAAAACAAACTCAAATTTATAGCACTTTTTATCAATATCTCACATAAAACAGGCTTATCTCTTGAAAAAATATATAAAATTTATTCTCAGATAAACTCAATCGTAAAACTTGAAAAAATTTTAAATCACATAAAAAACATTAAAATTAATTCCCAGCTTGAAGAAAAAATGAAATTTCAAACATATAAAAACTTTGAATGTTTTTTAAAAAACACTATTGAATATTCTATCTCTTCAAATCTAAAACCAAAAGAGTTTTTAACTTCTCAGAATATTGAAAAACACAAAACGATTTTTTATTATAATTACCTCAGTAACGAAATGCTTTTAAACTCATTTTTTTAAATGGAATAAAAGAAAGAAAATTAAAGAGATTTTATAATTTTACTGGCCATTGCCATATCAATATCACCTCTTGTTTTAAGTCTTTTCATGATTTCACCCATATTTTTTCCACCAATTTCATCAATAATTTCTTTTATAATCTTAGTAGTTTCTTCTTCACTCAACATTTTTGGTAAAAAGCTTTCATAAATTTCAAGTTCTTTTTTAGCTTCTTCCATTCCTGCTTCTATTGATTCTTTTGCCATTTTAGCAAGTTTTTTAGCTGCTTCTTGAATATGTTTTTCAGTTACTTCCTCACTTTTTTCTTTTGCGATTTTTTGAGCGGTGTCCACAAGCATCATTAAAGCATTTGCTTTTGTCTTATCCTCTTTTTTTGCTTTCATCATCATTTTTTTAAGTTCAAGAATCGTCATTTTATCTCCTTTATTTTATTTTCCGACACAAAAGTTACCAAACATTTTATCCAGCATTTCATCGTATTCAAAAGGCTTGGTAATTTCGCTTATTGCTCTTATAGCATCTTGTATCTGATAACTGAAAAGTTCAAGTTCTCCTGTTTGTAAAAATTCCCTTGCTTCTTTTATAGCATTCAGAGCTTTTTCTACGGCACTAATCTGACGTGTGGAGATTAAAATATGTTCATCTTCACCGCTGTAACTGTCCAGTAATTCGTTTAAAGCAATAATTAAAGGCTTTATATCCTCTTTTGCTGATATTTTTACGAGTTTAAAATCTTTAAATTTTTTTAGATCGATATTTATACCCTTATCGATTTTATTTATTACGACAATCACGTCTTTATTTGCACTTTTTATAAGTTCAAGTATTTCTTCATCTTCTTTTGTAAATTCGTTTGCATCAAATACGGCAAGAACAATATCCGCTTCTTCGATAGCTTTTTTGCTTCTTTCCACCCCTATTTTTTCAATTTCATCCTTAGCCGCTCTTATTCCCGCCGTATCAATAAATCTTATTAAATGTGAGCCTATTTGTATATCTTCTTCAATTGTATCTCTGGTAGTTCCGGCTATATCACTGACAATAGCTCTTTGTTTGTTAAGCAAAGCGTTTAGTATGGAACTTTTACCTACATTAGGTTTACCGACGATCGCTACTTTATACCCGCTAAGCATTCCCTCTCTTCTTTTAGAAACTTCAAGCGTATGGGATAAAATTTCTTCAATGGAATTTAGTCTTTTTTCTATATCCCCGCCAAGCGTCTCAGGTAAATCTTCTTCGGCATAATCGATAAATACTTCACTGTAAGCCATAATTTCTATTAGCTTTTCTCTAATCTCTTCAACGAATTTTGCCAAATCACCTTCTAACTGACGGGATAAAAGTTTCGCACCTTCACGTGAACGGGTTTCAATAAGTTTTGCTATTGCTTCAGCCTGGGATGCATCAATTTTCCCATTTAAAAATGCACGCTTGCTAAATTCTCCGGGAAGCGCCAATCTTACGTCATGTTTTAAAATCTCTTCCAATATCATACGACTGACAACCACTCCACCGTGACATTGAAACTCCACAATATCTTCACCTGTAAAAGAATGAGGGGCTTTAAAATATATTATTATTGCTATATCTATTAATTCATTATTAGAATCATAAACTTTACAAAGTTTTGCGACTCTTGGAGGAAAGTCATCTTTTTTAGTTAGTTTTTTTGCTATTTCAAGTGCTCTATCACCACTTACCCTAACAATCGAAATAGCCCCAACACCATTAGGTGTTGCTATTGCCGCTATTGTCTCCATGTCTATCTCCGATTACAACGTATTTATCTTCGCCTCTTTCTCTAAGCGCTACATACTTATCAGGAAAAGCCTCTCTTAAAATTTCAAGTGCCAAAAATGCCAATATTCCGTTTAACGGTTTTGTTTTTCCGTAGCCTCTTTGTTTTACTTTTTCTATAAACGGCCCTAAAAAATTTCTTAACATCTCTTCTTGATTTTTTAAAAATTCAGCTATTTCAAGTCTTACTTTAAATCCATATTTTTGATTTATCCAATTATACATCATATAATTTAAAGCATTGTATCTGTAACCTTCTTTACCGATTAAAAGCGCGGCATCAGCTCCGTCTATTTTTATATAAACTGTTTCTTCGTCATATTTTTTTACTTCAAACTTATCTATATCAAAACAGCTTTTTTTAAAAAGATTTTTCAACCCTTCTTCTATTTCAGGCAAAATCTCTTCAATATCCCTTTGTATATCTTCTTCTACCTCAATAATTGCAGGCTTTGAAAAAAGGCCGAAAAGACCTTTGCTGGGATATTGAATTACCTTTGCGTTAATATCGGCAACAGAACAATTAAGTCTTTTTGCGGCTTCTAAATAAGCTTCGTCTAAGGTTTTTGCTTCAATTCTCACTTTTTAGCCTTCATTAAAGCTTTTTTACTTTCCATGATTTTATTAATAATCCATTGTTGTAGTATAGATAAAATATTGTTTGTTGTCCAATATAATACAAGACCTGCCGGAAACGAAGCCATCATTACGGTAAATATAACCGGTAAAAATTTAAATATTTTTTCTTGCATAGGATCTTGGAAATTCGTCGGAGTCAATTTTTGATGTATATACATCGTAATACCCATTAGTACCGGTAAAATAAAATAAGGATCCATTTCACTTAAATCCTTAATCCATAAAAACTGAGCACCTTTAAGTTCAATAGAATATAAAAGAAGTTTATAAATCCCGTAAAAAATCGGAATTTGTAATAACAGCGGTAAGCATCCTCCAAGCGGATTAGCTCCATGCTCCTTATAAAGTTTCATCATATGCATTTGAAGTTTTTGAGGATCTTTTTTATATTTTTGTTGAATCTCTTTCATTTTAGGAGCAAGTTCTTTTAATTTATACATACTCACCATTCCCTTATACGTTAGAGGGAACAGTACAAGTCTTACAAGCACCACTAATAAAATAATAGCAATTCCCCAGTTTCCGGAAATTTTATAAAGCCAGTCTAACACAAAGAAAAGATTTCTAGCGAAAAATGTCCCAACTCCGTACTGAACCACATCGACAAGCTCAGGATCGATTGATTTTAATGTATCTACATATTTCGGTCCAATATAACCTGTAAGTTCGAGATTTTTATCCGTTTTTACAAAAAGTACCGGATTTTTTTCTTCATCTGGAATTATTACAGCCGTAATAGGTTTTTTAGAAAATAAAAGAGTTGTATAATATCTGTCAAACCCTGCGGCGATAATAGCGTTATTTATACTCTCAGGTTCAGCATCACCGTCTTCTATTATCTCAAGAGTTCCGTCCGCTTTTTTTATTAAAGCACCGTGAATTGTCAACTGATCTATAGCTACATTCGGTCTGTATCCAGGAGATATATAATATTCCGTTCCTTTGGAAAGTTCGATTTTAACATCATATCTTCCATTCGGATAGAAAGTTACTACTTTTTTAATTTTCAATGTTCCCAAATCCTGGGTTATTGTTAAGGATTGCGGTTTGTTTTCGATTTTTAAGAAATTTTTATCTATTGTTACCGCAGTGTTAAATGCTTTTTTATTTAAAGTTTCATCTGAAAATCTTATTTCAAGAGGTTTCGGAAGTTTTTGAGGAATAAGTTCTAAATGTTTGCCTTTTTCAGTATTAAATTTAGTTTCTTTTAACACATATCTTGAAATACGCCCCAATGAATCAATAGTAATTTCATAATTTTGTGCTTCTATTTTTGCTATTTCCCCTACTTTAAAATTGTTATCTCTGTTTACGGGAGCTGATTTATTTTCATTTTGAGGTGCTTTCGCAGTCGTTTTTATTGTTTTGTTATTTTCTACTTGATTTGCAACGCTTGGTTGTAATACAAAATAATCATAAGCAAAAAAGAATACAAATGAAATGACTGTCGCTATGATTATTCTTCTTAAGTTATCTCTGTTTTCCATTGTCTGCCTTTATGACTATATATTTATTATTTTTTTGAGGTATATACCAATATTCGATTTTTAATTTTTTCCCATAAATCGGAGTAATTTTTTTGTCTATTACGGGATAATCTATTCCGCCTCTAAATAATTGGTTACATTTTAATATTCTTAATAAGGTTTTAAAAAAAGCTCTAAAAAAATTATCATTTTCAAATTCCCACACGGCATATGTGCTACATGTCGGATAATACCTACATTTATTTCCGAAAAGCGGACTTATGTATTTATAAACTTGAATAAGTTTTAATGCTAATTTTTTTAAAATCATTTTTTAATTTTTCAAAATCAACATCTGATATATCGATTTTTGCTATTATTACAAATTCACCTGTTTTCAAAAATATTTTTGATAAATGCCTTATTCTTCTTTTTATTTTATTTCTTACAACGGCTTTTTTCGAAATTTTTTTTGAAACTACCGGTGATATTTTAAGCGAATCGGAAGAAAGAAAATATACCGTAAAAAAGTCGGTATAAATTCTTTTTCCTTTTTTATAAAGATTTTGAATCTCCTTACTGCTTAAACCGCTAATCTTTTTCTACCTTTAGCTCTTCTTCTTTTAAGAACTTTTCTTCCGTTTTTAGTCTTTAATCTCGCTCTAAAACCATGAGTTCTTTTTCTTCTGATTTTACTTGGTTGGTAAGTTCTTTTCATTTACCGGCTCCTTTTGAAATTTTGGTTTGAAATTTTACTAAAAAAACTAATATAATCCAAGCTTACCGTCTTTTCTTCTGTAAATTACCCTTTTTTCTCCGTTTGTATCTTTAAATACCATAAAATATAAGCCTGATGTTTTGAACTCTTCAACCGCTTCTTCGATACTTACAGGTTTTTCTATATCAAGAGGCATTTCTACTATTTCATTTTGTTCGGTTTCCACCATAAGATATTCTATTTTATCTTTCATTTTATGGTTATTTTTTTTGTCGTGATATCTTCTTAAAAGTTTTTCGAGTTTATCTTTTGCCTTATCAAGCGCCGCATACATATCTTTATCGACATAATGAACTACGGCACTGCCTTTTTCAGGAATATTCATAACTATTTCAACCTTAAAAAAATCTCTTTTATCTTTTTCAATAATGACATCAGCATGTAATATTCCTAAGTTATATTTTTCAACTTCATCCAAAACTTTTTGCATATGATCTTTCATCGCTTCGGTTAATGCAATCCCTCTTCCAACTATTGTAACATTCATGATACTCCTTTCAAATAACGTTCATCTAAATTATATACAATATATTAAGGATTTTGAAGTGTTGCGCGTATTTTTCTTATGTGAAAATCTTCGTTTTTAGATTCCACGGTTACATAAATCAATGTAGTCATATTCGTATCTTCAGTATTTATCTTCGAACAATCCTTAAAAGCTGTAGAACAATCCGTATTAAAATAATGAAATTTTATCCATACGTTAAATCCGGGATAAGTCATATTGATTTCATTTATTCTTTTACCGCTGCTGTAATCATGCCCCTGAAGAGCCATAATAGCAAATTCGGTAGCGGAACGCAAAACAAGTTCAGCCCTCGTATCCATAAAACTTCTGGCGGTATGTTTGGTAGATGAAGCGCTAAATTGCATAATCAGCATACCGACCACCGCCATAATTACTAAAAAGATTAAAGTATAAAACAGTGAAAATGCTTTTTTCAAAATACCACCTTTTCCTTACAAACAGTAAGAGGTTCACCTTTTATAATAATTTTTGGAGATGAAATACATAAATAAATTCTAATAATACCGTTATCATCCCTAAATTTGAACTGCGTAACATGCGAAGCCAAAAGTGTTTCATTTTTATCTTTATACGTATCTCCGTTCCATGGATAATAATTAAATTTTAATGTAAGATTAAACTCACTACAATTCGAATCATTACAAGCAGGCACGATAGCGTAAGCTGTATTTACCAAATAATATTTTTCATATACAGTGGTGGAATTGGATTCATCGATTGCTTTAATATTAAGCACTGTTTTATTCTGCGAAGAATTAAATACACTTTTGCTTTTATTTATATGAAAAACTCTTGTGGCTTTATGATGATAATATCCGTATGAATTATTAATATCTAAAAAATCACCCCTGTCGTCCGGACCTGAAAAAATTAAAACTGTATAATTATTATCAAAAACATCTCCGCTTATTCCCCACTGAGCGGTCCAGTTGGAATCAATAGACATAACATAGTTAAAATTACTATAAGGTGTCGTTATATTATATTCATCATTATTTACACTGCTTTTATTTGTATCTTTCAAATCCACAAATCCCGAATACCCGGGAACCACTCTTTTAAAATTATTATCCCACATTCCTCTTTTTGAATAAACGTCTTTCCCAAGCCATTCTAAAACTTTGAATTTGTCAAGATCTGTTATGGGAATAGCCGCCAAGGCATTAAATCTTGAGATATTAGCTTCTTTACACGAATACGCCGTTGCCGAGTTCGAAGCATTACATTCGCATGCTATTAAGGAATTAGGCACTCTCAGTGAAAGTTTTGAAGCGATCTGATTTAATACAAGATCCGTTTCGAAAGAAAGTTTATTATACTCTTTCGTATAATAATAATTTTCATAAATTTTAATCAAAATTTGAGAAGTTATAGTAGCTAAAATTCCTAATATAACAATAACTATTAAAACTTCGATTAAAGTAAAAGCTCTTTTCATCTTGTAATTTCCTCAAAAGATAAAAGTTTAGACGCACCTATATTACATGTAGGATATTCTAAAACTACTTTACTTCCGTCACTAAATTCTGTTGTAATTTTTATCAGTTTTATATTAGTTTTACCTGTTTTTCCTAAATTCGTAGCATTTTTCATATTAAATGTAATATTTTCGTCATTATATCCCCCACTGTTTGAAGGTGTATCGGAGAGATAATTCACTTCGACTTTCATGGAATATCCTCCGCTTTTTACACCGAAATTAATATTTTCTTCATATCCGTCAAAATCATCAATATCATCCCATAATAAAGAATTATTTGCTTCTCCATCTACGCTATATCCTATTATACTTACCGTATCACGACTTCCGCTTCTAAAAATATTATTATTAATCTGATGTTTACCGATTCTGTTTAAATCAGTCGTATAATCTTTAATTCTAAGAGAAGCATCGGCATTCGTAGAAGTATTCAAATCTTTATAAAAATTTTCATCTTTTGTATTGTTTTCGTCAAAATATTTCGTGTTTATAAGGCTTAAAAGCGAAAACTGAGAGAAAAAAACCTCTTCTTTACTTGTAACTTTTGAAGAAGATATTAATGTCTGTAAAAAAAGAGGAATTGTAGTCATAATTATACTGATAACAATTATTGAGATGATAAGTTCTAAAAGCGTAAAAGCTTTAGATTTTTTTTGATTTGGCATACGTATTTATAATCCCTTTCATTATACTGCCTCTAACCCCCTCACTCTCAAGCGTAAATACGCCCTCAGCCGTAGTTCCTTTTGGAGACATTACCTGATTTTTTATTGTAGCAAAATTTTCTTCCATTGCGGCAAAACTTTTAAATAACCCGCGTGTTAATTTTTCACTTATATCTCTTTTGAGACCCGTATAAACCCCGGCGTCACTGACAGCTTCCGCAATCATTGCCAAAAACGCAGGACCGCTTCCTATAATAGCTGTAGCCATATCTATTTCATCATCACTATTAACCCAAATAACCTCACCGATTTTACTTAAAATTGTCTCTCCGATTTCTCTTGCTTCTTCATCACCGGTAAGTGCGGTAGTTGATGCTTTATATTTAGCAGCGACATTAGGCATGGCACGAAGATAATATTTGGATTTTATATATTTTTGAAGTTCTACAAGAGTTTTGCCTGCTAAAATCGAAATCAAAACCTCGGCTTCACCTTTAATTCTCATTGAAACTTCCTGCAAGGCATAAGGTTTTACGGCCAATATTACGATTTTTCCTGAAATATCATAACCATCGATAAGATAATACTCACATCCGTAATATTCGGCAAATTCTTTTAATTTATTTTCATCTCTTCCAACCACTTCAAATTCAATCTCTCCTTTTAAGCCGCTGGCTATCGCTTTTGCCATTTCTCCGTATCCGATAATGCTAACTTTCACTTTTTTCCTTTAAAAAATTTTTTATAGGTTCTGTTAACCCATATGGATATTTATCTAAAATAACCTGCCCCATTAAATTATCTTTCAAGTTAAATATCAAAGGAGCTGCGAAATTTACGGTAGATTCTTCAAAAGGTTTATTAAGAGTCACAATATTCGCAACTAAAAACGGGGTATTTTTATCTATTTTCAAAGCATTTTGTTCCGAATCGCTTATTTCAAATTCATAATCATCTCTGATTTTAAACGGATTTATTAATACAAAAGAAACATTTTGGCCTTTTAATCTATAAAATACGTCATTTATTTCTTCAAGTTCGAACTCTTTTTCATCTTCAAATCCTAAAATAGGCAATACCACTTGAAATTTCATATTAATCCTTTTTTTAAATCCAAGCAAAAAACATTCCAAATTATAACACAAGAAAATTTAGATTTAGTTGGTATAATTACAACAAAAAAGGATTTTAATGAGAGAATATAATCCTCAAGAGTTTGAAAAATCGACTTATGA
>JAMOTL010000078.1 GCA_027062285.1 Nautiliaceae bacterium
GCATAACCCCGGCTCAATGCGAAATAGCCAATAAAATTTTTAACGAAGATAAAGAATTTGCAAAAATGATAGTTGAGAAGTTTGAAGAAGAAGGTCCTTTTACTATTGATGGACTTTATGTTGATGAACCGATTTATAAAAATTACTTATCAATTTTAGGGCGTTCATAAAAACCTCACTTCTTGCTATTCCCGTAATCTCGGTAGTTTGTCAAATTATTTGACATCAAAAAAGATTTTTTCATTTTTTACTCTATTTTTCTTTTTTGGAATTTTTGGTACAATTTGTAGTCCCTTCTTGTAGTCCTTTTCGGACATTTTTTTTATGTAGTCCTTTTTGTTGGCAAGATTAAAAATAAAGGCGGAAAAATGGCGAAATATACGCAAAAAGAGTTACAGCGTTTTGACTTTGAAAAAGAAGGTAAGGAATCTTTATATATTGGTAATTATTTGTATTTAGTTTGGCGAAAAAAAGAAAAGAAAAAAGTTTTTCAATTTAGATTTAATGATAGAAAAAAGAAAACGACGTTTAAGCGGGTTATCGGGGAACTTAAAAAAGATAAACACGATGTTTCGGGAATCTCTTTAAAAGAAGCGATGGAAAAAGCAAAAATGATGACTGCTTTATATAAAGAAGAGAAAATTGATGAGATAGATAAAATAGCGGGAATCTACAAAAAGAAAAATTTTAATGAAGAGAGATTATTTAGTAAATTATTTCTTGACTATATGGAAAATTTTAGAAGTAAAAAGGTCGCTGCTAAAACAGCAAAAATGGAAATGTATTATTTTACGGATTATTTAAAACCTCTTCATAATAAAGATGTAAAATTAATAAGAAAAAGCGATATAAGCAAACTTTTACTGCGTATCCAGCAAAAGTCCCTTAATAAAAAAACAAATACTAAGGTTAAAGACGGATATAACAGCTACGATACAGTTATGCGTGTAAAAACAACGCTTAATCAGTTTTTTAACTATTTAGTAAATAAGGGAATCCTTGATGATAATATTATAAAAGATATTAAACTTGATAGTTTGCTTCCGAGTAAAAAAGTAAAGAAGAAAAAAGACATAGAAACCGACCTTGAAAAATTGAAAGAATATTACTTAAAGATACGTTTTTATCATAAAAGTTTAACAGGATTCCAACGCCGCAATTTTCAAGTCTCAAGTAAATATTTGACTGAATTTATGTTTTTAACGGCAATGCGTAATAAGCAAGCGCGCTTAACAAAATGGTCTTATATTAATTGGGATAAAAACATTATTGTATATCCCGCTGATATAGTCAAAAAAAGACGTGAGTATATCTTACCCATAACAAAACGTATTCGCATAATTTTAAAAACGTTTAAAAAATTAAATGAAAACATCGGTAGTGAATACGTCTTTTTTAATAAAAGGACTAAAAGACATTTAACAGATATCGCCGTTAGCCGTATTTTACAAAATGCTACAGATGATAAAATTACATCACATAATTTTCGCGATATTTTATTAACAATGATAAAAATACATTATAAACACGACTTTAATAAAATTGTTTTAGTTCATCAAATTCTTGACCATTCAAAATTTATAGACGGGATAGATGACGTTTATACGCAAAAAGATGCCGATGAATTAATAAAAATGCGTCGTGAAATTTTAGAGTGGTGGTACAGCACTATTTATCAAGAAAAACATCGTAGTGGTATAACTCGTTTTGATTTTTAAAAATGTATGGGGCAGTAGGGGAAAGGAAAATGGGCGCATGGCTTTTTTCTTTTGCCCCCGTTGCCCTTATTTTTTTGTCTTTATGAAATAGAACATCGTAGAACATTTACGGAACATAGCAAAACACACAAAAACTCCCGAAAATACGACACTCTTACAATGTTGCCAAAGTATAAAAAAAGTATCAATGGAACATCGTAGAACATAAAATAGAACATCAGGAAGCCCTAAATCCTGGGCTTTCTAAAGGTTTTTTTAAAGAAATGTTCTACAAATTTTAAAAAATTATAATAGAAAAAAATTAAAAACTTCGCTTCTTTTCTTTCCCCTGTTGCTTATTTATTTTTACTTTTTTTATATAATAGTTTGTGTATAGAACATAGAACATTTTTTTAAAAAATCGCTTGAAATCCCGAAATCCCGGCAAAATTTGTGTTCTATTTCGTGTTCTATTATGTTCTATTTTAGTTATCAAGATAGAACATTACGGAACGTTGTTAACGTAAAAATAAAAAAAATTAAAAAAGAGAGAAAGCGTTTGCAGCATTTTGTAGTTTTTGTTGTAAATAAGTTTCGTTTTTGTAAAACTGCAAGGAGCAGTAGGGGAAACAAAAAACGGCAGGTGGGCGATTAGCTGGGAAAATTCCGTCGGCATTAAAAAAGGTATGGGCATCAGGAAAAGGAAAAGGTAGAACGCAAACGCTTTTTTCTTTTCCCCCTGCTGCCCTCTTCTTTTTTAAAGGTTACATTTTAGTTGCATTTTAATGTTTATTTAATGTAACTCTCGAAAGCCCGATATTCCGGGTATTTTGCGTGTTTTATATTGGTAAAGGTTACAAAAGTTACATTTAATGTTAAATTAATGTAACCTTCGGAATGCTGTATTTTCGGGAAGTTTGATGATATGGTTACATAGTTACATTTTTTTTGTTATTAACCTTGGAAATTTTTTATTTTAATCGTATATAAGTATTTTTCTTATTATATATATTTGGAAAAATTTATGTAACTTTGTAACCTTTTCCTCGGAATGCCGTATTTTCGGGCATTTCAGTGGTTACATTTTTAAAAATGAAAATGTAACCGAATGTAACCGATGTAACCTAAAAGCACTTGGAAGTCCGTGTTTTCGGGGGGGTTAGCGGTTACATTTTTTTGTAACCGAAAATGTAACTTATAAAATAAAAACGGCAAGTGGCAAACGGATTCTCGGAACGGAATCTCAGCAGAACGCACGGAACGGCTTTAGGGTTGCGACGGAATCTGCTAAAAAACACACACACTTTTCTTTCCCTATTGTCCTTATACTTTTTCAATCAGCGCGGAAGCGCTTTTCCCCTAATGCTTTATAAAATTACTATTTTTAAGTCGGCTTTTTTCCTAATGCCTTATATAATATGAACGACAAGGTTTGTGTAACTAGTTATGTTTGTATAACGTTTATATGCCAATGTGTTTGTTATCCCGATAATGTTAGTACAACCGATGACAAACGGAATCAGCAGGGGGTTTGGGGTTTACCCCAACAGGCGACCTCACGGAACGGAAGTGGAGTGGGCTCGCCTGTTATATTCTCTTCTCTATTTTATACTCCAAATCAACATTTCATAATACATCATAAAAATACATACAAAATTCATAATTCCTGATAAAACATCAAAAACATTCATAAACTCAAAAAGTTTTTTATGAAAAGATATGAAAAATATTGAAAAAATAGTAATTTTTATCAAAAATTATCAAACTTTTTGATTTTTTATGGAGAAAAGATATAAATACAATAAAAGAAAAAAGGATTGGCAATGTTTACTATAAACGACGACGTAAAAGTATTTGTACAAAAAGAAAAAGGAAATTTAAAGCCCTTTGTTATTCTTAACTTAGTAAACGATACGATTACGCAAATGTTAGCGTACAATCTCCCAAAATCATACATCTTATCTTTTATAAACAAAGAACTCGGAACGAACATTAACTATCAAACGTTTAATTCATATCTTAAAAAACATAAAAGGATTCTGAAACGCCCTGCCACAAAACAAACAACGCCAACGGGCGCTGACGGATTCCTTGCAAAACTTCGCGGCAATACAACGGCAGGAGATTCCGCCGACGACAAAAACAACGGCGGTCCTAAAATCGTTGGTATAATATAAAAAGGAATTTAAAAATAGTAATTTTTATTCAATCCTTTTTTATTCTTTTCAACAAAAATAAAACTTATTTAATTTTATTAAATAAAAATTTAACGTAATTAAATGCGTAACAATAAAATTAAATAAAATTTAACGCAATGTAATAAAAATTAATTTATTTGTTTTAAAAGGTAAGGGCCTCAGGGACAAAGGAAAAAGAAGCGTTTATTGCGCGTTAAAAACTGCGTGTTTTTGTTTTGCCCTTTTCGCCTCTATAATCTATTTTCTGTTTTGTTTTGTTTTATGTATACATCGATTAATCTATAGACTTTTAATCTTATGTTCCAATATATACTTTCGTTTATTATAATAATTAAAGGAAAACAATATAAAATTGATTTTATATGATATAAAGAATATATTATAAATATTATACTGGTACATATTAATTGAAATATTAATAAATATATTTTATATTTACCTAAAAAATAATATTCTAATTCTCTTAAAACATCTTCGCTAAATTTTTTTTTAATTTTTTTTATAACACATTTAAATATGTTTTTAAGAATCCAAATGAAAACAAAACCTAATAATATATATACAAAATAAATTATCAAAAAAATATATGGATTTTTAACCGTTAATAGTAATAATACTAACAATATAGAAATAAGTGCATTAATTAAGTAAACAGAATTAGTTATACATTCTTTTAAAAAAGAATTTATTTCTATTTTTTCATAAAAAGTCGCTTCAATAAAACCAGCAAGTACCCAACAAAAAATTAAAAATAAAATTGAACTTAACAAAACTTTTTCTACAAAATTTAAAGAAATGATAAAATCATTAATAAAATTTGCGAAGCCATAAGACATAATTAAGAAAAAACCTATTTCTATAGAAGTAATTAAAACTCCAAATGCCTCATTTTCTTCCATTATTCTTACTATTTTTTTTAAAAATATCATAACTAACTCCTCTTTATCTTATAAAAATAATTATACCACATTTTTTGTCAAATCTCTTGACAAACCTTTTGTAGTCCTTTTTGTAGTTCTTTTTAGTCTTACATTTCATATTAATCCCGACATTAGCAATATTTATAAGTAATAAATAGATAAAATGTTGATGAGCCCATTTATAAAAATTACAAACAGCTTTTATAATTTTAAAAGCTTTTCAAATTTTTTTGTTATTTCTTCTGACTGAACAAGCCCTTCTATAAAAATTTTCCCATCAAGCACTAATG
>JAMOTL010000079.1 GCA_027062285.1 Nautiliaceae bacterium
CTATGATTTTGACTGTTTTTTCCATTTCACTTATCGGAAAAAGCATAGGTATCAGTGAAGCCGTATTAAACTTAAACACTCATTTCGATATAAATCACGCCGCAAGTTTTATATTGGCGGCAATCAGTTTTTTTATTATTTTAATTGCTGAAAACGGAAGAATCCCGGTTGACAATCCCGAAACACACCTTGAGCTTACAATGGTACACGAAGCTATGATACTCGAATCAAGCGGGGCGGATTTGGCTCTTATAGAGACGGCAGGCGCTTTAAAATTCGCTGTTTTTGCCACTCTTTTTGTAAGTCTTTTTTTACCGTTTGGAGTTAATCTATGCTGGTGTTTGGCTGTTTTGGTGTTTATCGCAAAACTTATTTTGGTTTCAATCGCCGTAGCTCTTATTGAAGTAAATACGGCGAAACTCAGACTTTTTAAAGTCCCAAATCTCCTTGGAATGGCAATAATTTTCGGATTTTTGTCATTATTTATCTATTATGTGGTAGGAGAATAAAATGATAAACGTTTTAATAGGCTTTTTTACGGCAACTTTGATTACCTCTCTTTTTACAAACCGCCTTTTCAGGCTCTATTTATGGTATGGTATAAATTCTTTAATCTTAGGGCTAATAGGCATAGTTATGGGAAAAATTTATAACTTAACCGAACTTGTCATTATGGGTATTGTCACAATAGTCGTAAAATTTTTAATAATTCCGCTTGTACTTAAAAAAATCACTTTCCGCTTTAAAATTTCAAGGGACATAACCCCGATTATCAAAATCCAATACCTTACCATTTTAGTACCGGTTGTATTGGTATTTACCTATTACCTCATCACTCCCGTATTAAAAACATTTTCAACACACCCTAATTTTGTGGCGATTTCAATAAGCTCACTTTTTCTCTCTTTGCTTTTGATAATGGAACACAAAAGAATGATTGCCAAAATCGTCGGCTTTTTATTTATGGAAAACGCCCTTTTTCTGCTTGGAATAGTATCCACTAACGGAATGCCTATGCTTATAGAGCTTGGAATATTTTTTGATTTGATGATGTTTATTTTGATTATTAATTTACTTTTTAAATATCAAGGAGAATAAATGGAATTTCTTTTTATCCCGCCTGCTTTGATTTTTATATTGAGTTATTTTAAAATAAGCAGAACTTTAATGGCTTTTATAGCTTCTACAATATTTTTCGGAGTAATTTACACAATCACACATCCGTTTGTAAACGAATACTTTTTTGTCGATAAACTATCAGGCTTTATACTTTCCGTCTCTTCAATAGTGGCGGTGGCAGTTTTCGTATCTATGATAGATTTGCCAAAAAGGATAAATTTAAAAGAAAAATCGATTAAAAGATTTTACAGATTCTTTGCGGTATTTTGGATAGGAATTATCATTTCAATTCTTTCAAATAACATTGGACTTTACTGGGTGGGACTTGAATTTGCAACACTCTCAACCGTCTATATGATTAAGGTAAAAGTAAGTAAAGAAGCGAATATCGAAGCCTGGAGATATTTAATAGTGGGAGCTATTGCTATTTCGCTAATTCTTTTTGGAATAATCTTAATATACGCATCAAGCAAAGGCGCCTTGGGCGAAGAGGCTATGAATTTTTACGCATTTATACACAATACCAAAAAAATAAACGATTACCTTTTTGAGCTTGGGTTTTTATTTGTAATTATCGGAATGTTTATTAAAATGGGATTTTTTCCAATGAATTTATGGTTAGCGGATATTGAAAGGGCATCGATTTATCAGGTGGGAGCGCTTTTTAGCGGAATACTCGAAAGCGCCATAATATTAGGATTTTTCAGATTCAGTGAAATTGAAAAAAACATAAACTACTCCCACCTCATCGGCATAGGCTACACATATATTTTAATTACCCTCTTTTTTGTAAGTTTTCTTATTTACAGGGCAAAAGATTTCGTGCGTCTTTTCTCACTCTCAGGCATTGAGCATATGGGGCTTATCGCCCTTTTTTGGATAAGCGGCGGATATTTTGCGGCACTGCTTCATTTTGCAGCACACGCTTTTATGAAACCGGCTCTTTTTATAAGCTCACAGATTTTAGAACAAAACAAAAAATACATTTTTAAAGGTACGCTTAAAAACATAAATAAATTCGCAGCTTTTATGATTGCCGCTATGTTTTTAGGAATCATATCCCTGCCTCCAAGTCCGATGTTTTTCAGTGAAATATACGGATTTAAAGCAATGATAGATGTAGCTAAGGATTCAAACTATTTCTTTTTGATGATTGGAGGAATTATAATTTTGCTTTTACTTTTAAGCATTATTTTTTACAGATTCGTCCATATTTATCAGGACATGCTATATACCGGCACAGAAAAAGAAAAAAAAATATATAAAAGCGAAATAGTTGCCATATTGATTCTTTTTATTTCAACCGCACTTCTTTTACTTCCTCAAAGTTTTGAATTTATAGAAGGGATTATGAAATGAGACTGATAGCAAGATTTGCGCTTGATAATTTAGAGCATTTTGAAATAATAGATGTTTTTGACAAAGAAACAAAAAGACAAATCGCAGATAAGAAAAACCCTCTCGTTAAATCCCTTATGCCAAAATATCCGGCGGCCATTTGGATGGAGAGAAAAATCAAAGATGAATTCGGCATAGAATTTGACGGGGCGTTTGATACAAGGCCTCTTGTAAAACATGAAAGATTTCCAAAACATATCTATCCATTAAGAAAGGATTTTAATAAAAAAGAGATTGATTTTAGTGTATTTAAACCTTATAAATATGAAGAAATTGAAGGTGAGAGCACTTTTGTAGTACCTGTAGGTCCCATTCACACAGGAATTATAGAACCCGGTCATTTTCACTTTTCACAAGCCGGTGAAGAGATACTTCATCTTGAAGTAAGGCACTATTACAAATACCGCGGAATTGAAAAGATGGTTGAGGGCAAAAATCCAAAAGATATTAAAAAAATAGTTGAGAGAATAAGCGGGAATGAAAGCATAGCCTATCAGATTGCTTTTATGGATATTCTTGCTCAGGCAAATGAGAGTGAAATTCCAAACTCCCTAAAGCAAAAATATTTCACACTGCTTGAGCTTGAGAGAATTATTCATCATTTAACCGACCTTGGTTTCATACCAAACGACGCAGGATTTGCCCCGGCCCTTGCTTTCATGAGCAAGCTCTCAGAAGAGGCAAGAAGGGTTATGGCAAAAATAACGGGGCACAGATTCGGATTTGGAGCGATAAAAAAAGAAGTTGAAATTGATTACCAAGCGTTGATTGATTTTGTAAATTACCTGAAAAAAGAAGTTGAGTTTTTTGAAGAGTGGACGGACGATATTGCTAGTCTTTGGGACAGATTTAATACCACAGGAGCTTTAAGCAAAGAAAAAGCTCTCAAATACGGAGTTGTAGGTGTAGCGGCAAGAGCCAGCGGCATTAAACTTGACGTGAGAGACAACTCTTTTTACAAAAATTTCGGATATGAAATGCAGCTTGGTAAAAAAGGCGAAGTCACAGACAGGTTTAAAGTAAGAATCAAAGAAGTGCTAAACTCCATTGAAATGATTAAAAATTTTAAAACGGACAAAAACAAAAAATTAACACTTAATGAGTTTAAAGACGGCGAATATACGAGTTTTGTGGAGAGCTCTATTGGAGAACTTTTTATGTATATGAAAATCAAAAACGGGGTTGTTGATAGATTTTACGTTCGCGACCCTTCGCACATAAACTGGCAGGCATTTCATACGACAATTTATAAAGACATTATCGCAGATTTTCCGCTTATTAACAAAAGTTTTGATTTGAGCTATGCGGGAAATGATTTATAAAGGACTGAAAAATGCTTAGATTTTGGGAAAAAAGACTCAAAACTGGGATAATAACCGAAAATTTGGAATTTGACAGGGAACTTGAAGAGATTAAAAAAAAGATAAAAGACAAAGTCAAAAAACATTTTGCAGGAAGTCTTGCTATTAGAATGGTAGACAGCGGAAGCTGTAATGCGTGTGAAGCTGAATGTAACGCCCTTAGCAATCCTTATTACGACCTTGAAAGGCTTGGTATTCATTTCGTAGCAAGTCCAAGACATGCCGATGTAATGTTTTTAAGCGGAGTTATGACTATGAATATGTACCACCACGCAATTGACTGCTACAATCAGATGCCAAGTCCGAAATGGGTAATTGCAATAGGAGATTGTACTAAAGATTTGGGCGTTTTTGAAAAAACTTACGCCATAAAAGGAAATGATTTAAAAATCGATTATTACATCCCCGGATGCCCTCCGAGTCCTAAAGATATTATGAAAGGGATTTTGGAGTTTCTAAAAAATTTTTAATAATTTCTTGCGGGATACGTTTCGGACGATGAGTTTTTGAATCAACAAAAACCCATTCGCTTTCTCCTTTTGCTATAAGATCATTATTTTTATAAATCTCATATTTTCTTACGGCTATTACCCTTTTAATGGAATCTATCCATGTTTTTATTGTTAATTTTTCACCCTCAAAAGCCGGTTTTTTATATTCTATTTTATGAGATTTCGCAAACCATGTAGAACCTTCTTTTTTATAAAACTCTTCGTCAAATCCGTTTTTAGCCGAATGCTCCATAGCAGTATTTATCATCCATTCGAGATATTTGAGATTATTTACATGCCCGTTAAAATCTATATCCTCGGATTTGACTACTATTTCCTTTATAAAGACATCCATTAGGCACTCTTTTTAGTATCATTATACTAAATAATAGAAGGCTTTCCAAAATAATAACCTTGTGAATAATCCACTTCCAAACTTGCCACTTTTTTATAAATTTCTTCATTTTCAACATATTCTGCGATTGTTTTTATATTATTTTCTTTAGCAAATTCCACTATAGTTTTAACTATACTGGCCGAAAATCCATTATGGGTAATATCTTTTATAAGAGTACCGTCTATTTTTAAAAAATCGGGTTTGTATTTTTTCAGTCTGTAAAAATTAGAATACCCGCTCCCAAAATCATCAATAGCGATTTTAACTCCCAATTCTTTTATATTATTAATAAATTCTTCAAGTTCATCATAATGAGAAATTTCTTCATCTTCTAAAAGTTCGAATGTAATTCTGTTAGCAATATTGTGATTTTCATGAAGAACATCATAAATATAATTTCTCGTACTTTCTTTTTCAATATCAATTTCAGAGATATTTATACTTACATTCGAAATACTCTTTAATTTTTCTATACTTTGAGAAATTATTATTTTCGTAAGCTGAGAATAAAAACTTCCTTTTTTCGCCACGTTTAAAAACTCGCCCGGAGGAATTAAAACGTTTCCTCTTTTTATTCTAACAAGAGTTTCATATTTTACTATTTTTTTAGTTTTATTATCCACTATCGGCTGATAAGCACATATTATCTCATTATTTGAAATAGCATTCTTTAATATATGTAAAACTTTTAAGTTATTTTGTGCTCTTTTTTTCGCTTTTTGAACCAATCCGTCCGCAATTATAAACGTTCTTTTTTCTTTTTTTAAGACTTCAAGGCCGTATCTTGCGTTTTCAAAACACTCTTTACCCTTTGCTACACTGATTAATAAAGATATGTCATATTTTAAACCATTTATTTCAAGAGATGTATTATTTATTTCTTGTTGGGTTTTTTTTATTCTCTCGATAAAAGAATCACAATCATTTTTATTCGTTTTATCAAATACCAAACCGAAAACACCGTTTTCAAGATTATACACTTCTTCAATATCATTAGGAATTTTCGATTTTAATATATTTTCAAATTTATTTTCAATTTCTTCCGTGAGTTTTTCACCAAATAGATTTCTTAAATTTTCAAAATTTTCAATCTGACATAAAACCAATACAGGGTTTGGATGATTAGAAATATAATCTAAAAGAAATTTTTTAGGCTTCATTATTTCAGAAATATCATAACCTATAAAAATAAATTCCTTTAAGATTCCATTTTCATATATACCTTTTACTGCTGCTTTTATATAGATAATATTTTCGTTTTTATCCTTTAATTTCAAAATACCTCTCCAAACTTTATTTTCATTAAGAGCATCTTTTAAAATATTTTTCATATAATGTTCATGAATATTTTTTTGGAGTATTAAAAATCTTTTACCTAAAATTTCATCAGGAGAATATTTTAAATAATTAACGAATTCATCATTGATATAAGTTATTATTCCGCGAGTATTTATTTTACATACTATCGCACTGTTATCCACTACTTGTTGATATTGCGCTAAAAGCGAATAAAAATTTTTAATTTTTTTTCTTAATCGCTGTTTTTGTATTATTTTTTCAAAAACGGATAAAAGCTGATCAAGTTCTATAGGTTTTAAAATAAAACCGTCCACTCCTATTTTAATGGCTTCTAAATAATATTCGGCTTCATTATAAGCCGTAGTAAGTAAAGTATAAGTATCTTTTTTTAATTTTTTTATCTCTTTTAACATCTCAAGCCCGTTCATTGCCGACATATAAATATCTGTAATCACCAAGTCGTAATTATTTTGATTAAATAACTCCAGTCCCTCTAATCCGTTACTCGCACAATCAACACTTTTAAAAAATCTTTTAAAAGTGTCACATAACTCCTCTCGTGCCGCTTTATTATCTTCAACAAACAAAGCAGTCAATTCTTTAGTTGTTTCCCTGATCTCTTTTATATTCATCTTCCACCTCTAATTCTATTCGAAATACGGCGCCGTTTTCATTATTATAAACTGACAAGACTCCATTTAACCGTTTTTCTATTATATTTTTACTCATATATAATCCAAGCCCCGTACCGTTTTTTTCATCTTTAGTAGTAAAATAAGGCTTAAAAATCTCATCTTTTATTTGTAAAGCGACACCGCCTCCATTATCGTTTATCTCTATGACGCATTTATTATCACATTCAAAAGTTTTTATTATTATATATGGATTTTTTATTTCTCTTTCGATTAAAATATCTTCTGCATTTTTAATGATATTCAATATTACCTGTTTAAATTCATTCTTAAGAACTTTCACAGGTTTTTTACAATTCAGTTTTAATTTTAAACCTATTTTTTTATTGTTTATTGAAGGCTTTATCATATTTACTACTTCTTCTATTAATTCATTGACATCACATAATTCTTTTTGCTTGTCTTCTCTGTAAAATTTTCTAAAATCATCAATTGTTTGACTTAAATATTTTATAGTGTTTTTTAATTTTTCATTATATTCTTTTAATTTTTTCTTATCAATTTCGTCAAATTCCAAATCAAGCTGCATGTTATTAACCACTCCCGCTATAACATTAAGAGGTTGCCTCCATTGATGAGCTATCATGCTTAATAATTCTCCCATTAAAGCCAGACGTGACTGTAAAATCAACTGCTTGTCTTTTTCTCTGCTTTTTTGAACCTCTTCATTTACCTTTTTTTGAAGAGACAAATTAAATTCCTGAACTTTCTTTAAAAGTTTTTTCATTTCATTTTCTCTTCTTAAATCATAAAAAATAAATCCAGCAAGAACTATTATAATCCATATAATAATCGCTACATACGACATAAACAATTTTCTAAGACTTTTAAGATTTTTTTCAATAAATAACACGGGCTTTGTGGAAAAATCAATAACAATAATATAATCAACAACCTTAGAATCTTTAATTACCGGATATAAAAACGTATACCAAATTCCTTCAATTGAATTTCTAAAATAAATAGGTTTTTTATTTCGTAAAACTTCATACCACTTATTTTTAAATCTAGGTTCGAATTTTTCATCAAACTCAAACCTGTCAAGCGGATTTTTACTGCCGTCTGCCAGAACCTTGAAAAATTTAGAATTCTTATCTTTATAAACTATAAATATATTTTTTAAATTCGCAGTAATAAATGTATTTAAAAAATTATTATAATTTGTTCGAATAAGAGGATTATTTTTTAAAACCGTCTTAAAATCTCCCATTCCCTTATTGTAATTTTCTATATTTTTCGAAATATCTATCACTTCATTTAATAAATATTTAAATGTCTCCTTTTTTAAATCCGTCTGAGTTTTAGAAAAAACACTAAAATAAAAAGCACTTGAAAAAATTATCGTAAAAAGTAACAATATCATAATAAAAACAGAACGTTTAAATTCTTTCATTCCAAAAAATCCTCAAAATCTTTACTTAAATTAAGTTTATATTTTTTTATAATATTTTTTCTAAGCCTAAGCTGCGGCCTTCCTTTTCTCCAATAAAACGCTCCTAATACATTAGAATTATTTTTATAGATATAGTAATTCAAGACAAAAACAGGTTTAGAACAATTAATATCAACAATACCTAAAATCAAATCGGCTTTATCACATGTAAAAACTATTTTTAAAATTCTGCTTTTTTTTATAAGCTTTGCACCTTCTTTATTTGTATATATTTTTATAATTTTTTTATTAAAAAGACTTTGAAACAATCTTTCAAATAAAAACCTCTCCTCATTAGAAAATGCCAACAAAATCCCCAAGCTTATAAAAAGTAGTAAGATTTTTTTCAAAACATATACTCCACAGTAAATAGTACGGAACGTTCAATCAGCGGAGTAGTTAAAAGTTTGTATCCCTTCGTAAAAAAATTCACTAAAGGATAACCCGCTTCATATCTTTCGTTTAACAGGTTATTTGCTTTAAATCCTATGTTTAAATTATCATTTATATTATATTTTATACCTAAGCTTAAATCTGTGCCCTCTTTATAATAACCACTAAACTTGCTTTTTCTATATATGATATTTTCAAAAAATTCAAATTTTTTATAGCGGTGGGTATTTAAAACAATCAGCCTGTCATAATTTTTTATACCTAGTTTTTTAAAATACATATGACTAAATTCAAAAATAAAATCATTAATATATTGATAGTTTTTATGATATCTGATATTTATAATTTTTATAGGCGCATATTTGTCTGAATATTTAAATCCTTTTTGAGTAGCTCTTAAAATATTTTTAGTACGAGAAAGCATTCCGATAAATTCTATGCAATCAGAATTATTTATATATTTTTTATATTTACCTATTAAAACATCAGTTTTTTGAGGTTTTTGTTTTTTCTCTTTAAAAAGAGTTGAATTTAAATAAGTACCCGTCAAAAACTCAATATGCTGGTAAAAAATTTTTAATATATTCTTTTTATTAAATAAATATGTATGCCCTGTTTTAAATTGTTTTAGAAAATGAGTGTTATTTTGTGCAAAATATTTTGAAATTGAAGAACCAATGGAAAATATAGCATTTCTTTCATATTGATAATTATTTTCAGCAAAGAGATTAACGATATCTTCTCTTTTATCACCTTGATAATTTCGTTTAATTTTATTTATAACTATTTTATCAAATTCCATTATTTTATTTCTGTATCCTGCACCTAAAACCCATTTATTCTTTTCATTATTATGCTTGAATAAAATTTTTAATGAATTTATATAAGCATAATCGGTTATATATACACTATAAATAGGTTCAAACGTTGTAGTATTAAAAAAAAGAATGCCACTGTCATTTTCTACAAATTTTGACTTATCTCTAGTATAATCAAAAGTATATTTGATTTTGTAATTGTCTTTTTTTGTATCAATTCCAAAATGTAAAAGATTTGAATAAATTTTTGAAGTTTTGATATTACCATCTAAACTAAGTCCCAAAAAACCGTCCTGGTTATAAACTATTCCAGTTAGTAAATATCTCGTATCTTGATTATAAGCCGTAAAAAGAAAATGTTTTGAGATAGAATCTCTACTTATTATCGAAGATTTAATCTTATATTTTTCGTGATTTAGTTCCGTTCTTGATAAATGAAAAAAAAAGAATGCTTTTTAAAAGCATCAGGTTTTGCGTAGTCTAATGCTTCAATATTTGTTTTATATGTACCATAACTTCCGGCAATTCTAAGCCCTTCATAACGTTTAGCATCTTTGGTAAACATTTTTATAATTATGTAAGCAGGTTCATTGGTAAGAGAATAAGAAGGCGTCATATAATAAATTTCTATATGATCTACAAATGATATGTCTATTTTAGACAGCAAAAAAAGAGCATTATCATATTGTCCTACACCTATCTCTTGATTATCTAAAAATATCCTAACACCGAAACTGCTATAAGGTATATAAACACTATGCCAAGGATCAACAATCCCATATCGGCTTTCAGCATATCCTATAATAGTGTTTTTTAAAACATCGATTAATGTCTTTGCTTGCATCATTTCAAGCTGATATCTCGTAATAACATACGAAATACCGCTGCTTTCCATTTTGGTTTTTTGAGAAAGATCATCTTTTTTCTCAATTTTATTTAAAAGTAACTTAAAATCACTCGCTAATAAAATGGAGAAAAAAGAAATGAAAAAAAAAATTTTTTTCATTTCCATCCTCTTTGATAATACCCCATAATTGACGCAGAGCCAATAGCATGTTCTTGAATCGCTTTTGTAATTATCTGAGGCGGTACTTCTCTTTCCACTTCAAAGCCCGGAACATCAAGCGCATACACGGTAATAATGTATCTGTGAGGTGGTCCAGGAGGAGGACACGGTCCGCCATATCCTATTTCACCATAATCATTAACCGTTTGATAACCTAAATCAACAAAGTATTCATTAGTAGGATTTCCGGCATTTTTTGGAAAATGTGTGACATTTACAGGAATATTTACAACTATCCAATGCCACCATCCATGGTCTGTGGGAGCATCCGGATCAAACATGGTAATTGCCAAAGACTTTGTCCCCTCAGGTATATCATCCCAAAAAAGCTCAGGAGAAATATTTAATCCACCGCACGCAGGATAAACTTGTTCAATAGAAATTTTTTCTTTAAAATCAGGCGAAGATAAACTCATAGCAAACATAATTACACCCCCTAAAATCATAAAGATTAATTTTTTCATCTTTTCTCCTCGCAACTTATTATAACTTACATCGGCAAAAAAATAAAATGTTTAACATAATACCCTGCCCCTGTATTATAAATCTTTTTTTGATAAAATTGCAACAAAAAAGGAACTTTATGCTTAAACCTTTATTAATAGAAATCGGAGTAGAAGAACTTCCGGCTATTCCTTTACTAAAAGAACTCCCTAATATTGAAAAAAAATGGTTGAATATTTTAGAAAAATATAATCTAAAAGTTGGTTTTGATTTTTATTACACTCCAAGAAGACTTACTCTTTGGCATAGAGAATTTCCATTAAAACAACCTGATAAAGTACAAGAAATATGGGGTGCTCCAAAAGCAATAGTGGAAAAGAATCCAAAAGCATTGGAAGGTTTTGCCAAAAAATGCGGTATTTCTCCTGAAAAAGTTACATATAAAACAAAAGGAAGTCAAGAATTTTTATATTATAAAACAACAATACCCGGTAAAGAATCAAAAGAAATTTTACCTGATATGATTGAAGAATGGTTAAATAGCCTTAATTTCGGTAAAACAATGAAATGGGGTACTTGTGAGGCCGAATTTATAAGACCTGTCAGATGGATTTTATGCATGTTGGAAGACGAGGCTATAACATTTAATAAATACTGTGTAACTTCAAGTAATTACACTATGCCGCATAGAATTTTCAAAGAAAAAATTTTCGTTGATTTCGTAGGCAATTATTTTTGCCAACTTGATAAAAAAGGTGTGATTCTTTTTCAAGATGAAAGAAAAAAAAGAATACTTGATGGTATTAAAAAAATAGAAGATGAAAACAACGTAAAAGTTGAAATAGATGAAGAATTACTCGCTGAGATTATCGCTATTACGGAATACCCTACTCCTCTTCTTGGTAGATTTGATGAGAAATTTTTAGTTCTTCCTCCTGAGGTTATTATTACAAGCATGAAAGAGCACCAAAGATATTTTCCGGTATATAAAAACGGCGAGCTTACTAATGCATTTGTTGTAGTCAGCAACGCTTATACGGATGATTTTAGCAAAATTATTAAAGGTAACGAAAAAGTACTAAGAGCCAGACTAAGTGATGCCTTATTTTTCTATGAAAACGACTTGAAAAACGGTTTAAGTATTGAAGGTCTAAAAGATATCGTTTATATGGATAACCTGGGAAGCGTATATGATAAAGTAAAAAGAGAAGAAAAAATAGGTGAATATTTAGCTAAAAAATATAATAAAAATACGGAAAAAATCAATAAAGCAATCAACCTTGCAAAAGCAGATTTACTAACCGAAATGGTTTATGAATTTACTGAACTTCAAGGTATTATGGGATATTACTATGCTAAACATCAAGGAATAGACGAAGAAATAGCCACAGCGATAAAAGAACAATACACCGACCGCGCATCAAATGACGTTTCAGCCATTTTAAACATTTCAAGAAATCTTGATACTTTAATGGGGCTTTTCAGTATAGGAAAAATTCCAAAAGGAAATAAAGATCCATTCGGTTTAAGGAGAGCAGCAAACTATATTATAAAAATAGCTCTTGAAAACAAAATTCCTATTGACATAAAAGAAGTTATAAACGATCTAAAAGAAAATTATCCCGGATTAGATGAAGAAAAAATAATTCAATTTATTTTCGAAAGACTGTATAAATTCTATAATGTAAATCCTTCGGTCATTAGAGCAGTCCTGGCAACCGGAGAAAGTAATTTATTAGAAATTGATAAAAAAATCAAACTTTTAAATAAAATAGTAGAAAGTGAAGATTTCAAAGATTTAGCGGTTACTTTCAAAAGAGTTGCCAATATTGTAAAAGATTTTGACCTAAATTCTATTAAAGTTGATGAATCTCTTTTTGAAAAAGAAGAGGAAAAAAAACTGTGGGAAGAATTTAAAAAAGTAAAAGAGATTAAGGATCTTGAAAAAAAACTGGACTTCCTGGTATCTTTGAAACCTTTAATTGATGCTTTTTTTGATAATGTAATGGTAAACGTTGAAAACGAAAAAATAAAACATAACAGAAAAAGTCTTATAGCATCAATCTATAAAGAATTTTTAGACATAGGGGATATTAAAGAAATTACCGTGTAGGAGAAAATCAATGAAAATAATTATAAATGGCATAGAAAAAAATATAAAAGAAAACACAACTATAAAAAAACTTTTACAAGAACTTAAAGTTTTGGATAAAACGATGGCAGTTGCTGTTAATATGAAAATAGTAAAAAAAGACGATTGGGATAAATATACTCTAAATGAAGGTGACAAGGTAGAAGCATTAAATTTTGTAGGAGGAGGTTAATCTCCTCCAATGAAATTTTTTAAATTTAAATCAACAGAGTCAGTCACTTTATGTGAATAAAGAAAAAAAGATGGGTCTTAATGACCGCATCCACAATTTCCGCTACCGCAATGTCCTGTTTGAGCTTGAGCTCCAACTTGTCCTGTTAAAGCTTCTTCAGGAGTAGCTTCTCTTTTACTTATTACTTTTACGTCAAATGTTAAATCTTCACCTGCTAATGGATGATTGTAATCAATCACAACTTCTTTATCATTGAAATCTTTTACAGTAACCGCAATAGTTTGTCCGTCAGGAGATTGTCCGTAAAGAGTCATTCCTTTTTGAAGTTCAATTCCTTCAAATTGATCTCTAGGTAATGTTTCAACCCACTCTTCATTTCTTTGACCGTATGCTTCTTCCGCTTTAACTGTTACAGTTTTTTCTTCTCCGACTTCCATTCCCTCAACTTCTTTTTCAAGTCCAGGTATAATTTGTCCTTTTCCTGCAATAAATTCTAAAGGAGCTTGTCCTTTATTTGAATCAATTACTTCACCTTTTGAATTTTTTACAGTGTATTCAATTCCATAAACTGTTGCCATTTTTTTCCTTTGAGATTTGTTATAAGTAAATATTATAACAAATTATTTTAATTTTTCCAACTCTTTTTTTGCTAACTTAGCATATTTTGAATTTGGATAATCGTTTATAAGCTTTTTTAGTGTCAACTTAGCAGCATCATTATTTCCAACTTTTTCAAAAGATATTGCCGTATGATACAGTAATCTTTCCGTAAAAGAAGTTTTTTTAGGATAAAGCTCTACACTCTTTTTGTAATATGCTAAGGCTTTGTCATAATTACCTTTTTTATATTCAATTTCGCCTAAATAATAAGAACTCGTCGCAGGAAGATATTTTTTTGAAAGCGTAAATAAAAACAACTCTTTAGCTTTATCAAGTTTTCCTGAGAAAAAATATTTCTTTGCTTTTTTCATAGCCGTAGCTGGAGTTAGTGCTTGTTTTGTAGGATGTTTTATTTCTTTTACCAAGACATCTATTGCGTTTTTTAAGTATTGAAAATTTTCATTTTGAATTTTTGTCATTTCTTTAATGGTTTGTTTAATATTTTCCATGTTATTTTGAATAGTTTCTACTTTTGTTTCTAATTTCTTTAATCTTTCCTCAAAACTTTTATTTTTTTCTATAGTTGCGTTATATTCTTCTTTTAAAAGTTTAAGCTCTTTTTTTGTAGCATCCATTTCACTAAGTATAGTGTCAAATGCAGAAAGTCTTTCATTTAAATTACTGATAATTTCATCATACTTGACCAATTTTAATGTTAATTTATTTAGCCTGGATTTAATATCGGAAATTTCATT
The DNA here is from genome assembly GCA_027062285.1 of Nautiliaceae bacterium. GTDB lineage: Bacteria > Campylobacterota > Campylobacteria > Campylobacterales > Nautiliaceae > Caminibacter. The sequence continues at coordinate 14,590 of JAMOTL010000079.1, forward strand.
TTTAAGATTTTTAATATCTTTTTTGTTTTGAAGTATAGCTTTTTCTTGAGGAGTCAGTCCATAAGGAATTTCAGAGTTCAATCCTGCATTAAACGGGTCAACTTCAGCTAATAAAACAAGAGGTAAAAAAAGAAATAATTTCTTCATACAATTCCTTTTTAGGAATTGTATCTAAATTATGGTAAATATGTGAAATTGTCTCTTCTGTTTAATCTCCAGCACCACTTAGCATGAGCCGTACATACAGGATTTAACTCCCCATAACTAATAACTGTTAGTTTCTTAGGATCAACACCGAGTTTAATTAAAGCGTTTTTTACGCTGTTTGCTCTTTTTAATCCTAAAGCATAGTTATACTCTTCAGTCCCCCACTCGTCACAGTTACCTTCGATTCTTACAGTATAGTTGCTTGGATTTGATTTAATGAGTTCGGCTAACTTTTCAACTTTAGGCCACTGATCAGGTCTAATGTTATATTTATCAAAATCAAAATACACTACGATGCTTGCTAATTTTTTAGCAAATTGCTGATTGTTTTGAGTTTTTGAAATTGTAACGGTAGTTGCTTCTAAATTTTGCTCTTCAACTTGAGCATTCTCAGTATTAACAGTTTCATTTTCTGTAGGAGTTGTTGTAGCAACTTCTTCAGTTTGCTGTGTTTGCTGCTGCTGAGCGTTTTCTAAATTCGGTTGTTTTGAACATCCGGCAAACATTAAAAATGCCGCTATTCCAGCCATTAAAGCAATTTTTTTCATTTTTTCTCCTTGAATATTTTTTTACCAGTCAAATGATTGCAACATTTTGCTAAGAGGATAATAAAAAACCTTATTCTCTCCTAATCGTATTATACCAATTTTACTCGAAAAATGTTCTCTTTTTATAAACATAACTGAACTTCCGTCAACAGAAAAATTAGGATAAGAATTTTGACCTTTCATCGTTAATCTTTTTAAAGAATCATCTTGAGAATTTATTAAAAAAAGATTGAAAGTATTGGGTTTAAAAGCATTAGCCGTCTCCCTTGTACTTATTACTAAATTTTTATTATAAGCATCCACTCCTACTTGATTTTTCCCATGATGTAAAACCCTTCTTAACACACCTGATTTTAAATCTTTTTCGAAAACATACGGTTGACCGTATCTATCCGAAACAAAAACTATTTTATCTTCCCAAAATTTACCGTTTACGTCTATTCCCGGATATTTTGTTATTCGTTTGATAGTTTTATTATTAAAATCCATCAAATATACGTCAGGCTGTCCCTCCGGAGCCATAGTTAAAAGAATTTTGTCATCTTTTACGTCGGAAACTATTAAAATTCCCACCGATTTTAATATTTTTTTCTTTTTACCCGTTAATAAATTGTATTCATATAATACAGGTGTTCTTTCATATTTTGTAAAGTAAATTTTCGTTTGTTTCTTATCAGCCCATTTAGGAAAAATATTAAGCCCTCCTGAAATTATTCTTTTTTTATACGATAAAGTATAGTCACTAAGGTAAATACTTGCTTCTTTTGGAGCAGTTAGCAGAGAATAAATCACTTTTCTTATTAAGAATTTAGCGCTCGGCAGTTGAAAATACTCATTGATATCATATACGGCTCTGTGAATCAAAAATGGAAAATACGCATAACTTCGAGAACGGTACTTTTTAATTAAAAACGGCTGATTGTCTTTTTTATAAATAACTTTTAATGTTTTAGTGACTTTATCGTAATTAAAATCAAAGCTGTATTTAGCACTTTCGTTTATTTCAAAATGGTCTAAAACTTTAAAATCCATATCAACTATTTTTTTTACCTGGTCCGGTCCTTTAAAAGTTACGTTTATTATGGGTTTATCTTCTATATATTTAGTAATTACATATTCTTTCGAGAATAAAAAACTAAAAAATATTATAATAGTAACTATTAATCTTTTCATTTGTTTACCTTTGTTTGGAATAAAATATTCATATTGAAATTTTCATCGAAATTTAAATTTTTTATCCTGTTGATTAATTCTTCTTGTTTAGTTTGGTCTATATTACTATCTAAAATCGTAACATAAATTTTTCCATTTTGATTGATTACGTTAATTTTAGCATATTCTCCGGGTATTATCGAAATATCATACCAAATTTCACCGATTTTATTAATTATTTCATTAATTTTTTCGTCACTTATTTTAGATGTGCTTTTATTCTCAAACTCCACATTTACATTAACATTTTTTACATGTTTTAAAAGTTTTTCAACTCTTTTTATTCCTTTGAATCTACTCATTTCATCTGATTTCTTTAATTTTACTGGAGTAGTATCAATATTTGCTTTAACATTTTTAAAAATGTCATTAAAATCGACTTCTCCGCCTTTTTTTATATTGGTTTTAGAACCTATTTTTTTTACTTTTTTTTCAACTTTTTTTATTTTTTTTACAACTTTATTTGTTATAGATTTTTTCTTATTTATTTGATGAGTTTTAATATTTGTTTGAGGGATAATTGCGGTATGAATTAATACTTCTTTCTTTTTTTCATTTTTCGGAATTATAAAAAAAATAAAAAAATAAACAATAACGGCATAAATTAAAAGAGACAAAAGAAAAGAAATTAATAACCTCATTTAGTTAACAGCCCTATTTGAGTAAATCCGTTTTTTATCACGCCGGAATATACTTTCATAAACGTATCGTATTTTATATTTTTATCCGCAGCGATATAAACTAATGAATTTTTATTATAATTGCCGTATTTCAAATTAAAATTTTCCAAAAAATTTTCAATAGGCATTTTTTGAGAATTTACGATTACATATTTTGAATTAGGAATTACTATAGTTATAGTAGCTTTTTTTATAGCCGGTGTCGTTTTGCTGCCTTCAGGTAAATTAATATTTTTTTCTTGATAAGTTGTTACAGTAACTGAAACCATTAAAATGGCCAGCAAAACCAACATTATATCCACAAAAGGAGTAATGTTTAAATCTGGCTTTTTCATTTGCTAAGATACATATCTCTTTGCATTTTTAGTGTCAGTATTAAATCTTCCACTTTTTTAGCAAGTATTTGATGAAAACTGTAAGCTGGAACTGCTACAATAATACCGATTGCCGTAGCTATTAATGCGTCAGCAATAGCCGGTGCTATCATATTTATTGTCGTTACACTTTTCATTCCGGCAAAAGCATTTAATATTCCGATAACTGTTCCAAAAAGTCCTATAAAAGGCGCAGTTGATGCTACAATACTCAAAAAAGTGAGTCCGCTTGAAGCTTTTTTCTTAGCCCCTTCAATACAGGCATTAAAAGAATATTTGTTTTTTTTAGCAGCTCTTTCTAGACAATTGTATAATGATGAAGTCATAGGAAAAACATCACTCATTAAAAGTTGATTTAATGCTTCTTCTTCTTTTTTGATCCATGAAACTAAAGAGATGAATTTGTAAATAAATACAAAAAATACAAAAAAGAGGTAAATTCCAAGCCACCCTAAAACTAATATGTTTATAGGGTTACTTAGAATTTTAGATATTTCTGGCAGCACTTTCTATCTTTGCCTCAACAGCTGCTACTAACGCATCAGAATCAGCAGCTTCTTTAATAAGTTTTTTCGCTCTTTCAATTGCTTCTGCTATTTCGCTTTCAGTACTTCCTGTAACCGGAACAGCACCATCGACCAATACGTTTACATGATCAGGAGTTACTTCAACATATCCCCAATTTATAGCAATAACTTCTTCTTTACCGTCTTGTTTTTTTATAGTAATAATACCAGGCTTTAAGTTTGTAACAAGAGGAGCGTGACCGTCAAGGACGCCAAACTCCCCGTCAATCCCAGGAAAAGTCGCTTCTTTTATTTCCCCTTGGAAAATTCTCCCAAGAGGAGTTACGATATCAATTTTCATTTTTAAGCCTTTTGTTGCATCTTTTTAGCTTTTTCGATTGCCTCGTCTAAATCTCCTACCATATAGAAAGCATTCTCAGGTAAATCATCTACTTTACCTTCAAGGATAGCTTTAAATCCTTCAATTGTTTTTTCAAGTGGTACGTATCTTCCGTCCGCACCTGTAAATACTTTAGCAACGAAGAACGGTTGAGATAAGAATTTCTCAATTTTTCTTGCTCTTTGAACGATTAGTTTATCTTCTTCACTAAGCTCATCCATACCAAGAATTGCGATAATATCTTGTAAATCTTTATATTTTTGAAGTACTTCTTGTACTCCTCTTGCCACTTTATAATGCTCTTCACCAACAATTTGAGGGTCAAGAATTCTACTTGTTGAATCCAATGGGTCAACTGCCGGATAAATACCTTTTTCGGCAATTTTTCTATTTAATACAGTTGTTGCGTCTAAGTGTGCAAAAACTGCTGCCGGTGCCGGGTCAGTTAAGTCGTCTGCCGGTACGTATACAGCTTGAATAGATGTAATAGAACCGTTTTTAGTTGATGTAATTCTTTCTTGAAGTCTTCCCATTTCTGTTGCCAATGTTGGCTGATAACCAACCGCACTAGGAATTCTTCCAAGAAGTGCTGACATTTCCGCACCTGCTTGAGCATATCTGAATATATTATCGATAAACATAAGTACGTCTCTGTTTTCTTCATCCCTGAAATATTCAGCCATTGTAAGACCTGTGAATGCGATTCTATTTCTACATCCCGGAGGTTCGTTCATTTGCCCATAACATAAAGCAACTTTGTCAAGAACTCCCGATTCTTTCATTTCATGATAAAGGTCGTTACCTTCTCTTGTTCTTTCACCAACTCCGGCAAATACCGAATAACCGCTGTGTTTGTAAGCAACGTTGTGGATCAGCTCCATAATAATAACCGTTTTACCAACTCCGGCACCACCGAATAGACCTGTTTTTCCACCTTTCATATAAGGACATAAAAGGTCTACAACTTTAATACCAGTTTCAAATACTTCCATTTTAGTCGATTGTTCTTCAAATGGAGGTGGATCTCTGTGAATTGACCATCTTGGTACATCAGCTGGAATAGGCTCACCTTCATCAATAACATCACCTGTAACATTAAAGATTCTTCCTAATACTGCTTCACCCACAGGAACTTTAATCGGTCCTCCTGTAGCAATTACTTTTGTTCCTCTTTGAAGACCGTCAGTTAAATCCATAGCAATTGTTCTTACAATATTATCTCCGATTTGAGCTGCAACTTCAAGAACTACTTTTCTGTTTTTACCTTCTACTTCAAACTCTACGATAAGTGCTTCATTTATTTCAGGAACTTTATCACCGTCGAATTCAACGTCGATAACAGGACCTAAAACTTGTATTACTTTACCTTCCATTTTACTCCTTTATTTTTTCTTCATAGCTTCGATAGCTGTTACGATTTCAATAAGCTCTCTAGTTACGTTTTCTTGTCTTACTTTGTTATATTCAAGAGTTAATTGTTTAACCATCTCTTGTGCGTTATTTGTCGCAGCATCCATAGCCTGCATTCTAGCACTATGTTCACCTGCTAATGAATCTAAAAGTGTGTAATACATTGTATATTCAAGATATTTTTTTACTAAACTTTCGAGAATCATTTCATAATCATCACTAGGTTCGACTTCTAAAAATTCATCTTTCGGCTCCGTATCCACTTCTACAGGAAGAAGTTCTTTTACATGAACTTTTTGTGTTAATTTATTTACATAACCGTTGTAAATTAAAATTATATTATCAATTTCTTCATTTACAAAATCTTCATAAGATTTCTCAATGATTTCTGCCGCTTTTTCGTAATTAGGTGCTGAACTTAAACCAATTATTTCATCATACATTTCAATACCTACGAATTTAAAATACTCAACGGCTTTTTTACCTATTACTTTAAGTCTAATTTTAACTTTTTTTTCTTTAAGCTCTTCTATTTTAGCTAAAGTCGCTTTAATAGTTTGAATATTAAAACCGCCGCAAAGACCTTTATCAGCAGTTACGACAATTAAATCAACTTTTTCATGCTTTTCTATATGAGCAAAAGCTCTTAAATTAATTGAATCTTTAATAGATGCTAATTTTGATGAAATTTCTTTTATAACTTCATCAATTTTTTTAGCATATTCTCTCGACATTAATAATGATTCTTCTGCCCTTTTAAGTTTAGCAGTAGACACGAGTTTCATTGCTCGTGTCGTTTTTTGAGTGTTTTTTACACTACTTATTTTACTTTTTAATTCTTTTAGAGTTGCCATTTAATTATCCTTCTGGATTGAACTGAGCCTTGAATTCTTCTAAAGCTTTTTTCAGTAACTCTTCAGTTTCTTCGTCAATTTTTTGTTTTGTTCTGATATTTTCAAAAATTTGTGGATATTTAGTTTCGATGAACGGATATAATTCTTCTTCGAATCTTCTTACCGCTTTTACAGGAATATCATCCAAATATCCTCTTGTACCGGCATAAATAATTACTACTTGTTTTTCAACAGGTAGCGGTTGATGAGCTGGTTGTTTTAGAATCTCAACAAGTCTTTGTCCTCTTTCAAGCTGTTTTCTACTTGCTTCGTCAAGATCACTGGCAAATTGTGCAAATGCTTCAAGTTCTCTATATTGAGCAAGTTCAAGTCTTAGGGTACCCGCAACTTGTTTCATCGCTTTAATTTGAGCGGCACCACCAACCCTTGATACTGAAAGACCAACGTTAATAGCAGGTCTAATACCTTTATTAAATAAGTTTGTTTCAAGGAAAATCTGACCGTCTGTAATTGAAATTACGTTTGTCGGAATATAAGCTGCTACGTCACCACCTTTTGTTTCAATTATCGGAAGTGCCGTTAAGCTTCCTGCTCCAAGTTTATCATTAAGTTTTGCCGCTCTTTCAAGAAGTCTACTGTGTAGATAGAATACATCCCCTGGATATGCTTCTCTTCCTGGAGGTCTTCTAAGTAGAAGTGACATTTCTCTGTAAGCATCAGCATGTTTACTTAAATCATCATATACGATAAGAGCGTGTCTTCCGTTATCTCTGAAATATTCACCCATTGTTACACCAGAATAAGGTGCTAAGAATTTAAGAGATGCCGCTTCAGCAGCACTTGCGTTTACAACAATTGTATAATCCATAGCTCCGTGTTCTTCAAGAATTCTTACAATATTGGCAACAGTTGATTGTTTTTGTCCTATTGCTACATAAATACAAATTACGTCTTGACCTTTTTGGTTAAGAATAGTATCGATCGCAACAGTAGTTTTACCTGTTTGTCTATCCCCAATAATAAGCTCTCTTTGACCTCTTCCGATTGGAACTAATGCGTCAATAGCTTTAATACCTGTTTGTAACGGTTCGTGAACTGATTTTCTCGCCATAATTCCTGGCGCTTTTTCTTCAACATATCTATACTCAGCAGCTTCTATTTCACCTTTACCGTCAATCGGTTCACCCAGTGCGTTTACAACTCTACCGATCAAGCCCTCACCTACAGGTACGGAAATTAATTTTCCAAGTCTTTTTACCGAACTACCTTCAACAATTTCAGTACCTTTACCAAGTACAACAACCCCTACGTTATCTGTTTCAAGGTTGAACACCAACCCTTTTTCACCGGTTTCAAATTCTACCATTTCTCCAGCCATTGCGTTAGTCAGACCATAAACCTTAGCTATACCGTCCGCAGAATAGATAACTTTACCTACTTCTTCAACATCGACTTTAAGTTCAAAGTTCTCTATTCTTTCTTTTATTATTTGTGTAATTTCTTGTACCACTTATACTCCTTTCGTTTAGATTGCTTTTAATATTTGATTCAATAAATCTTGTTTTATTTTATCTTCTAATACTGAAACTTCTACATTTAAAACATCTACAAAAACTTTTATTCCGTTGATATCTTCATCTTTAAGTTTCAATTTAATAGTAGCATCGAATTTCTGTGCCAGTTTTTCTTCTATTGCCTTTAGAGTGTTTTCATTGACTTTACCGACAACTACACCTGCGTACGTATTGAAATGTTTAGAAACCGCCGCATAAAGAGATTGATAAATCTCTTTTAACAGGTCTATTCTTTTATTCTCAAGCAGAATTCTTACAAAATTTTCAAATTTTTTATTTTTACATTCTGCCAATTCTTTTAAAATCTCAACTTTTTCGTCAATCGTTAAAAGAGGTGACTTTACCAATAAAATAAATTTAGGATCTTTTGCAACTAAAGCAAGTCTGGCAACCGCTTCATAAACTTCCACTATTTCCTCTTCGTTTAATGCCGCCAAAAGAGCTTTTACATATTTTTCAACTATCATTATGCTGCCTTTAATACAAGTTTTGCTGCTTCTTCACTGCTTAAATGCACATCTTTTAATACATCTTCCATAAATGCTTTTACAGCTTCTTGTTTTGCTTTTTTAATTTCATTTTCTTTAAATTCTTCAAAATGTTTTTGAAGTAACGCTATTTCTTCTTCAACTTGCTGTTTAATTTTCTCAGCAATTAATTCCGCTTCTTTTTGAGCGTTTTGTCTAATTTCCTCAGCTAATTGTTTTGTCTGTATTAGTTCAGCTTTTAAAGCTTCTTTTCTCTCTTTTGATTCTTTTAATTTTTCTTCAACCTCTTGAAATCTTTTTGCTATATTTTCTTTTCTTTCGGCAAAAAATCTTTTAATTTTATCCCCAATTAAATACCACAATAATGCTACGAATATAACAAAGTTAATTGTTCTTGGAACGATATCTGTATGACCGCTAACCGCTTCACTCGCAAATAGTGACGCAACTCCCAATCCGATCAGCAAAATCTTTTTCATGCTGCATTCCTTATTTTGTTTTCGATTAATGATCTAATTTCATCTTTATCTTTTGAAAGTTCTTTAATTAAATCAGCTTTTTCTTTCTCAAGCATCAATCTTAAAGACTCTTTTGCTTCTTCAATTTCTTTAACTTTAATAGCTTTAAGTTTTTCAGCTTCTTCGCTAGCTTTTAATCTTGCTTCTTCAACTATTCTTCTAGCATCTTCTCTAGCAAGTTTTAAGATAGTCTTAATCTCATCTTCGATTTCTTTTGTCTCTTCTGTGTTTTTAGAAATCATTTCAAGTTCTTCTTTTAGTCTTTTTTCCCTTTCGTCCATAAATTTGACAAGAGGTTCAAACAACCAAATCTTTAAAAGAACCATAGTTATCAGGAAAATTCCTGCCATTATCAGCATCAAGCCAATATTTAAGTCTAACATCAAAGCTCCTTTTTGTGAAATTTTAACATAAATTTAATTTATATTTTCCAAAAGTTTTTTTAATTTTTCCAAATCTGTTTCATTTTTGAACTTAATTTTTATAAAATCACTGCCAAGCTCGATTTTAAACCCTATTTTTTTTAATTTATAACTAATTTCAACAAGTTCGTCATTTATAACTTTTTCTTTTTTTTCTTTCTGTTTTTTAGATTTTATTAATTTTTCAGTATCTCTTACACTTAAATTTTTTTCTTCAATTTCCATAGCAATTTTTCTGGCTTCTTCTTCCGGAAGAGATACAAGGACTTTCGCATGTCCTAATGATATTTTATTATTTCTGACTTTTTCAATGATATCTTGAGGTAAATTTAAAACCCTTAACATATTTGTAATATACGCTCTGCTTTTTCCGAGATTTTTAGCAAGTTCTTCATGAGTATAGCCGTGTTTTTTAATAAGTTCGTATAAGGAAAGAGCAACTTCTATAGGATTTAAGTCTTCTCTTTGAATATTTTCTATCAATGCGTATTCTCTTAAATCATCAAGAGTGTAATCAACTACAATCGCTTTTATTTTATCTTTTCCGAGCTTCTTACTCGCTCTAAGTCTTCTTTCACCAGCTACAAGAATAAATCTGTCGTTTTTTTTATCTTTTATGACCAATACAGGTTGTAAAAGCCCGTGTTTTTTAATTGATTCGGCCAATTCGCTTATGGATTCTTCATCAAATTCGCGTCTTGGCTGATAAGGATTCGGAATTATTTTTTCAATAGGCAATTCATTTATTCCGCTCTTAGGTAAATCTTTAAGATATCCGGCTTCAGCATCTTCCAAAATAGCACCTAAACCGCGCCCTAATCTTTTCATTCGCTACTCTCCAAAATTTTTTTAGCTAACATTTCATAAGCAACCGCACCTTTACTTTTTATATCGTAAAGCAAAATAGGTTTGCCGAAACTCGGTGCTTCAGCTAATCTTACATTTCTTGGAATCACTAAAAAATTTCCTTCTCTATCTATAAAAAGTTTTTCTCTGAAATGTCTTATTATATCTGCTAAAACCTGTTTTGAAAGATTGTTCTTACTTGAATACATAGTAGGAAGAAGTCCTTTAATCTTCAGTTTTGGATTAGTGGTATGCTGTAAAAGTTTTATCGTTTTCATAAGTTGAGCCAAACCTTCAAGAGCAAAAAATTCCGTCTGGATCGGAATAATAACACTATCGCTGGCATTCAAAGCATTTATTGTTATAAGTCCGAGAGTCGGAGGCGTATCAATAATTATGTAATCATAATCGTTATTAAGTTCTTTTATTCTTTTTCTTAAAATTAATTCTTTATCGTCCAAATAATCAAATTCTCTTTCTATACCCACGAGTCCGATATTCGAAGGGATGAGATCCAAAGTTGGAAGAGTACTGTTTAATATTACTTCATTAATGTTTTTACTACCTATTAAAACATGATAGAGATTATATTCATAATCATTCTTATAAAATCCGAGAGACGACGTTGCATTCGCCTGAGGATCGGCATCAATCAATAATACTTTTTTATCCGCTATTGCCAAACTGGCAGCAAGATTAACGGCTGTCGTTGTTTTACCGACCCCACCCTTTTGATTCGCTACTGAAATTACTTCTATCATCTTCTTGAATACACCTTTTCTTTGTTTTTTATCAAAGCGCCGTCTTTATCAAGCTCACCTTCTATGCCGAATATTTTTTTCGTCGTTTCAAATTCTTTTTTATATTCTTTAATTACTTCGTCAAAATTAGGTTTTTGTTCCAGTTTTGCAAAAAAGTTTTGCAAAATTTTATCATTTTTTATTTTAATATCCAAACACCCGAATTCTTCGGATGGTGAAAAAGAAGTATTCAATCCTATACCGCAAACAAGAGTTTCATTTTTCACACTTGTAATAATTCCACCCGCTTTAAGAGGCTTGTCATCAATTAAATATATGTCATTTGGCCATTTTAAAACCACATTACTTCCTAACTCATTTAATGTTTTTTTCAAAATCCATCCGAAATATACGGAAAAACTCTGAAGAGGTACGTTTTTGAAAAAATTTAAGGGATAAGCGAACGAAAAAAATAGATTTCCTTTTTTTCCTATCCACTTATTCCCCCTGCTTCCTATGCCGTCAGTTTGATAATCACTCCAGATACATACAGGAAGTTCATATTTATCTAAATTTTTTAAAAGGTATTTTTGAGTAGAATCTATCTCTTCAAAATATATTATATTCATCCTAAAATATTTTGCCCTGTTTTTAATCTTTTTCCATTTACATAATCAACGGCAAAGATTTCTTTTTTACCCGGCACCTGAACTTTAATAAGCTTAATTTTACCTTCAGTACAGCCGACAATCACTCCTTCATCATCTATTTCAATAATCTCACCTGCTTTGTTTTTTGAATCGGTATCAATTAATTCCATTTCGTTTATTTTAAAATTCTGGGTAAAAATTCCAGGCCATGGCTGAAAAGCTCTGTATTTCCTGTCAATTAATTCAGCACTGTTAAAATCCACAAATCCGTCTTGCTTTTTGATTTTAGGAGAATACGTTGCGAAAATATCGCTTTGTTTTAGAGGTTTTATATTTGAAAAATAATCAATTGTATAAATTATCTGTTTTGCCGCAATATCAGCCAGCTCATTAAACAAATCTATACTTGTTTTTTTGCCTACCTCCGTATAATCCCAACACAAAATATCTCCCGTATCAAGCCCCTCATCCATAAGCATTGAAGTAACACCTGTATATTTATCCCCATTCAAAATAGCACTTTGAATAGGACTGGCTCCTCTGTATTTAGGAAGAAGCGAAGCATGAAGATTTATACATGGGGCCGTATTTAAAACATTCTTAGGAAGCAAAAGTCCATATGCCGCAACCACTATGAAATCAGGATTAAATCTTTTAAGATTTTCATTTTTTAAACTGCCTGGAGTAAAAACTTCAAAACCTTTTTCAAGAGCATATTTTTTAACCGGAGTGGGAGTCAATATTTTTTTTCTTCCCACCGGTTTGTCGGGCTGAGTATAAACGGCAGTAATGTTATGTTTTTTAGCCAATTCATCTAAAATTTTTACGGCGTAATCGGGACTTCCCATAAAAACTATATTCATATCATCATACCCTTAATCATAAAGAAAATCATAGCCGCAAGCAATGCTGCTACAGGCACTGTTATAATCCATGCCGCAATTATTTTTTTGAAAAGGTCTCTTTTAACATATTTTACTTTTTCCTCTTTTTTAAGGATTTTTTTGTATCTTTTTAAAGTTTTTTCCAAATCTTCTA
>JAMOTL010000080.1 GCA_027062285.1 Nautiliaceae bacterium
TTTTTTATGATTATAATTTATCGTTAAGGAAACTGAGATGAACAAAGAAAAAAAAGGACTTTTTGAAATGATAGGGGCTACTTTTATCTGGGGAAGTACGCCTCTTATGTCGATATATTCATCTCTTCCAAGCGGGGTGTTTGTGTTTTTCAGGGTCCTTTTTGCGTTTCCTTTTATACTATATTTTGCGATTAGGCGAAGCGGAATAAGGGAGTTTTTAAAACTGCGTCCCTTTTGGCCGCTTTTAATCAGCGGAATTGCGCTTGGTGTTAACTGGGTGTTTTTCTTTTTGGCGGTAAATATGACAAAAGTATCCACCGCTGTTAGTATTTATTACGCAGGACCGGTTATTTCGATACTTCTGACAGCTCTTTTTTTGAAAGAAAAAATAACAAAATGGATAGTTTTGGGAGGTGCTTTGGCGTTTTTGGGTGTTATTGTGAGTGTAAAAGGAGAAATTACAGCAGATTTTGGAGCTTTAATGGCTCTTTTAGCGGCGGTTAGTTACGGGCTTTTGGGATTTTTTTCAAAAATCGCAACTCTTCATCACAGGGCTGTGAGTGTGACTGCGTGGCAGATAGTTATTTCTATGTTTATTACGGCTCCTTGTTTATTTTTCAGTGAATGGAGTTTTAGTTTTTGGGCTTTGTTTATCGCTTTTATTACAGGAATTGTTCATACGGCTTTTGCTCTTTTTTTGTGGTATGACGCGCTAAATTATATAAAAGTCTCAATTGCTTCGGTGCTTCAGTATCTTGATATCGTTTTTGCGGTGATTTTGGCGTTTTTATTTTTACATCAAATACCGGATGTCTGGCAGATTATGGGAGCCGTTTTGATTATTTTGGGAGGAATTATATCTGTAAAAGGTTAAAAAACAGGAACTTCGTCCTGGTTGCTTTTTGAAGGAGGAGGGGAAATTCTGGTAAAAAGCTCTTTTTTTCCGTTTATGACGAATTCTTTTACGCCCTTTGGTATTTTAAATTTCCTTTGAAGCTCAGGATGTATTTCAAGCAGTCTTGAATAAAAATATTTAAATACCGGTGCCGATACCCTCCCGCCGCTCATTCCCTTTCCAAGAGTGGAAGAATCGTCGTTTCCAAACCATACGATTGTCTGAGTATCAGGCGTAAAGCCGGCAAACCATGCATCTACGTATTTATTGGTAGTTCCGGTTTTACCGGCTATTTCTATTCCTTTTACTCTTGCGTTTCTTCCGGTTCCTTTTTTTACTACGTCTTTTAAAATATCTATTATCAGATACGCCTGATAATCAGGTTCTATTTCTTCGTGTTTTTCTTCAAATTTTACGGTTATATTTTCTTTTGGGACGGTGAGTTTGGATATGAGTCTTAGTTTTGTTTTTACACCGTAGTTGCTAAATACCGTGTATTTTTCACTAAGTTGCCATACGCTTTGTCCTATACTTCCTAAAACGATTGATAGATTGGCAGGTACGTTTTTAAATCCGAAATCCTGTAACCCTTCAATAATTTTATTAAGTCCGATAGCAAGAGCCAAATTAATGGTGGCAAGGTTTCTGGAATGGACTAATGCTTCTCTTAGGGTAATCAATCCAAGTGTGTTTCTTTCATAATTTTTAGGTTTCCATATTTCATCTTCTTGAGGGGTGTCTCCTTTTATTTTAAAAGTTCTGCTGATATCAGGAATTAAAGTAGCCGGATTGTAACCGAGATTCAGGGCTATTTGATAAATAAAAGGCTTCATAGCACTACCGATGCTTCTAACTGCCTGAGTGGCACGGTTAAATTTACTTTTTTTATAATCGATCCCTCCTACAAGAGTCAATACCTCTCCTGTTTTTTGATTAATCGTAATTATAGCCCCGTTTAATTTTGAAGCGTTTAATTTCTTATTCATTTTTAAAATTCTTTCATAATTCCACTTTATTGCTTCTTTAGCGAGATTTTGGGTTGGCATATCTATTGTCAGGTAAATATTGTAGCCTTTTGATAAAAGATTCGGGTAGTTCTTCTTTAACTGTTTTATTGCCGTATCTACTGCGTACGGTGCTTGTGGGGTTATCATTGTTTTATAAACTTTTGGGGTTTCTATTATTGAGGCTTTATATTCTTCTGGAGTTATCCAGCCGAGATTATACATTCTTTTAAGAATTGAATTGGCTCTTTTTAAGTTTAAAGTGTAATGTTTGACGGGATCGTAAAGAGAAGGACCTTTTGGAAGGGCTATAAGCATTGCGATTTCTTTTAGGCTTAAATCTTTTAAATTTTTGTGAAAATATCCGAGGGCGGCGGTTTTTATACCGTAATATCCGTGTCCGAAGAAGATTTGATTTAGATATCTTTCTAAAATTTCTTCTTTTGAAAGTATTTTTTCCACTTTCATAGAAATTATCATCTCTTTTAATTTTCTTTCGATTGTTTTTTTTCTGTTTAGATAAATATTTCTAACAAGCTGTTGTGTGATGGTCGAAGCGCCTTCAACTTTTTTACCTGCTTTTATATCTTTTATTATCGCTCTTAAAATTGCGTTATAATTAATTCCCGGATGTTCGAAAAATGAAGTGTCTTCGGTAGCAAGCAGAGCTTCGATAATTCTTGGGGGAATATCGTCGTATTTTACATAGATTCTGTTTTCTTTTGAATATCTGACATCTAAGAGTTTTCCGTTTCTGTCAAAAAACAGTGCCGATTGGGGAGGATTATAAAATATGATTTTTTCAGCCGTAAATTTAGTGGCTTCATATAGATAAGCAAGATAGGCCAACACCCCAACAACGGCAATAAAAATCAAAACCAAAAAAAATGCGAATATCTTTTTTATCATTTCTTTTCCAAATAGTTTATTGTTTTGGCGATTATATCAAGATTTATATTTGTTCTCATAATAACTCTAAAAATCGGGCTTTTGACAGTCGGGGGACGAATCGCCCCAACTAAGACTTGGGCATTTTGGATTAAATCGTTTTGTTTTTGAAGGAGGACTTTATTATCTTTTGCGTCTATAATTTTAATTAAAGAGTCTGAATTAAAGGTTAATTTCCTCTTTATTATTCTATTTTTGAATTCATTTAAATTTTTTTCAATTTTATCAATTGCGTAATAAGCTAGAAGCGAATCTATCGGACTTAGAGCTGTTGTATAGATAACGCTTTTTGCTCTGTTTAGGAGATACGAAATTATCTGTTTTTCAGCCAAAATATAAGCACCATAACTTCCAAGCGCTTTTCCGAGTGTTCCCATTTTTATCGTTTTTTTAGGATTTAAGTCATATTCATCTGTAATGCCCATTAATCTCTCTCCGCATACTCCGACACTGTGGGCTTCGTCTATTATTAGGTGACCTATTTCCTGAGCGTAAGAGGTTATATCTTTTTTTACTTTATCTCCCCTCATTGAAAAAATACCTTCTGTTACGACAAAAAACCTGTTAAAATTCTTAAAATCTTTGCTTTTTATTTTTAAATCGTTTATATCGTTATGTTTAAAAAACCTGACTTCCGCACTTGTCAGTCTGCTTCCTACTATTCCGCTGGCGTGATACTCTTCATCCACCAAAAATAAATCCCCTCTTCTTCCAAGTTCAAACAAAGCCATATTTGCTAAAAAGCCGCTTCCAAGAATTAAAGCGTCTTCGAAGTTATTAAGTGTTTTTAACTTATCTTCAAGAATTTTATGAGCTTCGTTATATCCGTTGACAAGAAGTGACGCTTTGCTTCCGTGAAGTCCTAATTTTTTAGCGTGAAAATATGCTTTATCTAATATTTCTTCATCTTCGGCTAATCCTAAATAATCATTACTTGCCAAATCTATGAGGTTTTGATGTAGTTTTTTTTCTCTAAGTCTGTTTTTTTGAGATAAGATTTTTAGCTCTTTATCATACATTTGTCACTTCCATTATTATATTTATTACTTTTTTGTTAAAATTTTATCAAAAAAGGCCATTTATGGATATTAGGAAAAAGTTTCTAGATTTTTTTGAAAAAAAGGGACATAAAGTATACCCTTCAGCTCCTCTTGTACCTGATGACCCGACACTTTTATTTACAAATGCAGGGATGGTGCCTTTTAAGCCGATTTTTACCGGTGAAAAACCGGCACCTACACCTCCAAGAGCTACATCAAGTCAGCTTTGTATGAGAGCGGGAGGTAAACATAACGACCTTGAAAACGTAGGATATACAAACCGACACCATACTTTATTTGAAATGCTTGGAAATTTTAGTTTCGGAGATTATTTTAAAGAAGAGGCTATTGCTTATGCGTGGGAATTCGTAACGGAAGTACTTAAACTTGATAAAGACAGACTGTGGATTACGATTCACGAAAGCGATGATGAAGCTGGTAAAATCTGGGAGAAATACGTTCCAAAAAACAGAATAGTAAAAATGGGCGATAAAGACAATTTTTGGCAAATGGGAGATACGGGACCTTGCGGACCTTGCAGTGAGATTCATTATGACCAGGGAGCCGATAAATTTAACTCTCCGGAAGATTATTTAGGAGGAGAAGGGGACAGGTTTTTAGAAATTTGGAATCTTGTATTTATGCAATATAACCGTGATGAAAAAGGAAATTTAACACCTCTTCCAAAACCGAGTATCGATACTGGTATGGGCTTAGAGAGGATTACGGCTGTGGTTGAAGGGGTTGAGAGTAATTATGATACATCAATTTTCAGGCCTCTTCTTGAGAAAATCGTAGAAATTACGGGAAAAGAGTATCATAAAGACAAAAGAGGAGCATCTCACAGGGTAATTGCCGACCATATAAGGGCTGTCAGTTTCTTACTCAGTGAAGGTGTAAGATTTGACAGAGAAGGCAGGGGATACGTTCTTAGAAGAATTCTCAGACGTGGAGTTAGACA
>JAMOTL010000081.1 GCA_027062285.1 Nautiliaceae bacterium
ATTATTTCTGTTTTTGCGTTGTAATAGGCTTGTTTTAAATCAAAATGAAAAGCCATTCCGTTACTGGCGTAAAGATTGTGGATAATATTTATTGGAAAATAAACTATTTCACCTGTTTTCGGATTTGTAAAAGGAATGGAGAGAATATCGAAAATATCGGAATTAAAATCAAACAAATCTTCTTTTTCCAGCTCTTTTATTTGATAAAAATCATATAAATAAGAATTAAGAAATTTATCACCGATAACGGCATCGGGATATAATCCGTTAATATAAAATTCTTCTAAAAAATTTCTTGAAAGTACTCTTTCGCACATTTCCCCGTATGCGCTGGTTTTAGCTTCTTCTTTGGTAAATCCTTTTCCAAAACTTTTAAAAGGAAGATTGGAAGAAGTAAGGGTAGTTTTATAAATATTTTTAAAAGGTTCGGTGTTTTCTTTTATATCGATATTTAAATTTTGTAAAAGCTTTTCCATTAAAGTTCTTTTTTTAAATTTTCAAGCGCTTCATATCCCGTCATATCCAGCTTAATAGGTGTTATTGAAACATATCCTTCTTTTATTGCGTTAAAATCACTGCCGCTTTCTTCTTTAAACGCCAAAGGATGAAGTCCTATCCAGTAATATTCTTCGCCTCTTGGGTTTTTATGTTTATGGGCGTCGTTTCCGTATAGTCTGTATCCGAGTTTTGTGGCTTTATAACCTTTTATTTCTCTTGTGTTTGGTATATTTATGTTTAGAATATGTCGATGAGGAATAGTTATTTTCCCGTCAAGTACTTTTTTCGTAATCTCACGCGCAACTTTTTTAGCATTTTTCCAGTTTAGTTCGCTTGGAGGGTTGTCAAAACTTTTTAGCACCTGAGAAAATGCTATTGAGGGAATGCCATGTAAAGCTCCTTCCATGGCTCCTCCAGCAGTTCCAGAATATGTAACGTCTTCGCCGAGATTTGCACCGTGGTTAATGCCGCTTAAAACAATATCAGGTTTTTGTCCGTCAAAGAATTCCGGAAAAGACAAATAAACGCAGTCTGTAGGTGTTCCGTCATCGAGCTTATAAAAATTTTCATCAACTTTTATAAATCTTAAAGGTTTTGTTATTGTTAAAGAATGGCTACAAGCACTTTTTGGAAAAGCGGGAGCCGCAATGTATATTTCACCTAAATCCTTTACGGCGTTTATTAAAACCTCAAGTCCTTTGGCTTCGTAGGAATCATCATTTGTAATCAAAATTTTTTTCATTTATTTCCTTTTGTATAATTTCAAAAAAAAGGCTCGAATATGGACTATTCAAAATACCTAAGAGATGATATATCTTTTAAAATTTTATCAAATTATCCTTTTGCCGGCAGTGATATCCAAAAGGATTTTGAAGAGTTTAAGAATAGATTAAAAGATTACGATGTCGGAGTTTGGGTTAATGATGAAAAGATGGACTTAAAAAGTGTAAAAATTTACAACTCTTTAGGTGAGCTTTTAAGTTGGGAAGATGTGGTTCTTAATTATTTAAAAGCGCTAAATACCTTTATGAGGGAGCAAATCGGAGTTTGTATAAATAAAAATATTTCAAGAATTCTTGATAATGAATTGACATATCTGATAATCCAAAGAAAAGATTATAAAGATTTTCATGATAATTTTTTTATTGCGGTGGATGGAGAAGTTATTTTTCCTATGATTTCAAAAGAATTTGATATAAATCTTGCTATTATAAAGCTGGCAGAGTGGAAAAATCGCGCTGGAATTAAAAATTTGATAAAATTTCAGCAAATCTAAAAAAAAGGATGAAAATGGCAAAATTAGTACTGGTCAGACATGGAAAAAGCGAATGGAACAAACAAAACAGATTTACAGGCTGGGTAGATGTTGATTTAGCACCAGAAGGAATCGAAGAAGCTAAAAAAGCCGGGCAAAAACTAAAAGAAGCCGGATTTGTATTTGATATATGTTTTTCAAGCTACTTAAAAAGAGCTATTAAAACAGGTATTATTATTTTAGAAGAATTAGACCTTTTATGGATTGACCATCTTAAAGACTGGAGATTTAACGAAAGGCATTACGGAGCTTTGACTGGATTAAATAAAGATGAGGTAAAAAAAGAAGTGGGGGAAGAAAAATTCTTGTTATACAGAAGAAGCTATGACGTACCGCCTCCGCCTTTAAGCGAAGATGACCCTAGACATCCTAGATTCGATCCTAAATATAAAAATTTCCCAATAGAACTTTTACCAAGCAGCGAAAGTTTAAAAGACAATCAAAAAAGAGCCATGGCAGCTTTTCATGAAAGAGTGGCCCCTTTACTTGTAGAAGGGAAAGATGTACTTATTACAGCTCATGGAAATACGATAAGAGGTATGGTAAAAGAACTTGACGGAATAAGCGATGAAGATATTCCAAAATTCGAAATCGCCACAGGGGTTCCGAGAGTTTATGAATTCGATGAAGCTTTACATATAAAAAACGTATATAATATCGACTAAAAGCCGAAAAATCATTTGATTTTTTGGCGTATAAAAAACCAGCTTCCAAATAAAGAACTGAAAAGATTAATACTTACAAGCATATAAATAATCACTATCTGGTAACTAACGGCTTTTAACGGATTAGCTCCCGCTAAAAGCATACCCGTAGTAATTCCAGGGATTGCCACGACTCCTATTGTCTGTAGCATGTTATTTACAGGTATCAAAGCCGCTTTTATGGCTTCACGCTGCATGATTTTAAGAGCATCGGTGTATTTTGCTCCTATGGCTATAAAAGCTTCAATCAGTTCACGCTGTAATTCTATTTCTCTTTTTAGTCTTTCAATAGTTAAAGTATATGTATTAAGGGCGTTTCCGATAATCATGCCGCTAATCGGAATAAATTCATTCGGTTTTAAAGAGATAATCTTAAATACGATTAATATACTTAGAATTATTAAAGTCGAAAGTGAGAGGGTTAAAAAGGCGGCTTTAAAGGAATATTTCGTTCTTTTTTGAGCGATATAGGCTGAATATAAAAGCATAAACAAAATTACCGGGATATAAAAAAAAGGGTTTTTAATTTTAAATAAAAAACCCAAAACAAATCCAAGGGCTGTTAGTTGTAAAAGAGCCCTTATGGAATTTTTTAGTATCTCTTTTTCAATGCCGATATTTAATTTATAAGTAATTATTGAGGGAATTAAAACCAAAATAAAACTAAAAGCTATAAGCGATATATCCATAAAACACCTTTTTGGGTGGAATTTTAACATAATGATTTGATACAATTTCTATAAAAAAGGCAGGGTATGAAAATACTTGATATAAACAACCCGGGATTTAGAAAAGAGTTTGAAGAGATATTACAGCGCGGTAAAATGGATATAGCAAATGTGGAAGAGATAGTAAAAAATATTATAAAAGAAGTAAAAGAAGAAGGAAACAAAGCTTTATTCAGACATATTTCAAGATTTGACAAGTGGGAACCAAAAGAAAATAAAGATTTGGAAATAATGCCTGATGAGATGAAAAAAGCATATGAAAATCTTGATGAAGAATTAAAAAAAGCGCTTCACTTGGCATATGAAAGAATAAAAAAATACCATGAAAAACAGCTTCCGAAATCCTGGCTTGATTTTGAAAAAAACGGCACTATATTAGGACAAAAAGTAACTCCGGTAGATAAGGCCGGCGTATATGTGCCAGGCGGAAAAGCGTTTTACCCAAGTTCGCTTCTTATGAACGTAATTCCGGCAATTGTCGCCGGAGTTGAAGAAATTGTAGTAACTACCCCGGTAATTGAAAACAAACCGAACGAACTTCTTTTAGGCGCTCTGTATATCTGCGGATGTCCAAAAACGTATAAAGTAGGGGGAGCAAGTGCTATTGCCGCTATGGCTTACGGGACTGAGAGTATTCCTAAAGTTGACGTTATTACCGGTCCAGGAAATATTTTCGTAGCTACGGCAAAAAAACTTGTATACGGAGATGTTAATATCGATATGATAGCAGGACCAAGTGAGATTGGTATTATAGCCGATGAGAGCGCCAAACCTCATTATCTGGCAATTGATTTATTATCTCAGGCAGAACATGATGAGATGGCAAGTTCTATTTTAATTACCGATTCTAAAGAAATAGCGGATATGACTGTTATTGAAATAGAAAAATTTTTAAAAGAGCTTGAAAGGGAAGAGATTGCCAGAAAATCCATAGAGGAAAGAGGTGCTGTAATCGTTACAAACGATATAGATGAAGCAGTTGAGCTTATGAATGAGATTGCTCCTGAGCATCTTGAAATAATGACAAAAAATCCTTTTGAGCTGTTGCCTAAAATTAAACATGCAGGAGCGATATTTTTAGGTGAATATACCCCTGAACCTATAGGCGATTATATAGCAGGACCTAATCATACTCTTCCAACGGGCGGGACCGCTAAATTTTATTCTCCTCTTAATGTTGAAGTATTTATGAAGAAATCTTCAATTATTTCTTTTAGCAAGCAGGCAATTGAGGAGATGGGCAAAGAGTGTGCCACTCTCGCTCATACGGAAGGTCTTACGGCTCATGAAAAATCGGTGTTAGAAAGACTTAAGTGAAAGAGGCTTTAGAAAATACGGTTGATTTTTTTTTAAATTTTTTGCCAAACCAGGATTGGTTTTTCCTGGTGTATCTTTTTTTATT
>JAMOTL010000082.1 GCA_027062285.1 Nautiliaceae bacterium
TGCATAACAAGGTCAGCATTAAATCCAAGAGCCGCTAGTTCTTTAATTTCATCTCTTGTCATTGCTCCTGTAGTATCCTGGCTACCAACAGTTGTAACTGTAGGTTCAACGTACATTCCAGGCCTTACACCTTCCATTCCGCATGCGCGACCGATAATTTTTTGGGCTAATGTATAACCTTTATCTTTTTTGTCTTCTGGTTGTTCAGGTCTTATGAAGATATCAGCTTCTGGTTCCATCCCAAGGGATTCTCTGGCTTTTTTAGTTAAGTTTTTACCGATAATCAGAGGAACCCTACCGCCTGCTTGAACTTCATCAGGAATAGTGTTTGGTTTAAGTTCAAATTCACTTACAACTTCACCGTTTTTAAGGATTTTTCCTTCATAAGGTCTAATTTCTATAACATCACCAGTTTCTAATTTATCAACAGGTGCCTGAATAGGAAGCGCTCCGGCGTCTTCTAAAGTATTAAAGAAAATAGGAGCAATAACGCCGCCTATTACAATTCCGCCTCTTTTTTTGTTAGGAACGTAAGGAATTTCTTCACCGATATGCCAAATAAGAGAGTTTGCCGCAGATTTTCTTGAACTTCCCGTTCCTACAACGTCACCTACGAATGCTACGGGATGTCCTGATTTTTTAAGTTCTTCGATTTTTTCAAGGGCATCAGGCATTTTAGCTTTTAGCATTGAAAGTGCGTGAAGAGGAATATCACTTCTAGTAAACGCTTCACTTGCCGGACTTAAATCGTCAGTGTTTGTTTCACCAGGTACTTTAAATACTACTGCTTTGATGCTTTCAGGAAGTTTAGATTTAGTTGTAAACCACTCAGCGTTTGCCCAGCTTTCCATTACTTCTTTAGCGTATTTGTTTCCTTTTTTTGCCAAATCTTCTACGTCATGGAATGCGTCATAAACTAAAAGAATGTTTTTTAGCTGATTAGCTGCTTCTTGTGCTACTTCTTCATCTTCATGGCTTAGTGCGTCAATTAGAGGTTTTACGTTATATCCTCCAAGCATAGTTCCAAGGATTTGAACCGCTCTTTTTTTGCTGATTGCAGGGCTTGAAGCTTTTCCTTGAACGATATCGTTTAAAAACGCTGCTTTTACATAAGCTGCTTCGTCAACACCAGGGTTAATGTGATTTAAAAACAGGTCCATTAAATATTCTTCTTCAGGAATCGGAACCATTTTTAACAGTTCTACAAGTTCTGCTGCTTGTTTTGCTGTTAGAGGAAGTGGAGGAATTCCAAGTTTTGCTCTCTCTTCAGTGTGTTTTTTGTACTCTTCAATAAAACTCATAGTACTTCCTTTTTTATTGATTTTATTGAAATTTTAGTCTATTTAATTACGATTCGTTACAAAATGGAACGTTTTAGCAAAAGTGGATGTGTAAAAAAGTTACATTTAGTTAATTTTTAGTATTTTGATATAATTTTAGTTAAAAAGGCTAAAGGTGGATTTTAAAGAAATAGCAAGAGAAGTTTTAGAAACCGAAGCGGAAGCTTTAGTGAAAGCGGATGTAAGTGGAATAGAAAAAGCTGTAGAGATTGCTTATAATACAAAAGGTAAATTAATAGTAACAGGAGTAGGGAAATCAGGACTTATTGGAGGTAAAATAGCCGCGACTCTTGCAAGTACCGGTACTCCTAGTTTTTTTATACATCCCACAGAAGCTCTTCACGGAGATCTTGGGATGATAACAAAAGATGATAGCGTACTTGCTATCAGTTACAGCGGAGAGAGCGAAGAGCTTATAAAAATATTGCCTCATATTAAAAGATTTGACGTTCCGTTAATCGCAATGACGGGTGATAAAAATTCTACACTTGCGAAATATGCGGACGTAGTTTTAAATATTCACGTGGATAAAGAAGCTTGTCCTTTAAATGTAGCGCCTACAAGTTCTACGACACTTACTCTTGCTATGGGTGATGCACTTGCCGTTTGCCTTATGAAAAAAAGAAATTTTACAAAAGAGGATTTCGCTTCGTTTCATCCCGGAGGAAGTCTTGGGAAAAAACTTTTTATAAAAGTGAAAGATTTAATGAAAAAAACATTTCCTGTGGCAGATAAAAACGATTCATTAAAAGAAGCGATAATAAAAATGACCGAAGGGAAAATAGGTCATATTCTCTTTTTAGACAACGGAAAAATAAGTGCCGTTTTAAGTGACGGTGACCTTAGACGTGCTATGATGAGAGAAAATTTCGATTTAAACGAAAAAGCTATAAATTTTGCCACTAAAAACCCAAAAACGATTAAAGATAACGTATTGGCTAGTGATGCTTTAAAATTTATGGAAGATAATAAAATTCAACTATTACCGGTAGAAAATGATAAAGGTGAGATAATAGGTGTTATTCATATTCACGATTTAGTTGAAGCCGGAATAAAATAATTAAAGGAGAGAGATTGAGATTAAATAAATTTATAAGTCATCATACGACTTATTCCAGGCGAGAAGCTGATAAGCTTATTTTTGACGGAAAAGTTAAAATTAACGGTAAAATTGTTACAAATCCAGCATATGAAGTTCAAACGGGTGACAAAGTAGCTGTAAACGGCAAACCTGTTAAGAAAAATACAAAATATACATGTATCGTATACAATAAGCCAAGAGGAGAACTCGTAACTAAAAAAGATGACAGAGGAAGAAAAACTATTTACGATTCTTTGCCTAAAAAATACAAACATTTTATTCCTGTCGGAAGACTTGATTTTGCCAGTGAGGGACTTTTGATTTTGACTGATTCTCCAAAAGTTGCCGATGCTTTAATGAATAGTGATCTTCCAAGAGTTTATAAATTACGAATTAAAGGTGACATAACTCCCGAAATGGAAAAAGCTATGCAAGAGGGAATAGTCGTTGGAAAAGAAGGTGCTCATGAATTGGCCGGAAATGAAAAAATCGAATTAAAGCCGTTTTTAAGTTATCAAATAATTAAGAACGATCCAAAATATTCTACTCTTAAAGTGGCTATAGGAGAAGGTAAAAACAGAGAGCTTAGAAGATTTTTTGCGCATTTCGGAAGAGATGTTCTTGATTTAAAAAGACTTTCATACGGGTGGGTGGCATTAAACGCACTGCCTACAGGAAAAACCAGATATTTTGACAAGAGAGAGTATAAATTATTAAAAGAGTTTTTAAAGGAGAAAAATGACAACAATAAACGTAAAAACTAATTACAAATCGGAAGTGATAAACATAACAAAAGAGATTAAAGAAGCTGTTATTAAAAGCGGGGTAAAAAACGGTATAGCTACGATTTTTTGCCCTCATTCTACCGCAAGTGTCATAATATTTGAAAAAAGCGATACGGCCTTAAAAAGAGATTTACTCGGAATGCTTAAGGATATCGTTCCTTTTAGGGATTATACTCATTCAAATGCAAGAGCGCATTTAAAAGCCGCTTTTTTAAGAAGTAATTTGACTTTAATCGTAGAAAATGCTGATATAGTACTTGGAGAATGGCAGGATATATATTTGGTTGAATTTGACGGCCCAAGAGAAAGAAAGGTTCATATAAAGGTTATTAATGGTTAGTCCCATTTTAATCGTTATCGTATTGCTTTTTATAGCTCTTAGTTTTAATATTCCATTTGCCAGATTTAAAATTCCTCCTATAATCGGATATATTTTTACCGGTATTATTATTTCTAACATTTTTCACTTGGATAAACATACTATTGAAATAGTGGCTGAACTTGGAATTGTATTTTTAATGTTTATGATAGGACTTGAGTTTTCTCCTGAAAAACTTAAATCTATGAAAAAAGAGGTTTTTGGTTTCGGATTTGGAGAAATGGTTATAGTAGGGGGATTTTTCGGTTTTGTTTTTTGGCTACTTTTTGATTTGGATATTAAAATAGCTCTTATAGTAGGTTCCGCATTGGCATTAAGTTCTACGGCAATCGTATTAAAGCTTTTAAATGAAAGTCGTGAAATTTCAAAACCTTACGGTAGGATTGCTCTTGGGATTTTATTATTTCAAGATATTGCCGTTATTCCGATCCTTATAGCAATATCAATTATAGTAAATAAAGATGCCAATCTGACTCAACTTATTTTAAAAACCATAGGCGGATTTTTGGCACTTGGAATTTTTATAATTATATACGGAAAATATCTGGCTCCTTTTATAATCAGTCATGCCACAAAAACAAAATCCGATGAGATATTTATGGCTACGGTTTTACTTGTTGTACTTGTTGCAGCAGAAATTGCTCACTTTTTCGGACTAAGCTATTCTCTTGGTGCGTTTTTAGCGGGTATGATTTTGAGTGAGACAAAATATAAATATCAGATAGAAGCAGACCTTGTTCCATTTAGAGATTTGTTATTAGGGGTGTTTTTCGTATCCGTAGGTCTTATGGTTAATGTAGATTTTGTAATTCATAATTTAGGTTCAATATTTATTATGACAGTCGGTATTATGTCTTTAAAAGCGCTTTTAATTTATTTTATGCTTAAATTTTTTGTAAAACATAACCGTATAGCTATAAAAGCTGCTTTTATTCTTTCACAGGTCGGGGAATTCGCGTTTGTTATTTTAGCTCTTTTAGGCAAATTTAATTTGGTTGACAATGACTTATTACAGAAGTTGGTAGTGGTTGTAGTTATTTCTATGATTCTTACTCCGTTTATTTTAAGATATATTTATAAAATAGCAGATATTTTTGATAAAAACATTCAAAATTTTGAAGAGTTTGAAATCAAGCCGGCAGAAGTAAAAGGACATATCATCTTAATCGGTTATGATAAGATAGGGCAAAGAATAGCAAGAAAACTGACAAAAGCCGGCATTCCTTATGTTGCTATTGATAAACAAATAGAATTGGTAAAACAGGGGTTAAAAAACGGTGATAATGTGATTTTTGGTAACGCGGCAAATAAAAGAGTGCTTGAGAGTCTTAACGTAAAAGAAGCGAGTGCTGTTATAATTACGACATTGAATGAAGAACATACTCATTTGATTACGGAAAACCTTTTGGATATAAATCCTCATCTTAATATAATCGTGCTTACAGATGATGAGGTCGAAAAAGAGTTTTATAAAAATCATAATGTTTACGTAGTGGACAAATCAAAAGAACTGGCGGAAAAATTAATACAATTAGCTTTAAGATGCGAAATAAAATATAAATAAATAAAGGGAGAAAGGATGATCAAAAAAGCATTATTTCCTGCTGCTGGTTACGGAACAAGATTCTTACCGGCTACTAAGTCAGTACCAAAAGAGATGTTACCCGTAGTTAATAAACCTCTTATTCATTACGGGATTAAAGAATGCATGAACGCAGGTATTTTTGAAATAGGATTTGTAACAGGTAGAAACAAAAGGGCTATTGAGGATTATTTGGATAAAAATCCTGAGCTTGAAAATAAAATAAAAGATTCTTCCAAAGCGGCTCTTTTAAAAGAAACAAATGAAATGATAGATAAATGTACTTTTACTTATGTAAGACAAAAAGAGATGTTGGGACTTGGTCATGCGGTTCTTACAGGAGAACCTTTAATTGGAAATAATCCGTTTGCGGTCGTTTTGGCTGATGATTTGTGTGAAGGGGATGTTTTATCACAGATGGTAAAACTTTACAAAAAATTCAGATGTACGATTGTTGCTTTGGAAGAAGTTCCTAAAAATGAAGTTAATAAATATGGTATCGTTAAAGGTAAAGAAATCGAAAACGGAATTTTGATGATAGAAGATATGGTTGAAAAACCCGAGGTCGATAAGGCGCCGAGTAATTTGGCTATTATCGGAAGATATATTTTAACACCTGATATCTTTGAACTATTAAGAGAGACAAAACCCGGAAAAGGCGGAGAGATTCAACTAACCGACGCTCTACTTAAACAGGCGAGAGAGGGAATGGTTATAGGGTTTAAATTTAAAGGAAAGAGATTTGATTGCGGTAGTGTTGATGGATTTATAGAAGCTACCAATTATTTTTATGAAAAAGATTTTAAGGGTAAATAATGTGTGGAATAGTAGGATGTATAGGGGTCAAAAATCCGGTAGAATATTTGATTGAAGGTTTAAAAGAATTAGAATATAGAGGGTATGACAGTGCAGGTATTGCTGTAAAAGATGAAAATGAGATTAAAGTTATCAAGGCTGTAGGAAAACTTAAAAACCTTGAAGACAAAGTAAAAAAATCCGGTTTAAAAAATCCGGAGTTCGGAATAGGGCATACAAGGTGGGCGACACACGGTAAGCCTACTGAAATAAACGCCCATCCTCACAGAGGCGCGTTTAGTGCCGTAGTTCATAACGGTATAATAGAAAACTATCAGGAAATAAAAAAAGAACTGCAAAAAGAAGGAATTGAATTCATTTCACAAACCGATACCGAAGTAATTGTGAAGCTTTTTGAATATTATTATGAAGGGGACAGTTTTAAAGCGTTTGAAAAAACTCTGAAAAAACTTGAAGGTGCTTATGCGATACTGTTAATCACTAAATATGAAGATAAAATATTTTTTGCTAAAAAAGGCTCTCCTTTAATAGTGGCTAAAAACGGAAATGAAATATATTTTGCTTCGAGTGATGCTCCTTTAATAGGATATGCTGAAAAAGCGCATTATCTTGAAGACGGTGAATACGGTGTGGCAGATAATGAAATACATCTTTATAATGATTCTCAAAAAATTTCTCCTTATTTTAAATCTCTTCCTACAAACAAAGAATCTGCTAAAAAAGGCGGGTTTAGATTTTATATGGAAAAAGAGATATATGAGCAGTATGATGTATTAAAAGAAAATACACTTGGCAGAAACACACCTGATGGGATAAAATTTGACGAACTTGACAGGGAATTTTTTGAAGGTATTAACAATATTATAATTTCAGCGTGCGGGACAAGTTATCATGCGGGACTTGTAGGAAAATATCTTCTTGAGCGTGACGCAAAAATAAGAACAAACGTAGAAGTGGCAAGTGAGCTTAGATACCGCGAGCCGCTTTTAACAAAAGATACCCTTTTTGTAGTGATATCTCAAAGCGGAGAGACAGCCGATACGCTCGAAACTCTTAAAATGGCTAAAAAAGCGGGACTTAAAACGCTTGCTTTATGTAATGTTGATAACTCTTCTATAGTAAGAGAGGCTGATAAAACGATACTTCTTAGAGCCGGTATTGAAAAAGGAGTGGCATCTACCAAAGCGTTTGCCACACAGGTAATGACATTATGGATGCTTAGTAATTATCTGGCTCAAAAAAACGAATATGAAGCGATAAACGAAGCTATTGAAGTTACAAAAGTTGACAGTGCGCTTCATGAAAAAATAAAACGGCTCTCAAAAAGATATCTTCACGGACACGGATTTTTCTATATCGGGCGAGATATATTTTTCCCTCTTGCGCTAGAGGGTGCTTTGAAATTAAAAGAGATAAGCTATATTCACGCAGAAGGATATCCTGCGGGTGAGATGAAACACGGTCCTATCGCTTTAGCCGATCCTGATTTATACGTAGTGGCACTCCTTAGTAAAAATATTCTTTTTGAAAAAACAAAATCAAATATCGAAGAACTTGTGGCGCGTGATGCTACGGTATTAACGGTATCAAGTGAATATATAGAAATGACGGATGATTTTATAAAAATAAATGATACCGCTCATCCTATGGTTGAGTTTTTTGAAATGATGTTAGTTACTCAATTACTTGCTATGGAAGTGGCAATCAGAATGGGTAATGACGTGGATATGCCAAGAAACTTGGCAAAATCCGTAACTGTTGAATAAGATAATTTTGATATAATTTAGCAAAAAAAGGATAAAAATGTTTGAAAAACTGGTAGAAAATATTGAAGGGTACAGAAAACCTATTGCGTTTGGAATTGCCAGGGTGGATTTAGGACAGCTAAATCATGATAAAGTACTTCAGGCAACTTATCCGGTTATTAACTGGAATGAAAATTTCGGCAGTGCTGCCGTTTTTATAAAAAGTTTAATTGAAAACGGAGTGGATGTAGATTTTAAACAAACTGAATTTGTAGCACCTGTAACTAAGGAATTTGTTGATACAGCTCTTGAATTGTTCGGAGAAGATTTAGTAGCGGAAGCTATAGGTGATAAACATAAAAATATTCAGGTGTTAAAAGTTTTAAAAGATATTTTTGAAGAAGATGAATACGATAATTACAGAATATGCTTTTTATTTGAAGATGCAGCTCCTAAAAGTGTAGAAGCGGTATATCTTAAATTATATGCTCTCTCTCAAAGAAAAGTTCCTTTAAGAAGCATTAATTTAAACGGTGCTTTCGGGGTTCTTCATAATAGTGCGTGGGTTGGTAATGTTCCTATTGAACTTGATTATTTAAGAGCGAATGAAATTGAACTAAAACTTCGTGACGCTTATCCTGAAGTTGAATATGTGGATAAATTTCCAAGATATTTATCTCATGTGGTACCTGAAGATAATATCAGAATTCTTGATACTGCAAAAGTGAGAATGGGAGCGCAATTAGCCCCAGGTACTACGGTAATGCCAGGAGCTAGTTATGTGAATTTTAACGCAGGAACGGAAGGTCCTGTAATGGTAGAGGGTAGAATCAGTTCAAGTGCCGTAGTAAAAGAAGGTGCGGATGTCGGTGGAGGTGCCTCAATTTTAGGAGTACTCAGCGGAACAAACGGAAATCCGATTACAATAGGAAGAAATACGCTTCTTGGAGCGAACTCTGTTACAGGTATTCCTCTTGGAGACGGATGTATTGTAGATGCTGGAATTGCTGTACTCGAAGGTACAAAAATCTGGATAAGCGAAGATGAATTTAATAAAATTAAAGAAGTGAATCCGGAATGGAACGCGGAATATAAAGAATATTTCAAAGGGATTGAATTAGCAGGTTTAAATGGTATTCATTATAGATTTGACACAACAAAAGGTAAGATGGTAGCATTTAGAAGCAGAAGAGAAGTTAAATTAAACGAAGAACTTCATTAATTCCTTTTTAAAAGGAAATATTTAAGATAATGTTAAATTTTTTTTTGATATAATTTCAAACTTAAAAAATAATAAAGGACGATTATGGCAAGAAGATGCGAAATCTGTGGTAAAGGTCCTCAATTCGGAAACAGAGTGAGCCACTCAAACAGAAAAACAAGACATAAATTCGACCCGAATATTCAAAGCGTAAGAATTGAAATAGACGGTGTTAGAAAAAGAATCAAAATTTGTACAAGCTGTCTTAAAAGCTTAAAAAAATCTGCAGTTTAAGATTCCCCCTTTTGGGGTATTTATGAAAAATTACAAAAATAAAAAAAATTTTTTTAAAAAAATAGCAAATTTTCTCCACTGGGAACTGACAAATAAGCCTGAAGTTGATTTATCTACAGAAATATGGGCTGAGTTAAAACCTTTTAGAATTCCAATAATACTTACTATTTTAATTACACTTTTCGGTACATTGGGATATATATGGATTGATAAATTTCCTTTAATGGATGCTATTTATCAAACGGGAATTACTTTTACAACCGTTGGATTTGGAGAAATTAGGCCGATTTCACCGATGGGTAGAATATTTACTATTTTTTTGATTATTGCCGGTTTTGCCATTTTTTCATATGCGGTGGGGGTACTTGTAGAGGTAATAAACAAAGGTCGTCTTATTGCACTGTTTAAGGAGAATAGAATGTTATACAAAATAGCCAGACTTAAAAATCATATCGTAGTATGTTATCATAACGAATATACAATAGAGCTTACAAAAGAATTACGTCACGCTCACATTCCGTTTGTGGTGGTGGATCTTAATGAAAATTTGGAAAAAATTGCCAAAAAATATAAATATCCGTATTATATACAAGCTGAACCTCATACCTTATTAGCTTTAAAAAAATCTCACTTAAGCAGTGCGAAGGGTGTAATAACTCTTTCTAAAAATGTCCCTGATAATATTGCGGTAGTAAGTAGCGTAAGACTGTACGAAAAAGATTTAAAACGGCATCCTTATTATATTTTAGGTGTTGCCAATACCGAAGAAGAAATTGAAAAATTACAGCGTTTGGGAGCTGATGAGGTTCTTTCTCCTACAAAACTTATTGCTAAAAGAATGACGGCAATTACTGTTGATCCAGATGTTAAAAATATATTAGAAGAATTTGTCTATACTGTAGATACACCTCTTGACCTTGAAGAGATAACAGTCAGTAAAAAATCATGGATTGCTTATAAAAAATTAAAAGAAGCTCATTTAAGAGAACTTTTTAATGTTACGGTTGTAGGAATTAAGGAAGAAAATGGTAAATTCATTCCTATCCCAAAAGGGAATGTTAATATAAAACCGGGAGACAAATTACTTATAATAGGTACTGGTAGAGATATGAAGAAAGCTAGAAAAGTTATAAGACAAACTACAAAACCAAAAGAATTGGATTTTATTTAGGAGTGAAAATGAAGTTTAGAATAACACCTATAGATGGCGGGATCTGTGCTGTTGAGGGCATATATGCCGGAGCAGTAAAAGCTGGGTTTAAAAAAGATGATTATGACGTAGGTTTTATAAGAAGCGATGAGCCTCTTGATATAGCATATTTATTTACCACTAATAAATTTCAAGCGGCTCCTATAAAATATGTAAAAAGAAAAGAGATAAAAAAAAGTAATTTTATTTTGGCAAATTCTAAAAACGCCAATGCAATGACGGGTGAAGAAGGCATAAAAGATATTGAAGAGATATTGGAATATTTAAGTTCAAGGACAACTCTCACAAATCCTGTAATGAGTTCGACAGGTGTTATAGGAGTAAGACTTGATAAAGAAAAAATTAAAGCCGCTATTGATAAATTTGATTTGAATGAAAGAAATTCTAATAAATTCGCAAAAGCAATAATGACTACCGATTCTTTTGAAAAAGAGATAGCATTTGAGGTAGAAGGTGAATTCGGAAAATTTAGAATAGGAGGAGTTGCTAAAGGTGCCGGAATGATAAATCCGGCAATGGCTACAATGCTTTGTTTTATTACTACTGATGCCGATATTCCAAAAGAAGAGATGAGTGAAATATTAAAAGATAATAATGAAGTTACATTTAACGCAATAAGTGTGGACGGAGACACTTCTACAAATGACAGTGTATTTTTGATGACTATAAGAAAAGGCGCTTATGAAAAAGAGGCGTTTAAAGAAGCGCTAAAACAAGTAATGATAAAATTAGCTCTTGATATAGTAAAAGATGGTGAAGGTGCCACTAAAGCGGTTGCTTTTGTGGTAACCGGGGCAAAAAATAAAAAAGAAGCCAAAATAGCGGCAAAGGCACTGACAAATTCTCTACTTGTAAAAACCGCTTTGTTTGGAGAAGATCCGAATTGGGGAAGAATCGCTTCGACTATAGGAGCAAGCGGTGTTGAGTGTGATGAAAACAAACTTAAAATAGCTTTTGAAAATATTGTTGTGTATGATAAAGGAAAAATTATTTTTGATGAAGAGACAGAAAAAAAAGCTCATGAAGTAATGAAAAAAAGAGAATTTAAAATTTATGTTGATATTGGAATGGGAGAAGGGGCGTTTACGGCTTACGGATGTGATTTGAGTTATGATTATGTAAAGATAAATGCCGAATACAGGACGTAATTTTTTCTTTTTTTTGCTTATTGTGTAAATAATGTCTTGAAAAGAGAAATTTTTTTGGTATAATTCTATTCACATTCCGGCGTAGCTCAGTCGGTAGAGCAGACGGCTGTTAACCGTCGGGTCAGAGGTTCGAGTCCTCTCGCCGGAGCCATTTAATTTCTTAATATTAAGTGACAGACACTTACAGTTGGATGCTTTATTTTATTATTTTAATCTGTGTTTTTGTTAAAATCTAATATAAATATCAAATTTTTTATTTTATATATAAATTTGTGGTTTAGTTTTTTTATGAATTTTAATAATGAAATTATTAAAAATAAACGTATAGGAAATGTCTTGAAAAAACAAAGCTCATTTGTTAAAATTTCATCGTTTGCCGGCGTAGCTCAGTTGGCTAGAGCAGCTGATTTGTAATCAGCAGGTCGGGGGTTCGAGTCCCTTCGCCGGCTCCACTTTTTTACTGCATTATTGCTCTCTGACACTTGAATTTAATATTAATTTTTTGTTTAATTATCCGATAGTTGTAATTAATAATTTATTATAAAAGGAGATAATATTTATAAGTGGTTTTTTTTATTTTTCTTATTTATAGGCTGTAGCGTAAGCGATTATCAATATATTAAAAAAGCAGTTGTTTCTAAAAATCCGAGAGCCGTTTTAAAAACTTATGCTCAAAATAAAAAAAATTATTATCTAAAACATCCGGATGTTTTAATAAAAGAGATAAAATATTTTGAGGCAAATTATAAAAGAGAATTAAAAAAATTTATCAAGGCGATTTCTATATGGCCGAATCCGAAAAAACCTTCAACAAAAACCTTTGTAAAATATGAAAACGGATATAAAGCAAGAGCGATAGTTAATTTTGAAAAAGGATATGTAAAAGTTGAGAGCATAATTAATAATAAAAAAAGATTCTTAAAAGCACTTGTTAATACGATGCTTATGCCGGAAGATCCAAGAAGTGTGGATTTATTCAGCGATAAAATCAAATTAAACGGTAAGCCTTTTTTAGCGGGTCAGATTAAGGATAATGAGGGAAAAGTAGTTTTATATCAATGGAGGGCACAAAGATATGCAAATTGGCTTTTAAAATATAAATACAGATCCTATAAAGTAAAAAATAAAACGGTGTATTATGTAACTTTTCCACTTGCTAAGAATTCAGAAGATATAAGGATAAAAAAATATGAGAAATATGTGAAATACTTTTCAAAAAAATATTCGATATCGAAAACTCTTATATACGCAATTATTAAAACGGAAAGTGATTTTAACCCTTATGCCGTAAGTTATGTACCGGCATTCGGACTTATGCAAATTGTTCCTAAAACTGCCGGAATAGAAGGATATGAAAGAGCATACGGATATAAAAAATTACCTACTAAAGAATTTTTATTCGTAGCTAAAAATAATATAAATATAGGGAGTGCTTATTTAAATGTACTTTATTATAAGTATCTTAAAAAAGTTAAAAATCCAATATCAAGAGAATATCTGGCTATTGCCGCTTATAACAGTGGAATAGGAAATGTTTTAAGAGTGTTTAATGTCAGACGTGACAGAGCTTATGCCATTATTAATTCGCTAACTCCAAAAGAAGTATATTACAAACTCATTAAGAGGCTTCCGAGCGATGAAGGAAGAAGGTATCTTCCGAAAGTTTTGAAACATAAAAAACTTTTTATTAAAGTATAGACAAGTATCTTTCTATTCCGTCAGGTGATAAGGTTATAGTTTTACCTTTTAATTGTTTGGCGGCCAGAATATTTGCCGCTGTTGAAATTCCTCCCGTAATACCTTTTTTAGGAAGTTTTTTCATAAATTGTATTGCTTCTTCATCATCAATAAGTATCACTTCGTCTATTAAATTTAGATCCAATATTTTCGGTATAAATCCGGCACCTATTCCTTGGATTTTATGAGGGCGTACGGGTAGGTTTTTGTTATAAATTTTATTAAAAATTACCGGTGAGTTTTTTGATTCTACGGCTACTATTTTAATACCGAGCGGTTTTAAGATTTTTGCGATACCAGTTAAGCTTCCGCCGCTGCCTACAGCACATACGAAATTATCAATTTTGTTTGTTTGATGTAGTATCTCTAATCCGGTAATTTCCTGAGAAGCCGGATTCAAAGGATTTTCGAATTGTTTTGCATAATAAGCATGGTTTTCTTTTACATAAATTTCCGCTTCTTTTATAGCATCCGCTATTGAATCTTCGGTGAGAATTAAATTCGCTCCATATGCTTTTAAAAGTTTTTGTCTTTCTACCGAAAAACTTTTTGGCATAAAAATTGTAGCTTTAAGATTAAATTTATGTGCGTAAAAACTAAGAGCTATTCCTGTATTTCCGCTTGTAACTTCCACTATCTCCCTATATCCCTTTAAGGATGCTTCTTTACACATAAAAAGCGCAGGTCTGTCTTTTATACTGCCTGCCGGATTTTTATATTCGAGTTTGATTAAAATGTCATCTAATGAAAATATGGGTGTATTAAACATCTTCCACTCCTTTTAAAAATAAAATACCGATAGCGCTGGAAATTACCGAAACTATGAAAAATAAAAATGCTCCAATCACACCTACCGCAGGATTTAGATGAAGATATTCGAGTCCGTAAAGAAAAGTGAGTTCTCTAAGTCCTATTCCCCCTACCGATACAGGTATAACGCTGATAACGGATGAAATGAAAAAAAGTATCAAAAAGTCTATTATATGTTGGTTTATGCCGAGTGCCAACAATATCGATAAAAAAGAAAGTGCTTGAAGCAATTGTACGATTAAAGAATAAACGAATGGGAAATAATTAAACTCCCTAAAAAAAAATTTATGAATCAGATATAAAATCAAAGGGGCTAAAATCACTAAAAAAAATAAAAACCATAAAAAATTTTTGAAATTTGAAAAAGGAGTTAAGAAACCTAATAAAAACAGTATGGCGAAAAGTCCGGAAATTCTGTCAATAAGTAAAGCTTTTAATATTTTTTTGTATCCTTTTTTGTATTTTTTTTCAAATTTATATGCTTTATAGGCGTCTCCTCCGACTCCTCCCGGTAAAAGAGTGTTATAAAACATTCCGACATAATAAAGCATAAGTTGTTTTTTGAAAGTAGGGGTGATTTTTATATTTTTCAGATACAAATGAACTCTCAGAGCTGAAATTATTTGAGAAATATTATAAAAAATAAAGGCTAAAAAAAGAAAAAAAGAATTTTGTATTTTTATGTTTTTGAGTTCATTTATGTTTATTTTTTGAAAAATAATATAAAAGGCGCATAAAATAAAAAGAAATTTAATTATAAGTTTTAGTTTTTTCAATTTTTTGTAACTATTTCTTTTATTATATAAGGTTTTTTCCCTTGGCTTTCATAATAAGTTCTTATCATTATTTCAGCCAGGAAACCTGTGGTAATTAATTGTATTCCGCCTAAAATAAGCATCGTTCCGAGTGTTAAAAGAGGTCTGTTACCGATATCTGCTCCGAAAAATTTTAGTATCAAAAGATATAAATCGATCAAAGTACCGAAACTAAACATTATAAATCCTACAGTCCCGAAAAAGTGCATAGGTTTTTGCCCAAAACGCTGCATAAAAACAAGATACATCAAATCACTTATTACTTTAAAGGTTCTATTGAATCCGTATTTGCTTTTTCCATACTTTCTTTCGTGATGTCTTACCGGAACTTCAGTTATTTTTGCTCCATACATTTTTGCCAAAATAGGAATAAATCTGTGAAGTTCTCCGTAAAGCTGAAGGTTTTTGGCTACGTCTTTTTTAAATACTTTTAAAGTACATCCGTAATCTGTAATATGAACTCCGGTTACTTTTCTTATGATTTTATTGGCAACTTTACTTAAAAATTTTCTAAAAGGTTCGTCTCTTCTTTTTGCTCTGATACCCGCTACGACATCATAGCCTTCTTTTAATTTTTCAATCATCATAGGAATATCGTTTGGGTCGTTTTGTAAATCTCCGTCGATTGTTACGATAATATCTCCGCTTGCCACTTCGATTCCGGCAGCCATTGCGGAAGTTTGGCCGTAGTTTCTATTTAGGATTACGAGTTTTGTTTTGTCGTTCATGTGTTTTTTTATTTCTTCTACGGTATTATCGGTACTTCCGTCATCAACTAAGATAAGTTCATAATCAAAATCTTTTAATGCTTTATCTACCTCTTCTATAAGGTGTTTTACGTTGTCTTCTTCATTCATCATAGGCACTACGACAGATATCTTCATTTAACGCCTTTTTGATAAAATTATACCTAAAAGGAATAATATGAAAAAATTTATAAAATTTATAATTGTTGTATTTTATATTTTTATAGTTTTTATTGTTTGGTGGCTTGGATTTTTAAGATACGGCGGAAATTTTCATAAGGTGGCTGAGGACGTTTACAGAAGCGCTCAGCTATATGATTATAATTTGCCGAAGTTTTATGAAAAGTATAAATTCAAAACGATTCTCAATCTACGCGGAGCCAAGCCTGGCAGGGAGTGGTATGAATATGAAAAAAGATTTGCAACCGAACATAACATTACATTAATTAATTTTAAAATAAGCGATAAAAAAATTCAAAGTATTCAGACCATGGATAAAATTATAAATTACATTAAAAACGCAAAAAAACCTATTTTGATTCATTGTAAAGCGGGAGCGGACAGAACAGGGCTTGTCAGTGCTCTTTATCTTTATAGTTTAGGAGATGAAAACGCTTCTAAAATGTTAAGTATCAAATACGGTCATATTCCAATAGGTCCTACAAAAGCTATGGATGAAAGTTTTAGGCGTTATCAAGCCATAAAGAAACACTGAAATTTTTCATAAAATTAAATTTATGTAATTTTATCATTACATGTCTGAGGAAAGTTTTATGAATTGTTTCAATAAGTTTTTTTTGTTTAAAAATTTTGAGGTATTTTTTATTCCATTCTTGTTCGTAGTTTAAACCTTTTTTTATAGAATCGGCTAAAATTTTAGCCGATTTCATCGCGTAATAAATTCCTTCGAAAGTCATAGGCATAACCTGTGCGGCAGCATCTCCTACAAAGTAGACGTTTCCTTTTTGAATGGTAATATTTTCTTTCCAGGTAGGTATAAAATATCCTCTCGGTTTTTCTTTTACGTTTAAATATTTACATAAATTTTTAAAA
The DNA here is from genome assembly GCA_027062285.1 of Nautiliaceae bacterium. GTDB lineage: Bacteria > Campylobacterota > Campylobacteria > Campylobacterales > Nautiliaceae > Caminibacter. The sequence continues at coordinate 16,743 of JAMOTL010000082.1, forward strand.
CTTTTAGCATCCACGCTTCCTATGTGGGTTAAATCTTTATGCGGAAAAGCCCATCCGTAATATTCTCCTCCCAATTCTTTATCGAAGAAAAATTCGCACGTATCGGTTTTATAAGAAGATGTTTTGGCGTAATGTGTTATTGTTTTTGGAATACCAGGGAGGTTTAGGGCTTTTCTGACACTTGAATTTACTCCATCAGCCGCGATTAAAATATCATAATCAAAAAGCAGTTTTTCATTGTTTATTTTGATTACTGCTTTTTTGTTTTCAAAATCTTTGAATTTTCCGTAAATCAGTTTAGCTCCCTCTTTAACTGCCAAATCTCTTAAATATGAGTCGAATTCGTCTCTTTTAACTATAGCTAAGTTTTTCCCTTTTAGCGGAATTTCAATTTTTTCGTTTTTATAAACCATATAGACTTTGTCAAAAAGATGTTTTATTAAGCTTTTATCTAGAGAAAATTCATCAAATATCCTTTTTTTAACTCCTCCTCCACAGGGTTTTTCCCATTTTTTATCCTGAATTAACGTTACGTCAAAATCGTTTGCCAAAAGTCTTGCCGCCGTAGCACCGGCCGGTCCTCCTCCTATCACAAGAATTTTCATTCTCTTCTATCCTTTTTATAATTAAACGGAAGCGAATGAGATGAAGCGGGTTTTATTTTCACAAGAGCGACAACTCCTCCTTTATAAAGAAGTTCATAGTTGAATTTTTTAAGGGATGTGATTTTTGTAATTACAATATCGCCTGGTTTTGGTGATTTTTTTTCTACCAGCCTTTGAGAATATATGTTAAATGAAGGGGTATTGAGTCTATACATAACTATATTTTTTATGTTATGTTTTTTGACATAAAAGGCTGCTTCTTTTACGGGAATTGCCCTTACATGTGCATAAATCCAGCCGATATAATTTAAAACAATTATCATTGAAAATCCCAAAATGATAGCTTTTATTTCTTTTGTGAATTTTATCACGGATAAAATCAACAAACTCAGCATTACGGCAAAATATATTTTATTAAAAAGAGGTAATAAAGTTATGATGGCTGTTTTGGTGTAATAATCTTTAAACAGAGGCAAATTTTTTTGTAAGAAAAACGGCAAAATTATTAAAACAATTAAAAACAGAATAAAAGGAAGAGATAATAAAAATTCGCTTTTTATTTCTTTAAAACTTAAAGCCATAAAAATAAAAAGAGGCGTATAACCGTAAATTACGTAGTGTGGAAGTTTTGTACCTGAAAGTGAAAAGAATATAAATACAAAGAAAAACCATATACTTCCAAACAAAATAAAATCATCATGTTTTTTTAGCCAGTTTTTTAAATTGAGAAGATATTTTATAAAAAGCGAAGTCCATGGAAGAAGTCCGATAAGAACGACCGGGATATAGTAAAGAATTGAGCCTTTGTGTTTTTCAAAACTTGTTTCAAATCTCGAAAGGTTGTGCTTTAGAAAAAAGCCTTCTATAAATTTATCGCCCTGAGCCATATATTCGGCAATATACCATGGAAGTGCGATAAGTGCGAAAATAACTATTCCAATAGGGTTAAAAATTGTTTTAAAGAAAAATTTAATATCTTTTTTTATAATTGAATATATAAAAAACGTCGCAAGCGGGACCAAAACAGCCACCGGGCCTTTTGTTAAAAAACCGCCAGCAATAAAAGCAAATGTCATATAAAGAAGCTTTTTTTCCTGACTTTTGATATATAAAAAAAGGCTAAACATAGAAAATGCTATAAACATATTAAGCAAACTATCCGCAATAGCAGCTTTTGCTATGAGTCCTATTTGAAGGGCGGTAACCATAAAAAATGCGGCGAAAATAGCGCTTTTTTTATCATAAAATCTTTTAGCGAACCAATAAATTCCAAAAGCCCAAGCTGTTGCCGCAAGTGCGCTTGGAAGGCGAAAAGCGAATTCGTTAAGCCCAAAAACGTTTACACTCAGAGCCTGGAGCCAGTAAATTAAAATGGGTTTGTCAAATCTTAAAGCACCGTTAAGATATGTAGTAATAAAATCATGATTAATAAGCATTTCACGGGTAGCTTCCCCAAAAGCACCTTCATCCAGATTAAAAAGAGGCGTAAGCCCTAATGTAAGGTAAAAATTGATTAAAACAGCAAGAAAAAGGAAAAATTTTAAGGATTTTTCACTCATTAACAGCCTTTTTTGAAATTATAACGGAAAAACCCTTATTTTATCGGTATTTAATCTTTTTCTAAGAGTCTCTTCAATAGCAAAAAGTGTAGCACCCCCGGCAGATGAACACGCTGCGCACGCCCCTCCATATCTTATAAATACATGAGTTTCGTCGTTTTGTGCATCTCTTACGTCCACTACTTCCGCATATCCTCCGTCAAAAGCTAGCATCGGCATAATGTCTTTTTTTAAAACTTCTTCGATTGCTTCGATTTTTTCTTTTATATTCATATCTTCAAATTTTTTATCCATTATATTCCTTTTTTGTGGAATATAACCAAAATTTTATTAAATATCAAGACTCTTTGCCGATTTAGTTAATAGGAAAAAAATGGAGAGTCTATGGAGAGAGTTTTTAAATACAAAGTAGCCAATAACGCCGATTTGCTTTTCGTAAAGAAAGATATAGAAAACTATTTGAAAGATAAAATTCCCCAAGAACTGTTGAGTCTTTATATTTTCGGAATAATGGAACTTGGCACAAATCTTTTCAAACATGCCAAAGAGGGGGAGATTTGGCTTTTAAAATCAGATGAAATTTATTTTCTCTCTTTTTTAGACAAAGGAGGGGGGATAAAGGATTTGGAATGGGCAATGAAAAAGGGGACTACGACTTACAATAATTCTTTGGGGCTCGGTTTATATCAGTTAAGTCAAAACGATTTGCTGGATTTTAGTATCTTTTCTTCAACGAATCTTCAAGGGACTGTAAGTTTATTAAAACCTAAAGATTATAATCCGAAATATTCTTATTTGATTTTAAATTATATGGATTTGAAAAAAAGTGGTGATTTTATTGTTAAAAAAGGAAAATTTTTCCTTATGGGAGACGTTAGCGGACATGGCTTAAAGGCATATAAAACTGCAGAATTTATAAAGAAGTTTTTTTTAAAAAATCCTTTTTCATGTATTTTGGTTAAAGAATTTTTCGAAAAATTACACAAAACACTTATAGAAAACAAACAAAGAAGTGCGGTTTTAACTATAGCTGAATATACAAAGCGGAATTTGTCTTTATGCGGAGTGGGAAATATAGTTTCTTTTGAGATTCAAAGGGAAAAAATAACTTTTTATGATTTTAAATCCGGAATTATAGGGGAAAGTTTTTCAAGTATAACCGAAAGAAAATTTAGTTTGGATAATGGAACATTAGTAGGTTTGGTAACCGATGGTGTAGAGCGGGAAGTGCTTTTGGAGATTAAAAATATAAAAGATCCGGTACTTTTTTGTATCTGTGCTTTATATTTTTCAGATATTAAAGATGATAAATCAATATTAATATTTAAAGGAGAGTAAATGAAAGAAGATATTAAAAATAAAATTATCGATATAATAGAAAATGAAAAAGAAGATTTGATTCATATATGGGTTGAACAGTTTGACGATGATGAAAAAGATGAAGAATATAGATATTATGAAGACTTTTTAAGTTTTTTTGAGGAGTGTTTGTCGGTAGATTTAAAACTTGATTCTGATGAAGCTGAAGCTTTAAAACATTTTCTTACAAAACTTATAGAAATAAAAGGAGAAGAGAAATTTTTTAATTTTAAAGATTCGGTTTACAGTTGTTATCTTAAATTTCCTTTATTGAAAAAACTTGCGGAAAAAGGGTTTTTTGATTATCAGACGATCAGCGAACTCACATATTTTTTCGAAGGTATAACTTCAAAAATTATGATTGATTTTTTAAAAAAAACAAATGAAATGCAAAAACACACTCTAACGGAACTCGAAGAAAGAGAAGCTCCTATAGCACAAATATGGCATAATACTCTTATGGTAAGTATCGTAGGAACACTTGATTCAAACAGAGTTTTAAAAATCATGGATAAAATACTTGAGAGTCTTGAAAAAAGAGATATGGAATATGTAATAGTGGATATAGGAGCTATAAACGATATGAACAGTGAAGTTGCCAGACAACTGATAAAATTAAACAATGCCATACATTACATGGGTTCGAATGCTTATTTGACAGGAATAACTCCTGCCATAGCTAAAAGTTTAACTCATCTTGATATAAGCCTTGGTGATATTAAAACATTTTCTACCACTCAAAAGGCGATGGAGGTAATTATTGGAAAATCTATTTGATGCTTTAATAAAATTAGAAGATGATAAGATTAAAATTTTTTCTAAAATTCCTCAAATTAATGAGGAGTTTTTTGAAAAAAACATAAAAGACATTGAATGCGGTAGAATAGAGATCGAGGGTAATATTTATTGGGTTATAAAAAAAGATAATGTTTATTTAGTTGATAAACTTGATTGTTTAACTAAATTTATGGAAGATATTGAAAAAAAAGCAATTTATGACGCTTTAACTGATTGTTACAATAAAAAAGAGATCGAAGAATTCGTAAAAAAGTTTTTGTTTAATTATCTTAGATACAAAAAAGACTATTTTACGATAATGATTTTGGATATAGATCACTTTAAAAAAATAAACGATACATATGGTCATCTGGCGGGAGATTACGTTTTAAAAGAACTTGCTAAAATTATAAAGAATGTGATTCGCAAAAGTGATATATGCGGACGGTTCGGAGGAGAAGAATTTGTAATTATTTTGCCCAATACCAAAATATCCGGTGCTATGAAATTAGCCGAAAGACTGAGAAAAGAGATAGAAAATCATCCTTTTACTTTCGGTGAAAAGCAAATAAAGGTAACTGTAAGTATAGGAATAACATCAGTAGGAATTAATGATTCGTATGAAAGTCTTCTTTCCAGAGCGGATGAAGCTCTTTATGAAGCTAAAAAAAAGGGAAGAAACAAAGTTGAATACCGTTAGGCAAATTTTATTCCGAGCTTCATAGGACCGTGTGCTCCGAAAACCAAAAAACTTTCAACATCAGCGGTTTTTGAAGGACCAGATACTAAAACTCCCGGTGTTAATATTTTATCCATAATATCCGTCATTTTTTCATAAATTTCATTTTTTTTAAGAATAACGGCAACTTTTTCGCTTAAAAAAAGTTCTTTTTCATAATTTTCTATCCATACCGCTCCGTTTTCAGCCACACCTAATTCGGCTGTTGTTACATACCATCCTTGAGGTATTTCTTCCAATATCTCTCCACCGGCAAGTTTTAGATTTTTAATAAATGTTTCTATCATTTTATAAACCTTGATTGTGGAATGCTTGGCAATGCTTTATATCTGCTCCATTCTTTAAGAGCCGCTTGTAATACCGGCTTTGGAGTTAGTCTGAGAATTGTACTGAATAGTTTAAATGCTTGAGGATAGTGCATCGATTTTTCAGCTAATTTAAGAGCGATATTTTCTTTTGTAACGTATTCTCTCATTTTTACGAGTTGTTTTGAAAAAGGAATCTTAACAGGACATACCATTTCACAACTGTTACATAATGTACAAGCAAACGGCAAGTCTTTATACTCTTCTTTATCGCAAAGGGGTCCAAGCAGACTGCCTATAGGTCCCGGAATTACATAGCGATACGCATGACCTCCCGAGCGTCTGAAAACGGGGCATGTAGTAAGACAAGCACTACATCTTATACATTTTAGGGTTTCTTTAAATTCGCTGTTTAATCTCTCAAATCTTCCGTTATCCACTAAAATAATAACTCTTTTTCCGTTTTCTTTTTTACCGAAAATAGAAGTGTAGGTGGTTATTTTTTGTCCCGTGGCGTTACGTGCGAGCATTCTTAAAAACAGTCCCAAATCATTCATATTCGGCACTAATTTTTCAACTCCTACACTTATGATATGAAGAGGAGGTAAAACGGCTCCAAGGTCCGCGTTTCCTTCGTTTGTGCATACAACCGCCCACCCTTTGTTTGCCACTAAGAAATTCGCACCGCTAAGTCCAGCGTCGGCTGAGAGAAATTCTTTTCTTAAAAGTTCTCTCATTTTGTGAGTTAGATATGTCGGGTCGGTATTTTTTTCGCCAAGAATTTCAGCAACGTCCTCTTTTGTGGTATGGATAGCCGGTAATACAATATGAGAAGGCTTTTCACCTCTTAACTGAACTATCCTTTCTCCGAGGTCTGTGTCGATGACTTCAATGCCTTCTTTTTCTAAAAACTCATTGAGCCCACACTCTTCTGTAAGCATAGATTTTGATTTTACAACTTTTTTTGCGTTTATCTCTTTTAGGTATTGTAGTACCGTTTGGTTATGTTCTTTCGCGTCTTTGGCAAAAACAACTTCAATACCCTCATTTTTAGCGTTTTTAATAAATTCATCCACTAAATTTTGAAGATTTTCAATTACATAATCTTTAATTTCGCTAGCCTGTTGTCTTAAACTCTCCCACTCAGGTACTTCTTTTACCGCTTTATCTCTTTTTTGTCTGATAGCCCAAAGAGCCTGGTCGTGACGAGGTCCCTTTTCTTTATAAAATTTTACGGCAAGTTCATAATGTTTCATTTTACAGCTCCAACGCTTCATATAAAATTTCGCTGATATGTTTTATTTCTATATTGTCTCCGTCTTTTTCGGCGATACCTTTTAGGTGCATAAGACATGAATAATCTACTCCTGTTATGACATCTCCTCCGGTAGAGATTAAATCATCAAGCTTGCTTCTTCCCATTACATAGCTTATAACCCCTTCTTTTACACTAAAAACACCTCCAAATCCGCAGCATTCATCTCTTTTGGCCTCAAGAATTTCATCTCCCAATACTTTTTTTATTTTGTTGAAATACGGAATATTGAGCTCACTCGGAGCGCCTTCAAGCAGGTGTCTTAGAGAGTGACAGGAGTTATGGAGTATAATTTTTTTAGGGTAGTTTTTTGCAAGATTTTTAAGTTGTAAAATATCATGTAAAAATTCACAAAGTTCATACATTTTTTTACTGACTTCAAGCTCTTGAGAGCGTATTGTAGAAGTACAAGAACTGCTTGGAGATACGATATAGTCATAATCTTTAAAGATTTCGTTGAATTGTTGAGGTAGTGTGGAAGGCTGACCGGAATTGATAAAAGGCTGTCCGCAGCACGTCTGGTTTTTAGGTACACTGACATCTAAACCGAAATGTCTTAATATGAGAAGAGTTTTTCTGGCAATTTCTGGATTTAATTCATTAATATAACACGGAACGTGAAGGGCTATTTTCATTTAATGCCTTTATTTTGCATATTTATTTTCAATTATGATATCCAAATTAAGTAATTCCACAAGTGCATTAAAGCCTTCGATAGCTTCTTTATGAGAATTGTATTCGTATTTTTCAATGATTTGGTTATGTTCTTCATTGATAAGTAAAAGTGTATTGTTTTTTACTTTTATAGCGTTAAATTCTATATTTTCTTGATTTTTATCTGTATTATTTATTTTTTCTTCAAATTCTTTAAAAGGCAAGTTCTGAATTTCATCTAATATTTTATTTAAGGCATTATCAAGTTCAATTAATTCTTTTTTAGAAAACCCTTGAAATTCTTTTGGAATAGGTTTAAATTTTATAGGCATTTTTCTCCTTTTTCAATTTGTATAATGCTCTCAAATTTTATCAAATTAAAAAAATATCCCTCCAAAAACTCCTATACTGTTTCTTGAGTGAGAGTTCCCTCCGGAGATTTTCATAGTTCCAGCTTCCGCTTCAATTCCTACAATAACGTTTTGAGTGTTGTATGAAACGCCAACTGCTCCCGTAAAACTCCACTCTCCATTGCTTGTGACATTATTGCTTATTCTTCCTCCGTAAATTTTAGGCATAATATAAGCGCTTACGTTATAAGCCGGGAAAAATTTGGTAAATCCAAGACCGATATAAAGTTCTCCAAGATTATAATCATCCACGTTTGGGGTGTCTGATTTTAATTTTGCGTATTGCGCTCCGATTACGCTTGTAAAACCGCTACTTCTGACTTTCTTACCCTCAATAGCGATTGCGATATTGTTTGATTTTAATCCCATACTTCCAATATTTAAAGCAGACACTTTTACAATCGGTGTATGGAAAGCAAATAAACTTGCGCTCATAGCTGTGAAAATAAAAAATTTAGTCATTTTTTTTATCTTTATTTTTTTTTTATTTCATTTTGCATCATGTAAAAACCATAACCTACCAATACTAATGACAATATCCAAATAATAACATGTACAATCATATTAAATCCTTATTTAAAGTTTTTCGTTAAAAGATTTTATCAAAAGTTTTTATATACTTACTATTTGATAACATACTTACAAAGCTCTGATATGCGTCTGGATTCGTATTCATATAATTTCTAAAATCATTTACAGGTACGTTGGTTTGATAATCCCCTATCATTAAAGTTCCCTGGCGTGAAGTTGATAAAGACAACTCTCCTGCTGCTGTTTGAACTGTCGTACCAAACGCCCCAAGATTTACAAACTGCCTCATATACTCTTGGTTCTCCGCCATTCTTTGCTGGAACTGAATAGATTGTACTTGAGATGTAACGCTTTGATGTACGTCGTG
>JAMOTL010000083.1 GCA_027062285.1 Nautiliaceae bacterium
GATTATAAAGATTTATATGAAGAAATTGAAAAACTTGAAAAAATTCTTGAAGGTGAAGAGTCAACAAAAGGTATTTTTGAAACTCTTAAAGAAAAATTATCAAGCATTATGGCTAAATTCAATCAACCGAAAGCTCCGACAAAAATGCCTCAAGCACAAGACAATAAAGAGAAAAAAGAGGAGTCTAAATAAGACTTCTCTTATTTTACTCCATGAGAATGTAAAAATTCTTTCCTGCTGACTAAATTCTCCAAAATAGCGAATAAAATCATAAAATTAATAAAACTTGTACCTCCATGGCTTAGGAATGGAAGCGGAACCCCCACAACAGGAGCTAAATTCATAGTCATTGCCATGTTTACAAATGAATAAACAAATATCATTAAAGCAACTCCGGCATACATTACCTTGGCAAAATAATCATCCTTTAATTTTTCAGCACGTTTTAAAAGATAAAATATTAAAATAAAGTATAAACCTATTACGCTTACAGCGCCGATAAAACCTAATCTTTCCACAAGATAAGCAAAAATAAAATCACTGCTGGCTATAGGTAAAAATTTAAGCTGCGTTTGTGTGGCTTCCGTTTTACTTTTTCCTTTGATGCCTCCTGAGCCTATTGCTATTAAAGACTGTTTAACGTGGTAACTCGGCTTGTTTAAAAAATGTTCTATTCTTTTTTTTTGATAGTCTTTTAAGAGATATTTATAAGCTACAGGAATAAAAATAATGCTGAAAATTCCTATGCTAATCCATATTTTTTTATCTACACCCACAATAAATAAAACACCGAAACCAATGATAAGAGTAATAAGAGCAGTTCCCAAATCAGGCTCTTTTGCGATAAGCAAAAAAGGAATTATAATATAAACCGAAAGTCTTAAAAATTCTTTTAAGTTATAAACGGGACGAGGGGGGTATTTGTAGATAAGATACCCTAGCATTAAAAGAAGGGTGGTTTTCATAAATTCAGACGGTTGTATTGTCAGATTAATAATAGGAATTTTAAGCCATCTTTGTGCTCCTAAAATTTTTATACCGAATAAGTCTACCATCAAAAGCAATGCTACATTTATCCAGTATATAAAAGGTATAAGCCATAAAAGTTTTCTTATAGGGATTAAATACACTACTATAAATACGATAATACCAATTGCTATATATAAGAGTTCTTTATAAAAAAGCTTTTGTGAGATTTCATAAACTAAAAATAAACTTAGAATAATAAAAGGAAGCAGAAGAAAGATGAGAACGAAATCGAATTTTTTTATTGACATGGTGACTTCGTATAATGCTCGAAGAGTTTTTCCATTTCAATTGATAGTTTTTGAGAGTAATCGTCCACTTTTTTAAAGGTATCAATAACTTTATCTTTTTCTTTAATACATGTTTTCTCTTCGGTACATTGTAGTACATTATTTGTAAGGTCATGTATTTGTCTGTGATATTCATTTTTGATTTTTCTGTACTCTTCAAGACAACCGAGTTTTTTAATTGTATTTTCTTCATTTAGCCATTTTCCGAATTCGCAATGATCAGAATCTACTTTTTCAATAGGTTTTTCTTCTACTACAGCTTCATAAGCATTTAATTTATATACAAGGTGAGCCAGTTTTGCTAAATCCAAGAACATTCTTGTAAGCGCTAAATCCACGTTTCTTCTGTTTTCAAGCGCTTTATCTCTAAATCCGAGTACTAACTGGCTTACCGCATCGATATCATCTTTTGATGAAGTTGCCATTGTTGTAATTGTTTCTGCGTTCGCCTGGATATCGCTAGTTTCTTGTTGAAGGGTTTTAATTGTTATTGATATCTCACTTGTAGCTTTTTGGGTACGTTCAGCCAGTTTTCTAATCTCATCCGCAACAACCGCAAATCCTCTTCCGTGTTCTCCGGCTCTTGCCGCTTCTATTGCCGCATTTAGAGCCAGTAAATTTGTCTGATCGGCTATATCGGTAATTAGTTCGACTATTTTACCGATTTCTTCGGCTCTTTGAGAGAGCATATCGATTGCTTCGTTGGTGTGAGCGATAAATTCTATTAATTCATTTAATACCTTAGATAGGTTTTCGATTTTTGTAGCCGAATCGTTTGCTCCCATATAAATTTCTTGTGAAAGTTCATCAATTTTTTCCATAAATTCTCTAAGTTTCGTATTGAACGAAGTTTTGATATCGTTGATTTCTTTTTTTGTTCCTCCGCCGAGATTATTAAGAGTAATAAACATTTCACTTCTGTTTTGTTCTTTTATTGCTGTTGAGATCGCTTCTACGGCTTCATTGATCATAAGAACTGTGTTTCTAAATCTACCCTTATATCCTTGAGGAGCTATATCTCTATAATCTATTCCGTTTTCAGCCGCTTTTATTGATTCCTTGATATCTCTTTCAAATGCTTCAAGCTGGTCAAGCAGGTCATTGACATCCCAAGCCAATTCAAATAACGGATCTTCTCGTTTAATGTTTGTAATTCTTTCGTTAAAGTCTCCGTTTGCCGCTTTTCTTATCACATTTTGTATTTTTTTAGTAAGATTGGATTCATTGTGGGTTTCTTTTTTAAATAGAGGAACCAATGATACAATCAATCCGATTATCCCGGCTCCACCGGTTATATAATCGCCTTTTATAAATCCGTAAATACTTAGACCACCAAAAATTGCCGCCGCTATTATATTAAAAATTTTAGAGTTCATTGATAATTCCTTTTTGGATTTTTATCATAAATTCGTTAAAAGACATTTTTTTTGATTCGAGAAATTTATTTACTTCATTTACGGCGGCTTCCATTCCCGAAGTTTCTTCAATTGATTTCAAATGTTGATATAAAGGTTCGATAACACTTTTAAAAGTATCTATCGGCTTTCTTCTGACTGAGTAGTAACCGACTATTTTTTCATTGGTGTCAAATGTAGGGGAAATATTGGCAAAAACCCAGTAATATCCTCCGTCTTTTCTTAAGTTTTTCACAAATCCGAACCATTCTTTTCCGTTTTGGATGTGATCGTAAAGTACTTTAAAAGCACATCTTGGCATATCCGGATGCCTTAAAATGTTGTGAGGTTTTCCTAAGAGCTCTTCTTCGCTATATCCGCTCATTTTGATAAAAATTCTGTTTCCATAAAGGATTTTGCTTTTCAGATCGGTTTTTGAGACGATAAAATCCTCTTCGTTTAGCACCACTTCTTTATTTGTCGGAGTGACTGCCGGTTTTTTCATAAACTCTCCTTTAGTTTAACGGCATCGATTCCAAGTCTTGCTACTTTTTCTATTTCATCAAAAGAGTCGATAAAATAGACGACTTTCGTATCCAAAAGGTAGCTTTCGGCAATTTTTTGGAAATCCGATGCCTTTTGGAGTATATCGGTAAAAATATATTTTGCTTTAAGATTTGAGACGAAAATCATTTCTTTAATGTTTTCGACAATCACCCCGTAAGGTAGATCATTTTGTTTGCAAAAATTGAATACTTCAAGAGTAGCGTCGCAATAATGAAAAATAAGAGTTGAATTGTTAGGAGAGTTTTGAATATCTTCAATATTTTTTACTCTGTAAAACTTTTCATCGCTAAAGGGAGGTTCAAGAATCAGCATAGCAGTCCTTGCAGATATTTTTACCGTCAATTTTTTTAATTTCATTTTCCGGGTAAAATGTTTTGCATTTGTCACATAAAATCAAATCTTTACTTTCATTCGATTCTTTTTTAGAGTTTTCCACTTTTTGTTTTTTGAAAAAGAAAAAATAAACAGCGCCTATAATTATTAAAAATATTATCAGTTTACCCATGTAAGTCCTTTATGAAAACATAATTTCTTTTATCTTTTGAAATAATCGAAGCGTTGATTCCTTCAAGCTCGTCTAATACGTTTGAGCCTTTATACAGAAGTATTGTACCATCTTTTTTTATGTAAGGCTTTGCTATTTTTAAAATATCTTTAGTAGGCATGACGGCTCTTGATGTAATTAAATCGACTTGTGGAATATTTGCTTCTTCTAATCTTTTAGGGACAACCGTTACGTTTTTTAATTTAAGAAGTGTTTTTAAATAATTCAAAAAACTGTATCTTTTCTTAAGAGGCTCTACCAAATACCAATGGGTATCTGGCATGGCGATTGCCAAAATAAGGCCTGGAAACCCCGCACCCGTTCCTATATCTATTGCCGTTTTTGCTTCTTTTATCCTATCAAGCGGATATAAGCTGTCTTCTATTTGGGCTTTTATCTCTTCTTCATTTTGATAATTGGTAAGTTTATGAATTTTATTCCATTTTAAAAGTTCTTTTGTAAATTTTTCAAATTTTTCGTTCATTGTTTCTCCTCGCATATGTTGTCTTCTATCATCAGATATTCATCTTTACTTAAAATTCCGGCAATATTTAATATCGGCAGCATAAAACCGAAGAAGGCTTTTGGCATTTCTAATATAATAGGATCTTTGTCATATGTTTTAAAAACTTCTTTAAACAGCTCTTTCATACTTATTATTTTATCACCGCAGAGTTCAAATTCTCCCGTTAAATCTTTTTTTATAATATCTTCTATCAAATCACCGAGTTTTTCTATTTTTACGGGCTGTATGTTCATTTTAGGAGCAAAAATTAGAGGCATATTTTTAAATTTTTTTAAATCTTCATAAAGTTTTTGCCCACTACCTAAAATTATGGAAGGTTTGATAATAGCGTAGTTTTGTAGATTTTCTTTTATAAGATTTTCGGCTACGGCTTTAGTGTGTTTATATTTTGATGGGTGGTTTAGTTTGCTTCCGAGGGCTGAGATATGAATGAATTTTTTATTTTTTACTTTTGGGATTAAATGTTTTACTATGTTTATATGAGATTCTTCATATGTATGTTTATCTTCTTTTAAAATCCCTATCGTATTGATAACTATATCCGCTTTTTCTATTTCATCAGTAAGATGTTTTTTGAATTTTTCTTTTAAGTAATTACCTACAAATCCCCCGGAAGTTATATATATTTTCATTGTTTGACCTTAGAGTTTGTGACCTAATTTTTCTTTTTTTGTTTTTAAATAGTTTTCATTGTGAGGATTGGGTTTTACTTTTATAGGAATTCTTTTTTCTACTTTTATGTTTTTAAAGGCAAATTCTTTTCTCGGATTATTTGTAAGAAGTTTTATTTTTTTTATCCCAAATTCATTTAAAATATCTTCTACTATCGAAAAGTCCCTCATATCCGCTTCAAATCCCAGCTGATGATTGGCTTCTACGGTATCAAAACCCTTATCTTGTAAGGCATATGCGTTAACTTTATTAAAAAGACCGATACCTCTGCCTTCTTGGCGAAGATATAAAATCATCCCTCCGTATTTTTGTATTTCTTTCATGGCTGTTTGTAACTGTTCGCCGCAATCACATTTCAAACTTCCAAGAGCGTCGCCTGTTAAGCATTCGCTGTGTATTCTAACAAGAGGAATTTCAGGAAGATTTTCAGTAAAAATTACTAAATGTTCTTTATCTCCTTCTTTAAACGACTGAATTTTAAAATTACCGTATTTCGTAGGGAGATTGGCTATTTCGGATTTTTTCAAATAATCTCCTTTTTTTTTGATAAAATTATATCTTAATAAAAATTATATGCTAAAAGGATATAAATTGAGGCATTTTTTATGGTTTATAGATTATACCAAAGAGGAAATTAAAGAGATATTAAATTTAGGTTTTGAAATAAAAAAAGAAACAAAGTTAGGAATTTTTAAACCTTACATGAATCATAAGCAACTTGCTATGATCTTTGAAAAAAGCTCGACCAGAACAAGAGTTAGTTTTGAAGTAGGTATAAACCAACTCGGCGGAAACGGAATATTTTTAAGCTCACGTGACATTCAGCTGGGGCGCGGAGAGCCTTTAAAAGATACCGCAAGAGTTATCAGTAGAATGGTAAATATGGTAATGATAAGAACTTTCGGTCAAGAAAGACTTGAAGAATTTGCTAAATATTCAAAAGTTCCTGTAATAAACGGTTTGACGGATTTATGTCATCCGGTACAACTTCTTGCTGATTTGATGACGATGATAGAATTTAAAAAATTTGATTTTGATAATCCTAAAAACACAACAGTAGCATATGTGGGAGATGGAAATAATATGGCAAACTCATGGGCTATTATCGCTTCTAAGCTTGGATTTAATCTAAGAATAGCAACACCTAAAGGATATGAAATAGACGATTTTATTAAACAAAAAGCTCTTGAATTTGCAAAAATAAGCGGAGCGAAAATAGAATTTTTATATGATCCGAAAGAAGCCGTTAAAGATGCCGATGTAGTTACGACCGATACTTGGGTTAGTATGGGACAAGAAGAAGAAAAAGAAAAAAGAATAAAAGATTTTAAAGGTTTTGAAGTAGATGAGAAACTGATGAGCCTTGCTAAAAAAGACGCTATATTTTTACATTGCCTTCCGGCTTACAGGGGATATGAAGTAAGCGAAGAAGTATTTGAAAAACATGCGGAGGAAATTTTTCAGGAAGCGGAAAACAGATTACACGCTCAGAAGGGATTGATGGTATGGCTAGACAGACAGCAGAAAAACTAAATACTAAAACAATAGTTGAATGTAAAAATCTAGAATTGCTTGAAGGAAATTTGAATGAACCTATGTGGGTTATGCTGACTCCTGATAATAAAATAAAAGTTGTTTTGTCACCGGAAGAATATATTTCCATGATGGAAACTTTAAAAAAAGTAATGAAAGAAAATTTAGAATTAAAACTTGAAAAAGCTATATTAAGCGAATTTCCTATTGATTATGATGACGTAAAAGCGGTTGTGTTGGAAGAGATGAAAAATAGTGATAAAAACATAAAAGAAATAGTGGAAAAAGTGAAACTCGAACATCCGAATTTATTTTATAATTTAGATTTGGATAAAATTCTCTAAAGGAAAAAAATTATTCTTTCGTTTATTTTTTCTTGACAAAATAATTTTTATTTATTATAATTTCGTCGTAGCTTAAAAAGCAGAATATTAGGAGGTGCCGTATGGCATGTGAAAAAGATACAAAAGAATTGACTCAAGAAAATAAAACAGCAGAAACTAAGGAGGTAAAAATGGAAGAAATCAAAACTCAAGAAGGTGTATTAGTTCTTAAAAATATGCCGGAATTCAAAATGGAAGCATATGATGCGGCAACTGGACACTATACAGAAGTTAGCAGTGAAGATTATAAAGGAAAATGGACTGTAGTATGTTTTTATCCGGCAGACTTTACATTCGTATGTCCAACTGAAATCGCAGCAATGAACGCGGCATTACCGTTCTTAAAAGAATTAGGTGTTGAGGTATTAGCAGTATCAACTGATACAAAATTCTCACATAAAAGATTTGTGGAAACTGAGCCACTATTAAAAGATCTTAAACTTACAATCGCAGCTGACCCGACAGGAGAAGTTACAAGAAAATTCGGTGTAATGATTGAAGGAGCAGGACTTGCTCTTAGAGGAAGATTTTTAATTAATCCTGACGGACAAATCGTAGCTGAAGAAGTTCAAGCTCCACCTGTTGGTAGAAGTGTAAAAGAGTTCTTAAGACAAATTATGGCACATCAATATGCGTATAAAACTGGTGAAGTATGTCCGGCTAACTGGAAACCTGGTAAAAAAACATTACCTGTTAATACAGATATCGAACCAATGACAGGAAACGTAGGTAAATACGTAACACTTGAAGATCTAATTGACGAAAATGACGTTAAAGAAATGGAAGAAATGCTAAAAAAATTCAAAGAGCTTAACGTTTAAGCTCTTTTTTTCTTTTCTTTAAAAGGTTTTTTGAACTTTTTAAAGAAAAGAAATTATATGAAAGGTTCGGATGAAAAATTATAAAAACTTGCTTGAAGAATCAAATCTCAAGACAACTCCTCAAAGACTTGCTATATTGAAAGAACTTGATAAACACGGACATGCAAGTATTGAAGAAATATATGAAAATATAAAAGAGATGTTTCCGAGTATTTCGCTGGCTACTATTTATAAAAATATAAATGCGCTAAAAGAAGAAAAAGTTATAAGCGAAATATGTCTTCATCAAAAACCTAAATTTGAAATTTCAAAAGAACCTCACGCGCATTTTATCTGTAAAAAATGTGGAAAAGTAGAGGATATACCGTTTGATGAAATTATGAATAAAGAGATAGAAAAAAAATATCCGGATAGCGAAAAAGAACTTTATGTTTATGGAATATGTAAAGAATGTAAAAAAGGATAAAGTTAAAATTGGTTATAGTTAATTTAATAACAGATTTTGAACTTCCTTTTGTTTTTTCTTTAAAAGATCGCCGCAAAATAATCAATTCCATTAAAGATAAATTGAAAAAATTTAATGTTTCTGTTCTTGATATTTCAGGAGAATATCCAAAAGAAGCTTCACTTGCAATAGTTTTTGCTGCTCATAATGAAAAACAGGCGGGAGAAATTCAAAGAAAGATAGAAGAATTTTTGTATAAAAATTTTCCTGAAATAGAATTTTTCTTTGATAGTGAAATTATTTAGATATCGTAAACTCTTATCATATTAGTAGTGCCTTCTCTTCCTATAATGCTTCCCATGGTAATTATTATTTTATCCCCTTCTTGAAGTTTATTTATTTTTTTAGCTGTATCTATAAATTTATGAATAAGCTTTTCGGGGTCTTTAATTTTAGGCATTTCAAAAATTTCTTCAACTCCCCATACCACTTTTAATTTTCGGCTGGTGTCTCTGCTGTGTGTTACCGCTATTATTGGAGATTTCGGTCTGTATTTAGCTATCGATTTTACGGTGGTACCACTGCTTGTGAAACTTACAATTGCTTTTGGCTCTATTGCTTTTGCCAAATCTGAGACGCTAAGAGCTATAGCATCATCATCATCGGTTTCATATTTTTTATGATAAGGATATATGCTTTGAATTTCTTTTATTATTTTTACAAGAGTTTCAACGGCTTTTATCGGATATTTTCCTACTGTTGTTTCATCGCTTAGCATTACAGCATCCGTACCGTCCATTACGGCATTCGCCACGTCACTAACTTCAGCTCTGGTCGGGAATGGTGAATTTACCATAGATAAAAGCATTTGAGTAGCTGTAATTACAGGTTTTTTTAATTTATTGGCGCGGCGTATTATTTTTTTTTGGATTACAGGAACTTTTTCTATCCCTACTTCAATTCCCAAATCACCTCTTGCCACCATTACTCCATCGCTTACCTGTAAGATTTCGTCAAGATTTTCTACAGCTTTTTTTGTTTCGATTTTTGCTATTACCCAAGGATTCGCTCCGGCTTTTTTTAAGATTTCTTTTGCTTTTAAAATATCATTTTTTGTATTTACAAAAGATATCGCTACGATATCTACTCCGTTTTTTGCTCCAAAAATCAAATCTTTTTCGTCTTTTGGAGTAATAGCCGAAATTTTAAGGTTTGAATGAGGAAAGTTAACTCCTTTTCTACTTGATAAAACACCTTCGTTTTTTACTTCCAATACCAGATAATCAGGTGTTTTTTCTATTACTTTCGTTCTTATGCTTCCGTCGGCGAAAAAAACGTATTCTCCTACATTTACCTGATCAATAATTTCAGGATAACTTATAGTCAGATCATAAGCGCTTTTCGGATTTTTTTTGACAAGACGTATTTTGTCTCCTCTTTTTAATTCTAAAAAGCCGTTAATTTCACCTATTCTGATTTTTGGTCCGCTGATATCCTGTAAAATTGCTGTTTTAGAGTCTAGTTTTTTTGCTATATCCCTGATTTTTTTAATAGAAGCTTTATGGGTTTTATGATCTGCATGGGAAAAATTAAGACGGAAGACATCTACGCCGGCTTTTATCATATCTTCAATTTTATCCGCACTGCTGGGACCAAGAGTCGCTACTATTTTTGCTTTTTTCATTCTAGTCCTTTTGTTTGTAGAAAGTCTTTGATTTCTTTTAAAAGTTCAGCAGGGTTTTTTATAGGATAAATAAGATTTTTGGCTATTTCTTCACCGCTAATACCCTTAATATTTATATGTTTTATTCTTTCTTTCAAAGTATCAGCTGATGTTACGGGATAATTCAATCCTTTTATACTTTTAAGCACTAAATAACTCCAAGGAGCATCGCATTGTTGAGTGATTTTTTCCGCCATACCCCTGCAATATTCCATAAGTGTTTGTGAATCTTCTCCGCCTTTTACAAGTTTATACGCAAGTTTTGCAATTCCTCCTGCCGTATGTACTTTTAATTGTTTTTTTTCTTCTTCTGTTAATTCGTCAATATGCTGAATTTTATAAAGTGCAAGATTCGGGTCGGCCCTTACTATTTGTCTTACGGTATTTCTTGTAAGACCTACGAATTCGGCTATTTCATCTTCGGTTTTTAGATATTCCTCTTTTAAAACAATTACAAAAGCAGCCCTTGCAAGGCTAGGAAGCCATGTAAGGGTTCTGTATTCGGCAAGTTTATCAAGTCCTCCTACTAAATCAATAGATTTAAAAAACACTCTTTCAGCCAGATATTTAATTTCATAATCGTTTATTTTTATTTCTAAAATCATTGTGTCCCTCCTTGTATTGTTTTACCTACTTTTACTAAACCGGTTTCAGTAATTTCCAAATATCTTACTTTAGTGTCATGCCCGCACATTCTACAACCGTCTATTCTGAAAAGTCTTACGATTTCACCTACAGGTTTTTTATAAATTCTTGCTTTATAAGTCGAATCTATCAGTTCTTTACTAAGAACCATCGTTCCGTCTACTATATGTCCGACGGCATATCCACCGGCGGCTTCGGCACTGAGCAAATCATGGCCGCTTCTTTTTTGTGAAATTAAAATACTTGTTTGGTACCATTTTTTTAAAAAGTTATATATTCGTCGTACAATGGTTCTTGCCATCATTTCTTTATTTTCAAACAGACCCGTTATGGAGTCTATTACGGTAAATTTGATTTCATATTCTTTGATGGCATAAGCCAATGTATTTAAAAGTGTGGGAATTTCATCTCTTAATTTGTAATTTGAAGTTGCGTCTATAAAAACAATATTTTCATCTATAACATTTTCATCTACATTCATGGCTTTCGCTCTCATTTTCATACTTGCCACTACGAAATTTGCAGGGGTTTCTACGGTAATAAAACACACTTTGTGATTTTGTGAGGCCTGATAGATGGCAAATTGTTCCGCCATCAAACTTTTACCCGTGTCGTTAACACCGGTAATATTACATACACTATATTTAGGCATACCGCCAAGCGATTTTTTTACGGGTTTTCCGTTTTCAATATCGGCAATATAAAAAAGTTCGTCCAAACCTTCAATTCCCGTCGGAACACCTTCAAGTTTCGGAGCTTTTTTTGATGCTTCTTTAGCGGTAATTACGGCTTCTTTTATTACTTCATAATCCATAAAAAGCCCTTTTTTGTAAATTGTATCAAAAAAGAAATTTAAAAGCAAGATTTGAGAAAAGTTGAGGGAAGGGGACTAAAGGGGTTATTTTACTTTTATACAGTCCGTTTCTTTTTGTTTATCGAATTCCCACCACTCTTTTTGATTCCAAGGTTTAAGTTCTTTTAATTTATTCATCAGATATTCGAAATCTCTTGGTAATAGAGCTTGATCTCCGTCACTTAGTGCTTCTTTTGGACAATTATGCATCTCTATTATAAGTCCATCTGCACCCGCTGCCATTCCTGCGTATGCCAATGCGCTTACGAATTCTCTTTTACCGGCTGCGTGGCTTGGATCTACTATGATCGGAAGGTGAGTCATTTTTTGCATAATAGGGATTAAAGTTACATCAAGAGTATTTCTTACGCTCGGTTCGTATGTTCTTGTACCTCTTAGACATAAAATAACTTTATCGTTACCTTCGCTCATAATATATTCGGCACTCATTAAATGTTCTTTTACGGTTGAGCAGATCCCGTTTTTAAGAATTACAGGTTTATCAAGTTTTCCTATTTCTTTTAAAAGAGGGAAGTTTTGCATATTTCTGGCACCGATTTGGATAACGTCAGCATATTTATAAACAACATCTATATCTTTTATACTCATAAGTTCCGTTACGATTGGAAGACCCGTTTCTTTTTTAGCTTCCGCTAACATTTTTAGACCTTCTTCTCCGTGTCCTTGGAAAGTATATGGAGAAGTTCTCGGTTTATAAGCTCCCCCTCTAAGCATATGAGCTCCGTTTTCTTTTGCTACTTTTGCTAAATATACTACATTTTCTACGTTATCTACGCTACAAGGTCCGGCAATTATTACTTTATGTCCACCACCAACTTTTACGCCTTCTACATCAATAACAGTATCTTCCGGATGAAATTCACGGCTAGCTCTTTTGTATGGAGCAGATACTTCAAGAACTTTAGCAACTCCCGGAAGAGTGTTTAAAGGTCTCCCCATTAAATCCGTTTTATCACCGATAATTCCTATTACTACCTGTTTTTCTCCGGGAGCGATGCTAACATCATGTCCCCACGCTTTAATTTGTTCTATGGTTTTGTTAATTTCATCTTGAGTAGCCCCCACTTTCATAACTAATACCATTTTTGTCCTTTTTCAATTTTTTAGGATATTATAACAAGTTTACAAATATAAAGCAATAAAAAAAAATATCAAATAATAAAAATTTTCCATTTATATCATTTACTTTTTTGATATAATTTGATTAAAAAGATTAGGTATGTTTGAGAAGCTCATTAACAGATTAAAAAACGGTGTAAGTAAAAAAGAATTCGTGAATCTTACTAAAGAATTTTATCCTGGATTTAACTTCGATGCCATATACGATATTCTTAAATTTCAAGGCTTACCGCTTACAATGAAAAAAGATAAAGTATATTTAAAAACCGCTCTGATTCCATACGACGAGGCCGAATATACTATTCTTGATTTAGAAGTTAATAATTCCAAACCCAAGGAAGGCCAGATTATAGAAATAGGAGCGGTAAAACTTAAAAATCTTATACCGGTCGATGAGTTTTCGTTTTTAATACATGCCAAAGATATTCCCAAATACGTAACGAAAGTAACCGGAATAGATGACAAAATGCTTAAAAATAAAAAATCTCAAAAAGAGATCTTAGAAAAATTCAGGTTATTTTTGGGGGATAGCATAATCGTGGCACATGCCGCGGATTTTGATTTTAATTTTCTGGCAAGTCAGTTTAAAAAGGAAAATCTCGGAGAGCTTTTAAACCGTCATTTGTGTACGATAAGTTTAGCAAGAAAAACGATACCTGCTGAGAGGTACGGACTGAAATACTTAAAAGAAGGTTTAAAATTACCAGAAGAGGTTGATCACAGAGCATTGGGTGATGCCAGAACTACTTCAAGAGTTTTTTTAAAGGCTCTTGAGAATCTTCCCGAAAATATAATTTCGGCGGAAGATTTAATTGAGTTTGCAAAACCTAATAAAAACAAATGTTAGGCATTATAATTTGTTTCTTTTTTTAATTGTTTGTTAAATAATATTACTTTGTTTCTTCCTGTTCTTTTTGCTTCATACAGTGCTATGTCCGCATATTTAATGCACTCCCATCCTTTCATGCAATGGTCAGGGAAAATACTTATTCCGATACTTACGGTTTTTTTAATACTGTTTTCCCCTATGTCTATTATACTGTTTTGAACATTTTCCCTTATTTTTTCAGCTACTTTTACGGCATCATCGATTGATTTTATATTTTGAAGGATAATTAAAAACTCCTCACCTCCGTATCTGATGGCTATATCGCTTTTTCTTATTGAATATTTTAAAATATTTGAAAGTGTTTTTAAAACGATGTCTCCGGCTTCATGGCCGTACGAATCGTTTACTTTTTTAAAATAATCCATATCTATCATTAAAAACGCCATTTTTTCTCCCCTTCTTTGAGCGGCGGCTATAAGGGTAGGGAGGATGTTTTCAAGGTATCTTCTGTTAAAAAGACCTGTTAGAGGGTCTTTTATGGTCTGGTTATGAAGTATTTCCAGGGTATATTTAGCTTCTATAACGGCTGAAACTTCATTTAGATAAGCTTTTATGTAAGGCAGGTTTTGCTGTAAAAGTTCCTGGTCTTTTTCTTTATCCGTCATAATTTTTAAAATTCCCGTAAAATTTCCTCCACTGCTAAAAGGGAGGCATATATATTCGTTTTTGCATGTATGGAATTCGCATATTTTTTTAAATTTTAAAGAGTTGATTTCCTTATTGAGCCTGTAAGCCCTGCAGCTTTCAAAATTTTCCAAAAGATTACAGCATATATCCCCCTGGGAATATATTAAAAGGGCGTTTCTTTCGCTGTTGTCAATTCCCACTAAAGCAAAATGGTTTATATTAAAACCTTTTATTATGTCTATAAGTCTGTTTAATATGCTGTTGGAAGTGGCATCGTCTTCAATTAATCTTTTAAACTGAAAGATATTTGCGAGTTGTTCGATTGTTTCTTTTGCGTCGTTTAAAGGGTCTTTTGATTTTTCTTTTTCTATTAAAGCGGTGTATTTTTCTTCTATTACGCCAAAAGAATTCTTCATTTTGGTAAGAAAATTATTATAAGAATCTACAAATTCTTTTGCTTCTCCTTTAAGTTTAGTTTCTATTTTTTGATTAAAGTTCCCTTTTAATATCTCTTCGGTGGATTGTTTTATTTTTTCAAGTATTTCAAGATAAGGAGTTAAATAATAATTTACGATTAATATGATAATAATTAAAGAGGTAATTGCAATTGCTATAAGCTGTAAAATAGCACTTTGAAGTTTTGAAAAATAATCTACTCCGGAAAAAGTTATTTGTAAAACCCCGTTATCGTCAAATGGAGCTATTGAAGTGATAGTTTGAGTTTTGAAATTATATTCTATTTTAATGTTTTCTGTTTTTTGGTCTGGTATAAATTTTATATCGTTTATATGGTGGGAATTTTTAATAATTTGTAAAAATTTTTCTTTATCGTTTGTTTCTTCTAAAATTTCTTTAATAAGAAGAGTTTGGTTTTCTATAAGCTGATTTGAGAAATTTAAAAATGAAAAACTTACTACCGCTGTTCTTATTATGGTGGAAATTATCATAATAAGAGCTATTATAATCAAAATCTTTTTTTTCATTCGCAGAGCCTTTTAATGATTTTGTCTTTTTTTTGACAAAATCCGCTTTCTTTTGGAATTATAAATAAATCCCTTGCAGTATTTTTTTGTGATAATATTTTAACATCTTCTACGCTTATGTCAAACCTGTCAAAAATATCCATAATGGTGGAAATGATACCTTTTTTATCTTTGGTTTTCAATTTTAAACTGGCATAATTTTGAGAATGGTTACAATCCGTTTCAAATTCCTCTTTTTTAAAGCTAAGCTTTGTTTTTATCTCTTTTTTTTCAAACGCTTGTTTTATTCTTTCCTCTATTAAAGGAAAATCATATGCTTCAACTTTTTTATTAAACTCTATTTTAAAATATTTTATATCTCCTATTTTATAAATTGAAAGATGGTTTAGGTTTAGGGTGTGGAGTTTTTCCAAAAACCAGCCTATAGAAAAATTAAGAGGCTCTTTTTTTGCTAGATGAATAATAAGATGTTTTTCATTTTCGAATTTTATTTTAAAATCTTCCGTGTTTTGTATCCAGTTTAGAAGATTTATGATTTCAGTGATAGAGTTTTGTAAAAAGAGTTGGTTTGAAGGCGATTTTAATAGTTCTTTTTGAAGCTTTAAAGGAAGTCTTTTAAAATCTTTTTTATAAAGAAGTTTTTTTTCTTTTCTTTTTCGGATAGCCATTTCGTTTAAAAGTTCTTTATTGTGTAAAGCGTTAAGGGTGTTTTTGTAAAGGGTTTTTAAAAGTTGTTCTTTATATGAACTAAATACTCTTTCCCCTACTGCTTTAATATCGGCAATAGTTAAAATATATAAATAATTTAAAAATTTCTTATTTTGAACTATTTCGGCAAAAGATAAAATAACTTTATCATTAAAGATATCTTCGCGTTGTGCAATGTTTGACATAATGGTGTGGTATTTAATGAGTTTTTCTATTATTTCAGGATTATGAAATTTGATTTCGTTGGCAAATTCTTTAGCTATCTTTGCTCCTACGATCGAATGTTCTTCCGCACGTCCTTTTCCTAAATCATGAAAAAAAGCCGTAAATCTTAAAAGGGCTTTTTCTTTTTCGTTCAGTTTTGTAAATTCTTCAATGCTATCAAGTTCTTTAATCGTATAAAGCGAATGTATATCTACCGGATATTGATGATATCCGTCAAATTGAGCTAAATGTTTTATTTTTTCAAACGCAGGAATTATTTTTTCCAGTTTATTTGCTCTATATAAGGAAAAGAAAAGAGGGTATAGGTTTTTATAAAAGAAAAGTTTTTTTATGATGTTTTTGGGTAAAGAGTATTTTTTTGATTTTAAATTTTTTACTATGGAAATATCACATTTTGAGTAATTTTTATCAATTTGAATGATTTTTTGAATGAAATCTTTAAACGAATATGTAGTATTTAAGTTCGAATATAAAATACTGTCGCAGTAATAAAAATTTTGGGTTATTCTTTTTTCTTTAGTTTCTTTTATATTCATCGAATAAAAATACGGTTTTATTATTTTTTTAATGGTAATTTCACAAAACGTATTCACCGTCCATAAAGATTTTAGTAAATCTTTTATAAATTTTCTTTCGGCTCTTAATCTTGAAGAATCTTCATAACCCATTTTTAACGCAATATCACGTTGATATTGTAAATAAACTGTATCGGTTTTTTTCTTTGCTATTAAATGTAAATAAACTCTGGTCTTGAATAAAAATTCAAGAGAACTTCTGTATTCTTTAAATTCTTCTTCAGAAATATATTTTGGTATCAGATATGAATTATTTGGATAGTTGAATATAACTTTTGTCATCCATAAAAGCGTATTTGAATCTCTGATACCTCCGAAACCTTCTTTTATATTCGGTTCCATTGAAATAGGAAATTTTTTGTGTCTTTGTTTCATTTCATTATATTTGGCTAAAATATATTCCTGTTTATTATAATTTCTTATTTTATTAAGTTCATTTTGTGTTTGGAACCATAAAAATTTACTGCCTGTTATAAATCTGCTTTCAAGCATTGCCGTTTTTATTGTTATGTCTTTATTACTCGCAGGAAACAGATCTTTTAACTCATGAACTCTGTGACCGATTTTAAGACCCAAATCCCAAAGCATTGTTATAAAATTTTCTATAATTTGTTTTATGTTATATCCCGGAAGATCTTTATAAACAATCATAATATCGATATCTGAATAAACTGATAACTGTTCTCTTCCGTAACTGCCGAGTGCTATTATCGAAACAGGAACATTATTCATGGAAGGCTTGAATTCCTCAAAAGTTTTTTTTAAGATATATTTGTAAATCAGAGTTATGAAATAATCCATTTTTTTCGTATGTTTTACGAAGAAATCTTTACCGCCTTGTATTTGTATTTGAGATAAGTATTTTTTAATTTCTTTTTTTATTTCCTGCGATATTATTAAGTCGTTTTTACAATTATAAATAAGCTCCTGAAGTTGCATTTTTGCTCTTTTTGTGGTATTTTATCAAAAAAATCCAAAAGGTATTTGATGAATCATATTATAAAAAAAATTGAAAACAATGAAAAACTTTC
Organism: Nautiliaceae bacterium; assembly: GCA_027062285.1. Taxonomy (GTDB): domain Bacteria; phylum Campylobacterota; class Campylobacteria; order Campylobacterales; family Nautiliaceae; genus Caminibacter. The sequence goes on from JAMOTL010000083.1 coordinate 17,601, forward strand.
TTTTGACGAAGCTGTAAAATTATATGATTTGGACCTTTTTACTTTAGGTAAATTAGCAAATAAAATAAGAGAAGAAAAATTTGGAAGAAAAGTATATTTTAATATCAACAGGCATATAAATCCTAGCAATATCTGTAAAGATGTGTGTAAATTTTGTGCTTTTTCAGCTCATAGAAAAAATCCAAATCCTTATACCTTAAGTATAGATGAATGTGTGGAAATGGCAAAGGAAGCTTACAAAAAGGGAGCAAAAGAAGTTCACGTAGTTTCAGCACATAATCCGGAAGTAGGGTATGATTATTATATGAATATTGTAAAAGAGATAAAAAACGAATTACCTGATATTCATATAAAAGCTTTTACGGCGGCGGAAATTAATTTTTTCAGTGAGCTTAGCGGAAAATCATATGAGGCAGTTTTACAAGATATGATAGAATCAGGAGTTGATTCAATGCCGGGAGGCGGGGCTGAAATTTTTGATGAAGAAATTAGAAATAAAATTTGTAAAGGAAAAGTGAGCAGTAAAAACTGGCTTAAAATCCATGAGCTTTGGCATAAATTTGGCAGAAAAAGTAATGCCACAATGCTTTTTGGTCATATAGAAAATAGAGCACATAGAATCGACCATATGATAAGACTCAGAGAGTTACAGGAAATTACTGGAGGATTTAACGCTTTTATACCTCTTGTGTATCAAACAAAAAATAATTATTTAAAAGTTGATAAATTTTTAACAGGAGTTGAAATTTTAAAAACCGTGGCAATTGCGAGAATATTATTAAACAATATTCCTCACATAAAAGCTTATTGGCCGACTTTTACATTGAATCTGGCTCTTGTGGCTCAGGAATACGGTGCCGATGATATAGACGGTACCATTCAAAGAGAGTCTATTCAATCTTCAGCAGGTGCCGCTTCAAAAAACGGGCTGGATATGGAAGAACTTATCTATCAGATAAAAGATGCCGGGTTTATCCCAGTAGAAAGGGATAGTTTGTATAATGAGTTGAAAATTTATACGTAATTACTTATTTTTTCTAAAATCTCGATGGGATTGATAGGTTTTACTATTACTTCTTTAGCTCCGGCGTTTAAGGCTTCGTTTTTTTTAGTGTCGTCGGTTGTTAAAACTAAAACCGGAATATTCGCGCATTCAGGTTTATCAATTTTAAATCTTTGTAAAAAACTTATGCCGTCCATTACGGGCATAATTAAATCAAGAAGCACAATTGAAATATCGGGAGACAATTTTTCAAGTGCTTCTACTCCGTTTTCGGCTTCTATTACTTCATATCCTCCTTTTACGGATAAGATGGTCTGTAATAATTTTCTGTTTGTCGTGTCGTCATCTACTATGAGAATTTTTTTCTTTTTCATTCTTTACCTTTTACGGATTTTATTGTGTTATTTATTGTTTCCGGATTTAGATCTGAAATTATACCATCTGCTTGCTCATAATTTTTCTCACCTATAATGATTATTTTCGTATTAGGATTTTCTTCTTTTATAGATTTAATTAATACGTTCATATCGGCACCGTTAAAATCGTCTTCAATTATAAGAATATTTGGTCCATTTTTATTTAATTTTTTGTGTAATTCGGTTATTTGCGAAGCTGTATCAAATTCGACATCTAAAACGCTTTTGAGATAATTTAATAAAAACGAACTTTCACTGGCTATTATTATTTTTTCTTTTTCTTCCGTTTTTGGAATTTCTACCGGTTCTATTGTCGGAACTGAAGATTCTTCTGTTTGAGTTTGTGTATTTTCTTCTTTTTCATATTCTTCATAGCTGCGGTATTTATTTTTTGCGACATTTTCCAAAACTCTTTCAAGTTCATTAGTTTCAATAGGTTTGGAAATGTAATCGTCCATTCCCGCTCCTATGAATTTCTCCCTATCGCCTTTTAAAACATTTGCCGTTACCGCTACAATAGGAGTATGAGGAAGTCCTTCTTCTTTTTCAAACTCGATAATTTCCTGTGTAGCTTCAACTCCGTCCATTATAGGCATTTGAACGTCCATGAAAATAATATCGTATTTGTCAGGATTCATGGAATATTTATTAAATGCTTCAAGTCCGTTATTTGCAGTATCTGATTCTATACCCATTGCTTTTAATTTAGTTTGTAACAGTTTTTTATTGATAGGATTATCTTCTGCTATCAATGCTTTTAATTGATAAAGAGGTTTTGTTTTTATTTCTTTTTTAGTGGTTTTTACGACTTTTTTCTCTTTTGTAGTAGTTATTGCGTTGTATGTTTTTGTAGGTAAATTAGGATCGTAAATTGTAAAATCAGGATTTAATTTATTTATTTCTTCTTTATAAGTATAAGAAGCTATAAAAATGATAGGAAGATTTAATGATTGTAATTTTGAAATTTCTTCTTTGTCGCTTTCTTCATAAAATACCGTAACAGCATTTATTTTTTCAGATGTTAATATTTTTTTCAGTTCTTCTATGTCATTAAATCCTATTCTTGCGATACCGAAGTAATTTAAATATTCAATAGAATATTCTTTTCTTAAAGAATCTCTAAAAGTATTCAATACGGCAACTGTTGTATTAGAGAACATGTTTTGTTTATATCTTGGTGTTGGATCGGCTACATCGAATTCAATAGTAAAATAAAATTTACTACCTTTGTTTATTTCACTTTCTACGTTAATGTGACTTCCCATCATTTCAAGATAATTTTTTACGATAGTCAGACCAAGTCCGGTACCTCCGTATTTTCTTGTAACAGATTCATCAGCTTGGGAGAAAGCTTCAAAGATTTTCTCTTTTTGTTCTTCACTCATTCCTATACCGGTGTCTTTAACTTCAAAATAGATTTTTGCTTTATCGTCTTTAATTTCTTCCAATAAAATTTTTACACTGATTAAACCTTTTTCGTGTGTGAATTTAATAGCGTTATTAATTAAATTTTGAAGAATTTCTTTAATTTTTAGGATGTCTCCTTTTAATAAAGTCGGGATATTAGGAGAAATTTCCGCAACATATTGGATTTTTTTCTGTGCCGCAGGAGTTGAAAATAGTTCCAGTGTGTTTTCAAATTCGTCGATGGCTTTAAAATCAATAATTTCAAGCGAAACTTTATTACTTTCGATTTTAGATACGTCAAGAATATTGTTTACCAACTGTAAAAGGTTTTTAGCACTTTGAGAAATAGTATTTACATAATCTTGCTGTTCTTTTGTCAATTCGGTTGTTTTTAGTAATTCCAAGAAACCTAAAATACCGTTAAGAGGAGTTCTGATTTCGTGTGACATGTTGGCAAGGAATAGAGATTTTGCTTTTGTGGCTTCTTCGGCTTTTTTAACGGATTCTTGAATTACCTTAATAGCTTCGTCCACTACTTTAATAGCTTCGTTAATTCCTTTTGCGGAACCGATATCGATTTTAACTTCTTTTCCTAAAATAGGTGTTAAGGAAGTCAATAAGTCTGATAGTTCTTTAATATGCGCTTTTATAAGTCTTACAATATAAATACCTATGAAAAATACTATTAGGGCGATACCAAAAATAACTGCGTTTATAATAAGGTTTTGTGTTGCTTTTTGAATTATACTCTGTAGCTCTTTATCAACTATTTTATTTAAATTTTCAACCGCTTTTTTAAAATAATCGATTCTTTTTGTAAACAGGTGGAAATAATCAAGTGCGTCGATAGGGTATCCGTTAAATTCTCCGTTTACGTAATATTCCATATTTGCCTGTTGGACGTAAAACATAATTGTTTTTATATCTTGTTCTATTTTTTTGAATTCTTGAGAGTTAAAAACCGCTCTTGTTTTAGGTTCAAGAAAATATAGAGGTAAGATATTGCTGTCATGATAATATTTTAATAAAACGTTTTTATATTCTTCTTCACTCATAGGAGTATCGGCAGTAATATAATATGAACCGAAACCTCTGATAATACCGGTAAATGAAATAATTCTTTCAAACGGGAATTTTAATTCATATGTCTTTTTGATAGTATCGGGAAATTTTTTTTGAATTTTGGCGATAGATTTAATAATTTCGGTTTCCAATTTTGTGTAGTAGTTGAAAAAATAACTTTTGATGTAATTTTCTTTGAACGAGTCGATTTTTTTTCTGAAAACAGGAAGTTTATTCGCTAAATTTATAACGTTTTTTACATCATTATAATATTCGGGATGTTTATTAACAAAATCTCTTAAATCTTCTATAGCTTTACTAAAAAGAATTCTTTTAGTGTGCAATATTTTTTTAGAATTCGGATAACTTCCTTTTGAAACCGAATAAATAGAAGTAGTTCCCCTTTCCTGTCCTAAATAAACAAGCATATTTTCAAGTCTTTTTGTTAACTCAAGATATTGAGTACTTTTTTGAACATTTTGATATTTTTGAAAGTTTTGGTATAAAAAATACCCGCTTATTCCCATCAAAATAAGTGTCGGTAAAAACACAGCTATGGTAATCAATCTAATTAATGAACCTCTCATTTTATCTCCTTAAGTGTATTCGGGTTAATATCTTTGCAATAATTTGACAAATTTTCATGTGAAAGTGCGTAATCTAAATATTTTTTTGCTTTTGCGTATTTTCCGGTTTTTATATAAACTTTTGCCAAAGAGCAGTAAGCCCTTTCATTACCGAGTTTGATCGCCTTTTTTAAGTATTCTTCCGCTTTTTTATAATTTCTCTCCACCCCCCATCCGTTGCTGTACATTCTTCCAAGCATAAAATAAACCTGAGAAGAAGGTTTTTCATGTAACTCAGTCAGTAAAATATATGCTTTTTGGAAGTATTGTTGAGCTTTTTGAGGGTTAGTCTTGTGAAGTTTTACTCCCTTGTTAAAAGCTCTGTAAGCTTTGGTAAAAGTAAGATCTAAAGCAAAAACAAATACGAAACTTATAAAAATAAATATTACTTTTTTCATTTTCAACCTTTTATAATTTCTTGTAAATCTTCAATTGTTTCTACTTTTACGTTTAAAAGCTTTTGAATATATTGTAAATCTTTTTTAAATTTTTTTTCGTTTTGAGTTGATAAATATTCGTCTATTGTTTTTAAGATAAGTTGTTTAATTTCTTTTGGGATTTTCGGTTTTGGTTTTTCTACATTTTCTATTTTTTCCAAAAAGTTGTAAAATTTTTTAGATAAATATTCGATTTTGTGTAAATCTCTTTTATTTTTTGACAATTCATCTATTTTTTTAAGAATTAAAGCCAAATTGCTTAGTCTTAGATTTAAAGCTGCTCCTTTTAATTTGTGAGCTATTTTATGAATTTCATCATAATTTTTATTTTCAATGGCTTTAAAGAGATTTTGTTTTTCATTATTTAACATATCAAAAAGCTCTTCTTTGAAATCATAAAGAGTATCATAATCTATATCAAGTTCTTTTGCCGCCGTTTCTAATTCCGATTGTAATTGTTTTTGAGCTTCTTCGGGGGTTAAATTAAGCATTTTTTCTATTTCTGCGAACTCGTCTTCAAAACTGATTGAAATTTCCATCTTTTCGGGTTCTTTTGGAAGAATGGCAGGTTCTTGTTTGTTTTCTTGAAGAGGAGACACTTCTACAGGTTCTTCTATTGAAAAATTTTTAGATAATTCGATATTTTCCACTTTATAATCATGTAACGTATCTAATTTAGGTTCATTAAGAGGTGTCTCAAAATTTTCTTTAAAACCGCTGCCCAGTTTTATTTCTAATGGCTCTTCATTTTGTAAAGGCTCAATTTTAGGCTCAACCGTTTTTGGTGGAATTTCACTTAGTTCTACTTTTTTTTCTACTTCACCCGGAATCAGTTCGAAAATTTCTATATTTTCGGTTGTCAAAAGTTCTTTTTTTGAGACTGTGAATGTTTGGTCGTTTAAAATCAAAGGTTTGTGAGTAATGGCTGAGAGTTGTAATTCAAGTTGATTGATAATTGACGAAAGTAAGGATAAATCTGTATTTAAACTTTGTATGAGTTTTTTATCTACTGCTATTATTTTGCCGTTTTTCGTAATAATCGTCATTATTCTTCCCTCTCTTTCATCTCTTTATATATTTTCGTATATTTCTCTTTGTCGTGATCGGATACCGGTTTTCTGGCGGAAATGTAGCCGATTTTTTTCCCGTTTTCATCAAAGATAGGTTCGATAAAAGCTTCTACCCAATAATATTTACCGTCTTTTCTGAGATTTTTTATAATACCTCTCCAGCTTTGGTTTTTTTCAAGATTTTCCCACAGGCTTTTGAAGACGGATTTCGGCATATCGGGATGTCTTACAATATTGTGAGGTTTTCCGATAAGCTCATCTTTTTCATATCCGGATAATTTACAAAAAGCTTTATTTACGTAAGTGATTATACCTTTCAAATCAGTTTTGCTGATTATTGGTCTGTTTTCAACTCCTATTTCTTCAAATGTAACTTCTTCGTTTTTGATTTCTTTCATTTTGGTCCTTAAAGCCCTTTTTGCAATTTTAACTAAATTTGAGTAAAATACAATATTATTTTAAATAAAATTTAATAAAAATTTAATAAATAAAGGATTACTTATGAAAGTATTACTGATAAAAGATGTTAAAGGTTTGGGAAAAGCCGGAGAAATAAAAGAGGCAAAAGACGGATATGCCAGAAACTTTTTAATTCCAAGAGGTTTTGCCAAACTTGCCACTCCAGAAGTTATAAAAGAATGGGAAAAAGAACAGGCCCAGAAAAAAGCTCAGCTTGAAGCGGAATTAAAAGAAATAAACGAAATTAAAGAAAAACTTGAAAATACAAAAATAGTAATAAAACATAAACTAGGTGCTAACGGTCAGCTTATAGGCTCGGTTACAAATAAAGAAATTGCCGAAAAATTAAAAGAATTAGGGTTTAATATTGAAAAAAAACAGATAGAACACACTACTATAAAAGCACCGGGCGAATATAGCGTGGACGTAAAATTGGGACATGGAATTCACGCAACAATTAATCTGGTAGTAGAAGGTGAGTAATGGGTAAAATTCATTTGGAAGCCACTACAATATTAGGATATAAAAAAGACGGAGTGGCGGTTATCGGAGGAGACGGTCAGGTTAC
>JAMOTL010000084.1 GCA_027062285.1 Nautiliaceae bacterium
CAGGGCGCTTTGGAAGCGGAAAAACACTTTTGGCAACGGCTACCGCTTTAGCCCTTACAAATAAAAAAATATTCATAACCCGTCCTCCTATCGGTATCAGCAGCGATTACGACATAGGTTTTTTACCTGGAAGCAAAGATGAAAAAATGCTTGAGTGGGCGGGAGGATTTTTAAGTGCTTTAAACTATCTTTACCGTGGACAAAAAGGCGAAAATTACGACTCTATAAAAAGTAGATTGTTTTTTGAAAAATTCGAAATAATTCCTCTTAATATGATTCAGGGGGTTTCGATTCTAGAAGATGAAATTTTAATCGTGGATGAAGTCCAACTGGTTACCAGAGAATATATGAGTATGATACTTTCTCGTATGAGTGAAGGGAGTAAACTATTTTTACTTGGAGACATACATCAAACATATTCTACAATCCAAAAACAAGATAGCGGACTTTTTAGACTTCAGCAGGTATTGCCTCACGAAGCACTCGCATGGGTGGATTTAAAAAATATTTATAGAAATAAATTAACGGAGATTGCGATTAAGTTATTGGAGTGAGGGAGATTATCCCTCTTTTTGCTTTTTATATTCGATTACTGCTTTATATACTTCGTCTTTAATATGAAGTTTTTCTTTTTTTAATTTTTCAAGTTCCAAATCATCCATATGTTCTCTTCCTGCTTCAACCTCATCGATGATTTTATTAAGTTCTGCATGTCTTTGAATCAATTTATCAATATGCGGATTTTCCTTTGCAAGTTCTTCCATTACCGGAATCAATTCAGGGCAACATTCTTTAAACATAGCTTCTCCTTTTTTTCTTATTATATCAAAATATATCGCACCTGCTGTTATCTATATCCTCATCTTCCGGGAATTCTTCATAAAAATCATCATATTCTTCATCATAATTTTCTTTGTTTTCTTCAGGCTTACAACTTTCACAAAAAATTTTCTCAAATTCTTTATATTCATCTTTATTTATAAACTCTTCCACTTCATTAAAATTCATAAATCCAACATATTCAATTTCATTATTCAATTCAAAGTTATCTTTTTTTTCCATCAACTCGTCACATAAATCATAATGAATCTCTAAATTTTTGTTTTTCGCGTCTATTATTATTTCATAAGCCATTATACTTCCTTTATATCTATACTGAATATTTTTTGATAATCTCTTTTTATAAAAAACCTGAGATTTTTAAAATGAAAACTCCTCCAATTGAGATTTACCCCGTGAGGGACTATGAAATCTCCTCTTTCTCCATCAATATCAGTCACTTCTATTATACTTCCTCTTTTTATTTTTAACGTTTCATTGTTTTTTACTATTATCTTTTGATTATTAACATTCAAAATAAGTTTCGGATTTTTTTTATTGTTTAATTCAAATCCATTTACGATTCTCTCCATACCTCCTTCAAATTCAATATTATAAATTTTAAAAAATTCTCTTAACATTACAAGATGTGTATGAACTTTATCCTTAAGAGTCGGAAGCTGTTTGCTGGCTTCTATACAGAAAGCTTTTATATTGTTTTTTAAACACCATCCGGTTAAGGCTTTTTTCTGTTCTTTATGAAATCTTCCGCTAAACGTTTTCGTGTTTAGCACTACTATTTTATGTTTTAAATATTTATTCGAATTATTCATCACAAATCTGGCAGGTGTTAATAAATCAAAATTTTTATATCTTACTTCATCAATTACTACACTCTGTCCCCATGCTCTTTCTTGCCTGCTGGCAAATCCGTATCCGTCATGCATCGAAATAACTACATCCGGCTTATATGAGAGAATAATATCTTTTAACATTTGAATATAATAATAATCGGGGTCTTTTTTTGAAATATGATCGAATTTTCTGTTCATATCCCCGTTATATCCTCTTACATTGGCTAAAATAGAAGTAAAATTACTCCTTGGGATTATTAAAAGTTCGCCTCTTTTTAATTCATTATCCACTAATATATCGGCAGCCTTATATGCGCCTATCTCATTTCCGTGAATTCCTCCGATAATTAAAACTCTTCCTCCGTCTTTTTTACCTTTAAGATGATAATATTCTAACTTTTTCGGAGGTAATTTTATATAAAGTTTATCTCTGCCATTAGCAAATAAAGGTGTACCGGCAGCTGCAATGGAAATAAACTTTAAAAATTCTCTTCTTTTCAAGATCAAGAAAAACCTTTTTTTCTATAATTATATCCCATTTTTTAATAATTTTTTCTTATAGCAAATATAAGATTAATTTATTTATGTTACACTTCACTCCAAAAAAAGGAGCATAAATGAAACAAACGATACTTCAGGAAAAATATCCGGTATTCGTACTTGATATAAACAAAAACGAAACAAAATTTAAAACCACAGAAGAACTTGTAAAATACTTTCAAAGAAAAATAATAGAACATCCTACTTGTAGATATATAGGAGAATTCGACCACTATACTCACACTAAAACAATCGATGGAGAAATCGCCCCTGAAATCAAAGACTGTAAAATTGTGATATTTTGCTTCGGTAACAAACTTCCAAACGGAAAAATAGCAGCTGTCAGACCAAGAAGTATAGGAATTACGGAATATGATGACAAATTTGAAATAGCGTTTTTAGAGGCTCCGGCTTTAATAGCAAACGAAGTTATGGAAGGGTGGGTTAAAGAATTAAAAAACAACCTTTAACCTCCTGTTTTATTTTTCTTGACATCCTTCCACTAAAAGTCATATAATAATAAAAAGTTTTTAAGGAGGGGTAATTATGAAAAAATTACTATTTTTAGCACTAGGACTTTCGCTCTTCGCATCAACTAACACAAACAATCTACTACCTAAAAATTTTGGTGAGTGTGTACAACTTGGGTATTTTAATATTCAAAACCCACCAATTCCACTAAATGATTATATGGTTGTCGTAAAAAAATATGATTGTAACAATCAAATTATTTATATAGGGATTGAAGATAGAATTCCTGGAATTTTAAAAATAAAAGAAATTAAAGAAACAAAAGATTTTCTAATCAAACATTGTAAAATTCAAGGATTTGATACTGCTGTATATGTTGATAAAGGACTCAAAAAAGGAGTGCTTGCTATTAAACTAACTGACAAATACGCACTAAAAGTTATGTTTGACGGGACAGATTATAAAACCGTGGCTAGAATTATCCAGCAACTTGATTTAGAAAAAATCAAAGAGGAGTTATCCTAACTTTTATATCCGCTCCCTTTGCAAAATAAGGAGCGGTAGTTACAACTCCATCTACACCTGTTTTGGCGTAGTCTTCAATATTTTCAATATTTATTCCCCCCGCACTTAAAACTTTTATATTGTTTTCATGAGCCATCTCTACAATTAAAGCGGTAGTTTCCACGCTAACTTTATCAAGCTGAATCACATCCACACCTATTTCCACCAATTTTTTAGCCATGGCAAAATCTTTACACTCAACCACCCATTTTTTTTCTACCGCTTTATGTTTAAGTTTAGGAAATTCTTTAAAAAATTTATCCCATCCTCCATAAAGATTAATATAATTATCGAATACAAGTATAGTCTCTGTAGTTGTAACTCTATGAGGAAATCCTCCTCCGTCCATTACCGCTTTTATAGCTATTTTTTTGGTATACGGAATTATTTTACGGGTAGTCAATATTTCTATGTAAGGATTATATTTTTTAGCTTTTTCTTTCATTTGATTAGTATAACTTGCTACACTCATGGCATATTCATAAATATTTTGTGCCACTTTCCATAAAATCAGGACATTTTCTCCCTCCGCTTCGAATATTTTATGCCCGCTGTCTATTTTTTTTCCGTCTTTTTCTTTAAATATTACTCTCAAATTTAATCTCTCAGCCAGTTTTTCAACAAGTTCATTACAACTTACTACACTTTCTTTTCGGGATATAAATTCTATTTTTCCGGGAGTTTTGATTTCAAGAAGTTCTTGGGTTAAATCAAAAAGAGGCATATCTTCAGTAATTAACTTATCTATATCTTCTTGGGTAAAATACATTTTCATCCCTTTTTTGAGAAAATTTTAACACAAATTACATCATATGTTCATATGTTTTAAAAAACTCATACATAATAAGCTCTCTTGACTTTTATTATTTTATCCCAAACACAGATATCACATAAAAATAATATTACAGAATAACCGCTAATATTCCTATTATTACTCCAATTAAATACGTAAAAAAATATAAAGTTCTAACTTCCTTCTTCTCTTTAAAAAATACAGAATTACCAAATACAACTATTGGAAAAAGCAAAAAAGAAGTGTACTCGGAATAACCTTCACCTCTATGAAACAATTTACTAAAAAGATTATAATCAATTACTTCCAAAAAATATAAAACATTCATTATCCAATAAAAAGTCAAATATCCGATTACAATTCCGGCAAATATAATTTCAATTTTTTTAAAATTATTGTTTTGCATTTACTTTCAATACTTTTTTGTAGGTTTTTTCAGTTTTTATTACCTGATTATTCTACCGTAATGGTTGTCGTATGTAAAAATCTCTATTACTTTACCGTCTTGGTCACTCAAGGCAAGTATGCTTCCCTGGTTATTTCTGTGATAATAGTAGTTCCTTCATTTGTTGTTATGCTTGGTGGTGTGTCTATGCCGTCATAGTGGGTTATGTATGCTTTTTCGTTTTTGTTTTAATACGTATGTTAATCACTTTCTTAAATAAAACAAAACATTATTTCTATTCTCAAATAGATGCCAGACTCTCTTTTTAAATTTTAAAAGAAAGCAAGGGATTACCCTTGTCTTTCTTTGATGATTTCTTCTGCGATGTTGTTTGGAACTTCTTCGTAATGATCGAATACCATTGAGTAAGTACCTCTACCTTGAGTCATACTTCTTAGATCTGTTGAATATCCGAACATTTCGGCAAGAGGGACAAATGCTGTAATTTTTTTAACGCCATGGCTATCTTCCATAGAGTTTACTTGTCCTCTTCTTCTGTTAATATCACCGATAACGTCCCCCATATACTCTTCAGGAACTTCGATTTCAACTTTCATAATAGGTTCAAGAATTACAGGATTTGCTTTTTTCATACCTTCTTTAAACGCCATAGAACCAGCTAGTTTAAATGCCATTTCACTTGAGTCAACTTCATGGTAAGAACCATCGAATAATTCAACTTTAAAGTCAACTACCGGGAATCCTGCAAGAACACCTGCTTGAGCGGCTTCTTGAATACCTTTGTCAACTGCCGGAATATATTCTCTTGGAATCACCCCACCTTTAATTAAATCTACAAACTCATAACCTTTACCAGGTTCTTGTGGAATAAGTCTGATGAATACGTGTCCGTACTGACCTCTACCACCTGATTGTTTTGCGTATTTGTATTCTTGTTCAACAGTGTTTTTAAATGTTTCTCTGTAAGCAACTTGAGGTTTACCAGTGTTACATTCAACTTTGAATTCTCTTTTTAGTCTGTCTACAAGAATTTCAAGGTGTAATTCACCCATACCAGAAATAATAGTCTGTCCAGTTTCTTCATCAGTTGTTACTCTAAAGCTTGGGTCTTCTTCAGCAAGTTTTTGAAGAGCAAGCGCCATTTTTTCTTGGTCTGCTTTTGTTTTAGGCTCAACAGCAACTGAAATAACCGGCTCTGGGAATTCCATTCTCTCTAAGATAATAGGTCTACTTTCATCACACAAAGTATCACCTGTTAGTGTATGTTTAAGACCAACGATTGCTCCGATCTCACCACTATAGAATTCTGGAACTTCTTCTCTTTTGTTTGCGTGCATTCTTAGAAGTCTACCAACTCTTTCTTTTTTGTTTTTAGTTGAGTTAAGTACGTAGCTTCCCGCTTTAATAATTCCTGAATAGAATCTTGTAAATGTAAGTTTACCAACGAATGGGTCGGTCATAATTTTAAACGCAAGTCCTGAGAACGGTTGATCGTCACCAGGGTTAACGCTGATTTCTTCACCTGTTTTAGGATCGATACCTTTAATCCAAGTAACTTCAGTAGGTGCAGGTAAATAATCAATTACCGCATCAAGTAATGGTTGAACACCTTTGTTTTTAAACGCAGTACCACAAAGCATTGGAACTATTTCAAGATTTAGTGTAGCTTTTTTAATTCCTTGTTTAATTTCTTCTTCTGTTAATTCTTCACCTGCGAAATATTTTTCCATTAATTCTTCGTCAGTTTCAACGATTGATTCAATCATTTTTTCTCTGTATTCTTCAGCTTTTTCTCTTAAATCTTCCGGAATATCTTCAATCTCATATTTACTTCCCAGAGCAGCTTCATCTTCCCATACAAGAGCTTTCATTTTAACTAAATCAACTACACCTTTAAAGTTATCTTCCGCTCCGATTGGAATTTGAATTGGAACTGGATTAGCTTTTAATCTCTCTCTGATTTGTTTTTCAACGTTATAAAAATCAGCACCGATTCTGTCCATTTTGTTTACAAACGCAATTCTTGGTACATGATATTTATTTGCCTGTCTCCAAACAGTCTCTGATTGAGGCTGAACACCACCAACAGCACAAAATACAGCAATAGCACCGTCAAGTACCCTCATACTTCTTTCAACTTCGATAGTAAAGTCAACGTGCCCCGGTGTATCGATAATATTAATTTGATGATCTTTCCAGAAACATGTAGTTGCCGCTGAAGTAATTGTAATACCTCTTTCTTTTTCTTGTTCCATCCAGTCCATAGTAGCGGCACCTTCATGAACTTCACCGATTTTGTGACTTACACCTGTGTAATAAAGAATTCTCTCAGTTGTAGTTGTCTTTCCCGCGTCGATGTGAGCCGCGATACCGATATTTCTAACCTTCTCAATAGGCGTCTTTCTTGGCATTTTATCTCCTTATTTGTGATTGTTGTGTAGATATTGATAGAGGGAAAAGAGGAAAAAAGTTTAGATTCATCCCTATTTCCATTTGAATATTCAATTTTTATTTTACCATCTGTAGTGAGCAAACGCTTTGTTAGCTTCTGCCATTCTATGTGTATCTTCTCTTTTCTTAAATGCTGCTCCTCTTTCATTCGCAGCATCCCAAAGTTCGTTAGCAAGTCTTTCTACCATGGTTCTTTCATTTCTGTTTCTTGCCGCATCAACAATCCATCTAATAGCAAGAGTTTGTTGTCTCTCAGGTCTTACTTCCATAGGAACCTGATATGTAGCACCACCCACTCTTCTACTTCTAACTTCTAATAAAGGTTTTACGTTTTCGATTGCTTTAAAGAAAACGTCAATTCCTTTTTCTTCACCTTTTTCATTTAGTTTTTCAATAGCTCCGTAAACGATTCTTTCTGCTAATGTTTTTTTTCCGTCCCACATAACTTTATTAATAAATTTTGTAACTACTTCACTGTTATATACCGGATCCGGCATTACAGGTCTTTTTGGGGCTCTTCTTCTTCTCATTATGTCTCCTTCTCTTCAGTTTTATAGTCGTCATCAGACGACCCTTACTCTACCTTTTGGCAGTGAGGAGGTTAATCAATGGATAAAAAATTACTTAAAATTAATAAACTCCATTAAAAAATCCTCCTACTATAACCAAAACCAACTATAGCAATTCGAGCTGCTTCAACCTATTTTAAAGTAAATTATTTTTTACCAGCTTCAGACTTTTTAGTTCCGTATTTACTTCTAGAATGTACTCTTCCTTTAACACCAGCTGTGTCAAGAGCACCTCTTACGATGTGATATTTAACCCCTGGTAAGTCTTTTACCCTACCACCTCTTACTAGCACAATGCTGTGCTCTTGTAGGTTATGACCTTCACCTGGGATGTAACTAATTACTTCATACCCGCTAGTTAATCTAACTTTTGCAACTTTTCTTAAAGCTGAGTTAGGTTTTTTCGGAGTAGTGGTATATACTCTCGTACAAACCCCTCTTCTTTGAGGACAGCTTACAAGTGCTGGAGATTTTGATTTTTTAATTACTTTTTTTCTACCTTTTCTTACTAATTGGTTTATAGTAGGCATTCGCTTCCTTTTCGTGAAATTTTGAATAGTTTTTAGTGCGGAATTATATCAAGATTTATGAAGATTTACAAATAAATATTTCCTTATAAAAAGGAAAGAGGATTATTCATCCTCTCCGTGTTCAAGTTTAAGGTCCCTATCTTTATGATAGAACATTCCTGTACCCACAGGTACAACCCTTCCAAGTACGATATTTTCTTTAAAGTCTTCAAGGTAATCGAATTTTCCTTGAATACTTGCTTCAGTAAGTACTCTTGTCGTTTCTTGGAAAGAAGCGGCTGAAATGAAACTGTCACTTTGAATAGCCGCTCTTGTAATACCTACAAGTACTGGCTCAGCAATAGCAGGTTCACCGCCGAATTTTCTAATTCTTTCATTTTCTTCATTAAACATTTTTCTACTTACTAAATCACCTTCAATAAACTTAGTATCACCACTATCAACGATTCTTACCTGTCTTAGCATTTGATTTACGATAAGTTCGATATGTTTATCGTTAATATTAACCCCTTGGAGTCTATATACTTTTTGAACTTCGCTTACGATATATTGTTGAAGTGCTTTTTCTCCAAGGATATTTAAAATATCATAACTTGAAATTTGACCGTCCGTTAGTCTCTCACCCGCATGTACGAAATCGCCTTCATGAACTAAAATTTGTCTATCAGCAGGTACAAGATATTCTTTAACGGCACTCTCACCCTCAACTATTAGTCTTTGTTTTCCTCTAATAGATTTTCCAAATTTCACAACTCCGTCAATTTCACTAATAATAGCTGGTGATTTAGGACGTCTGGCTTCAAACAGTTCGTTAACTCTTGGAAGACCTCCTGTAATATCCGTTGATTTAGCAACCGCTTTTGGTGTTTTAGCTAAGATATCACCCTGTTTAACTTCAGTACCTTCTTGTACGTGAATAACCGTTTTAGGTTCAAGTACGTATTCATACACTCTATCTTTAGCAGCAAGAAGAATTCTTGGATGATATCCTTTTGGTAAATATTCTTTAACAATAATTCTTGATTCGCCTGTCAATTCATCAATTTGAGTAGTTACCGTAAATCCATCGATTACATCTTCAAATTTAACAACACCGTCAGCTTCCGCTAAGATTGGGTTGGCAAACGGATCCCACTCAGCAATTACCTTGCTCTCTCCACTAATAGGTTCGGCAATAACTTCTCCCGCTTTTACAGGCGCATTATCATCTTTTAGAATTCTACTTCCTCTTACAATATAATATCTGTCCGCTTCTCTATCGTTTTCATCAACGATTACAGCAAACAGACCTTTATATTCATTATCAAGACCGATTTCAGTTCCGGCTTTTAGGTCGTAAACTCTCTCAAGATGATCACCTGTAAGTTTATAGTATTTAACAATACCGCTGGCTTTACTTTCAACTTTCATAGGAACCGGCTCATTATTATCAACTTTAAGCTCGGCACCATAAGGAATACGTTGTGGAACATACCAAGCTTCTTTAATTACCTCAACAATTGCGTCGTCTTTTTTAACAGGCGCGTTTTTATAAGGAATATAAAGTTTTCCTTCTGTTTTTCCGGCAATTCCAGCAAGTTCTGTACCTTTAACGATATCATTTTTTCTTAAAGAATATCTTTTGATTGTTCCATCATCACAATGAACTTCCACCAACACCTCTTCGTGTTGAGTCTCAATTTTTACAATTCCGTCACATGGGGCTTTTAGTTTTGGCTCAACCAATAAAACAGCCGCGTTACGTCTGTTGGCTACAATTTTTTTACCGTTTCTGTTATATGTTTCAATATTGTAATATCTGATATAACCGTATTTACTTGCAACTATTTGTCTCTCTTCCTGAGTTGACCCAGCAATACCACCTGTATGGAACGTTCTAAGTGTTAGCTGTGTACCAGGTTCCCCAATTGATTGAGCCGCAATAATACCTACGGCCTCACCAACTTTAACAAGGCGTCTTTCAGCCAGGTTCATTCCGTAACATTTAGCACAAATACCTTTTGGTGCTTTACATGTAAGAGCACTTCTTACTTTTACCGATTTTACACCTTTTCTAACGATTTCTTTTGCTTCTTCTTCAGTAATTAAAGTACCCTCGGTATAAAGCACTTCATTCGTAATAGGATCATAAACGTCATCAGCAAGAACTCTTCCGTAAATTCTCTCTTCAAGAGACTCTACAAGAGTAGAACCGTCTGTAATATCAGTAACCTCAACACCTTCATGAGTTCCACAATCTTCCATAATAACTCTAAAGTTTTGAGAAACGTCAACAAGTTTTCTTGTAAGATATCCGGCACTTGCCGTTTTAAGAGCCGTATCCGCAAGACCTTTTCTTGCACCGTGTGTTGAAATAAAGAACTCAAGAACGTTTAGACCCTCTTTAAAGTTTGAAATAATCGGAGTTTCAATAATTTCACCGTTTGGTTTTGCCATAAGACCCCTCATACCGGCTAGCTGTTTAATCTGAGACGCACTACCTCTAGCCCCTGAGTCTGCCATCATATAAATAGAGTTGAAACCGTCTTTGTCTTTTTTCATAATTTCAAGAAGTTTTTCTTTAATATCGTTATCCACTTTTGTCCAAATATCGATAATTTTATTGTATCTTTCCTGCTCTGTTAAAAGACCTTTTTTATATTGCTCTTGAACTTCTTTAACTTTTTTAAGTGCTTCTTCAATAATTTTCGGCTTTTCTTCAGGTACGATAATATCTGCCATCGAAATAGATACCCCAACTTTTGCTGCATATCTGAAACCTAAATCTTTTAATTTATCAAGAAACTCCGCCGTAACTTTAAGACCACCGACTTTATATACATAATCTACAAGCGAAGAAATATCTTTTTTCTTCATAATTTTGTTATACATTTCTACAGGTACGAAATCAGGCGTAATAGAATGTAAAATCATTCTACCAGGCGTTGTTTCTACAATTTCGCCTTTTACTTTTACCTTAATTTTGGCATGTAAATCAACAGCTCCCTCATCAAAAGCCATTAATACTTCTTCAGGGTTGGCAAAAAGTTTATGTTCTCCTTTTACACCGTCTTTTACAAGAGAAATATAATAAACCCCAAGTACCATATCCTGGCTAGGTACGGCAATGGCTTTACCTGAAGCCGGTAATAGAATGTTCATAGAACTTAACATTAAAATTTTAGCTTCAGCAATAGCCTCTTGACTTAAAGGAACGTGAACCGCCATCTGGTCACCGTCGAAGTCCGCGTTGAACGCCGCACACACTAATGGATGTAACTGAATAGCATTCCCGTCAATCAATACCGGATGGAATGCTTGAATCGATAATTTGTGAAGTGTAGGCGCCCTGTTTAGAAGTACGGGATACTGATCCACAACTTCTTGTAAACATTCCCAAACTTCAGGTGTTTTTTCTTCAATATGTCTTTTTGCCTGTTTAATTGTAGTTGCGTAACCTTTTTCTTGAAGTTTACCAATTAAATGCGGTTTAAATAATTCTAAAGCCATTTTTTTAGGAAGACCGCACTGATCCATTCTTAAGTTAGGCCCTACTACGATAACACTTCTTCCTGAATAGTCAACCCTTTTACCAAGAAGGTTTTGTCTAAATCTTCCCGTTTTACCTTTGATAATATCACTTAGTGATTTAAGAGGTCTTTTATTAGCACCTTTTATAGTATTTCCACGTCTTCCGTTATCAAAAAGCGCATCAACAGCTTCTTGAAGCATTCTTTTTTCGTTTCTGATAATAATTTCAGGCGCGTCAAGTTCGATTAATCTTTTAAGTCTTTGATTTCTGTGAATTACCCTTCTGTAAAGGTCATTCACGTCCGCAACCGCAAATTTACCCCCGTCAAGCGCTACAAGAGGTCTAAGATCTGGCGGAAGTACAGGAATTACAGACATAATCATCCACTCAGGTCTGTTATCGCTATTTAAAAATCCTTCAACAATTTTAAGTTTTTTAACGATATCTTTTTTTCTAGCTTCACTTTTTGTATTTCTAAGCTCTTCTTTTAAAGAATAATACATCTCAGGAAGATCTAATTCTTCAAGCATTTTTCTGATTATTTCCGCTCCCATTTCGGCATGAAAACCTGTATCTCCATAAAGTTCTATAAGTTTTCTGTATTCTTCTTCCACTAATACGTCACCCTTTTTAACAGGAGCGTCTCCAGGTTCGTATACTACATATGCCTCATAATAAAGCACTCTTTCAAGATCTTTCATTTTAATATCAAGCAATGTTCCGATTCTACTTGGAAGGTTACTTACATACCAAATATGCGCTACAGGAGTCACAAGTTCGATATGACCGAATCTTTCCCTTCTTACTTTTGAAGAAGTTACTTTAACCCCACATTTTTCACAAACAATTCCTTTGTAGCGCATTTTTTTATATTTACCGCAAAGACACTCATAATCATTTATAGGACCGAAAATTTTCGCACAAAAAAGCCCGTCTCTTTCAGGCTTTAAAGTACGGTAATTAATAGTTTCTGGTTTTTTAACTTCACCGTGAGACCAAGAAAGAATCTCTTCTGGAGATGCTATTTTTACTTGAACCGCATCAATATCTTGCGGTCTTGTTTCTTCGTCCCAGTCAAGTTTAATATATTTAAATCTCTTCATTGTCTTCTTCCTTTTTATAAAACTCTAAATCAAGTCCAAGTGCTCTGAGTTCTTTAGATAATACAAAGAACGTTTCACTAAGTCCTTCAATCGGAACGTTTTCACCTCTTGTTAGTGCTCTATAGGCTTTATTTCTACCTTCAACGTCATCGGATTTAGTTGTAAGCATTTCTTTAAGGTTGTATGCCGCACCATATGCTTCAAGTGCCCATACTTCCATTTCCCCGAATCTTTGACCACCGAAAAGTGCCTTACCACCAACCGGCTGTTGAGTAATAAGAGAGTATGGTCCGATACTTCTTGCGTGAACTTTATCATCAACTAAGTGATGAAGTTTTAACATATACATATATCCTACATTTACTCTCTCTTTAATAGGCTCACCCGTTCTTCCGTCATATAGTTGAGTTTTACCATCTTCTGGAATTCCGGCCATTTCAAATAGTTTTTTAAATTCTTCTTCCGTAACACCCTCAAATACAGGTGTAGAGAATTTAACGCCTTTAGCCCAATCTTGAGCGTATTTAAGAAGTTCTTCATTAGTTAAACTATCCAAGAATTTTTCAAAATGATCGCCGAAATGAGCCACTTTTACTATTTCTTTCATTTTATTTCTTAGTTTATTCATCATATCGTCTTGTTTTTCTTTTAAGATTTTTTCGATTTGATTACCTAAATTTTTACCAACGAGTCCCAAATGAACTTCAAGAATTTGTCCGATATTCATCCTTGAAGGAACCCCAAGCGGATTTAGAACCACATCAACAGTTCTTCCGTCTTCCATATATGGCATATCGGCTTCAGGAACGATAATACTTACGATACCTTTATTACCGTGACGTCCGGCCATCTTGTCACCGACTTTAATTTTTCTTTTGTTGGCAATATACACTTTAACCATTTTTGCCACACCGTTTGGCAGAATATCGTCTCTTTCAAGAACTTCTATTTTCTCATCATATTCTTTTCTGATATTCTCTTTTTCGGCTTGATATTTTGTTTTAATATTTTCAAATTCCTGCTTAGTTTCTTCATCATAATATTCAGCTAAACTTAATAACAAGAATTTATTAATGTTTTCAAGCTCTTCTTTTGGAATTTTATCTCCGGCTTTATATTGTTTTCCGTTTAATTCCAAATCTCTTGCCAAAGGTTTATTTGCCAATAACGAAGCTAAAGCATAAATTTCTTCTTTATCGATAATAGATAGTTTATTTTTATAAATATCTTCTATTTTTTGTCTTTCTTCTTCATAAGCTTTTTTGGCTCTTTCATCAAGTTCATAACCTTTTTTAGTATAAACTTTAACATCTATTACAACACCTTCCATACTAGCAGGCGCATAAAGAGAACTGTTTACTACATGTCCTGATTTATCACCGAAAATAGATTTTAAAAGTCTCTCTTCAGGAGTCGGTTTTACATCACCTTTTGGTGAAATTTTACCTACAAGTATCATTCCCGGTTTTACATATGTACCTACTTTAATAATTCCGCTTTCATCTAAATGTTGAAGATGTTCTGGTTTTACCCCCGGAATATCGGCAGTAAGTTCTTCAAGTCCGTGTTTAAGTTCTCTAACCTCACATACTTCTTCATAAATATGAACGGACGTATACACATCATCTTTAATAATTCTTTCACTAAGAACTATCGCATCCTCAAAGTTATATCCATTCCATGGCATAAAAGCAACAAGTACATTTTTACCAAGAGCGATTTCTCCGTTATCCATATTAGGGCCATCGGCAATAACGTCCCCGGCTTTTACAATATCACCTTCTTTAACAATAGGTCTTTGATCAAAACATGTATTTTGGTTTGTTCTTAAATATTTCTCAAGTCCGTAATGGTCGATATAGGCACCGTTTTCATCTTCACCTAAGATGTAAATATTTTTGGCATCGACTTTAATTACTTTTCCGCCTCTTTTTGCTTTTACAATTTGCCACGCATCACGGGCAACATATTTCTCCATTCCAGTACCAACAAGTGGAGCTTCACTTCTAAGAAGAGGCACTCCTTGACGTTGCATGTTTGATCCCATAAGCGCCCTGTTGGCGTCGTCATGCTCAAGGAAAGGAATAAGTGACGCACCCACACCTACGATCATTTTAGGGTTTAGGTCATAAAGATCCACCTCTTTTTTATCCACAAGGATAATCTCTCCGTCTTTTCTTGCTTCAATTAAATCATCAAGAATTTCACCCGTTTCCTCATCGATTTTTACTGATGCCGGCGCTATTACTTTTTCTTCTTCTTGAGTAGCAGTCAAATAAACAATTTCATCGGTAACTCGCCCATCTTTTACTACTCTATAAGGAGCTTCAATAAATCCAAATTCATTAACTTTAGCATAAGTTGAAAGTGTATTTACAAGACCGATATTTTGACCCTCAGGCGTTTCAATAGGACAAATTCTTCCGTAATGGCTCGGATGAACGTCGCGTATTTCAAATCCCGCTCTCTCTCTTGTTACCCCGCCTTCACCAAGAGCTGAAAGTCTTCTTTTATGTGCCACTTCACTTAATGGGTTAGTCTGATCCATAAACTGAGAAAGCTGACCTGTCGCAAAAAAGTCTAATATTGTAGTCGTTACAAGTTTAGTATTTACCAAATCCATCGGAAGTAAATCATTAATGTTTGTAACGGTTGTCATTTTATCTTTTATAGTTTTTTGCATTTTAGCAAGACCGTCTTGAAGTTTATTTGCTAAAAGCTCACCAATACTTCTAATTCTTCTATTTCCTAAATGGTCTCTATCATCTATTTGCCCAATTCCGTTTTTAACTCCAATTAAATATTGAATAGTTTTAATAATATCTTGGTAAGTAAGAACCGTTACTTCATCAGGAACGTTTAGTCCTAGTTTATGATTCATTTTCATACGACCAACTTTTGTAAGGTCATATCTTTCTGGGTCAAAAAACAGTTTTTCGAAAAGCTCTTTTGCCGTTTGAGGGTTAGCAGGCTCACCTGGTCTCATTACTTTATAAATTCTTATTCTTGCTAAATCGTTTTCGTTTTCAATTCCTTCTGTTTGTTTAAGAATTTTAAGAGTTTCTATATCCTGATGGAAAGCTCTTAATATTCCGTCATCAACACCATCCGCTAAATCATTAACGATTTTAAAATGCTCTATACCGCTTTCCGCTATTTTTTTAAGTTTAACTTCATTTAATATAGTTAAAGTATCAAATAAAACTTCTCCTGTTAAAGGATCGTAAATAGGCTCGGCTAGATGTCTGTCAAGTAAAATTTCTATAGGATATTCAACGAATTCATATTTTTCTTGAATTTCTTTTAATTTTCTTTTAGTAAGTCTTTTTCCGGCTGAAAGTATTATATTGCCATCTTCATCTTTTAAATCATAATCAAGTTTTCCTACTTCAAGCTGAGATGTAGGCATTAAAAATTTATTATTCTTTACATGAATATCTATTATAGGATAAAACATTTTTAAAATGTCTTCTTTACTGTAATCCATAGCTCTAAGAAGTATTGTCACAGGAACTTTTCTTCTTTTATTAACTCTAACGTAAAGTACGTCTTTTACGTCATATTCAAAATATACCCAGCTACCTCTATCAGGAATTATTTGAGCGGAATATAATAATTTATTTGAATTTTGCGCTTCTTCTTGCTTGAATATAACTCCTGGACTTCTGTGAAGTTGATTTACTATTACTCTTTCAACTCCGTTAATAATAAAACTGGTTCTCTCAGTCATTAAAGGAATATCTCTTATGAATAAAGTCTGCTCTTTAATATCTTTTATTCCTATTTTTTCACCAGTTTTTTCATCTCTCTCATGAACTATAAGTCTGACTTTGATTTTAATTGGAATAGAATATGTAAGACCTTTTTCCATACATTCACGTACAGTATATTTCGGTTTTTTAAATTCAATTCCTGCGTATTCAAGAGTAATTCTATTTTGGGCATCTGTAATTGGAAACATTGACTTAAACACTTTATGAATACCGCTTTTTTCCGGTTCTTTTACATTAATAAAATCTTGGAAAGAATTTTGCTGCAAATGTAAAAGATTAGGAATGTCTAATATTTGAGGTATTTTTGAAAAATCAAGTCTTAATCTATTAGCTGATTTTAATTGGTTTAGCATAGGCTCTCCTGGGTGAGAAATTTGTAGATTTTTTGTTCGAAATGTTATTTATATCATAAAAATAAAAAAAAAGCAAGGGAGAAATTATTTAACTTCTACTGTAGCTCCCGCTTCTTCAAGTTGTTTTTTAATTTCTTCAGCTTCTTCTTTGCTTACAGCTTCTTTAATTGTAGTAGGTGCACCATCTACCATTTCTTTAGCTTCTTTAAGACCGGCACCAGTAATTTGTCTTACAACTTTAATTACGTTGATTTTTTTAGCACCTGGATCTTTTAAGATTACATCAAATTCAGTTTTTTCTTCTGCTGCTCCACCTGCTGCTCCACCTGCTGCTCCAGCTACTACTGTAGGTTGTGCGCTAACTTCGAATTTTTCTTCGAATAATTTTACTAATTCATTTAATTCTTTAACTGTTAAGTTTTCAATAGTTTCTAAAATTTGTTCAAATGTACATGCCATAACTACTCCTCCTATTTATTTTTGTTATTTTATTCTTGTTCTTTTTTTTCAATTAATTTTTGTAATCCCCACGCAAGTTTTGCGATTGGAGCTTTCATCATAAATGCAACCATTCCAAGTAATTCATCTTTAGTTGGAAGTTTGCTTACTTCTTCAACATAAGCGGCATCTTTTACTTCACCTTCTACTACCGCACCTTTAATCTTAAAAGTATTTTTATGTGCGCTTGCATGCTTAGTAAGTACTTTTGCTAGCGTAATTTGATCTTCACCCCATACAAATATATTGTTATCTTCAAAATCAGCTTCAATACCGTTATTTTTAAGAGCAATTCTAGCAAGGGTATTTTTAATTACTCTCGCTTTTCCACCTGCTTCTCTAACAGCTTTTCTTAGAGCTTCTAAATCTTTTACTGTTTGACCTTTGAAATCAGCATAAAAAATGCTAACTTCATTGTTAAGTTCTTTAGAAAGCTCTTCTACGATTTGTTTTTTTAATTCTTTTTTCATAGAGCTCCTTTCTCTTAGACTCGGCAGGAAATTAAGGTCTTTTTGACCTCCTGCTTTCTAAGTCACTTGGACTTAGGCACCTTTGCCTAGTGTTTATTTATATTCTGCTAATTCGTTTACGTCTAGTTTAACGCTTGGACTCATAGTAAGGCTTAGTGCGGCATTTTGAATATATCTACCTTTAGCACTTGCCGGTTTCATTTTATTGATTTTTTCAACAAACGCAATTGCGTTTTCTAATAATTGTTCCGGTGTGAAACTAGCTTTTCCTATGCCTACGTGCATGTTACCTTTTTTATCAACTCTAAAGTTAACCTGTCCCGCTTTTGCGTTTTTAACCGCTTGAGCAACGTCTACAGTAACTGTTCCTGTTTTAGGGTTTGGCATAAGACCTTTTGGCCCTAAGATTTTCCCAAATCTACCAAGTTTACCCATCATATCAGGTGTAGCTATTAAAATATCAAAATCAAGATTTCCGTTTTTAATCATTTCAAGTATTTCTTCTTCACCTACGATATCAGCTCCAGCCGCTTTAGCTTCCTCTGCTTTATCGTCTTTTGCTATTACCGCTACTTTAACTTCTTTTCCTGTTCCATGAGGAAGTACAACACTACCTCTAATCATCTGATCGGCATGTCTTGGATCAACACCTAATTTTAATGCCAATTCAACTGTTTCATCGAATTTAGCTGATTTTAATTCTTTTACTTTTTCAACAGCTTCTTTTAAAGAATATACATCTTTGTCAATTTTTTTTAAAAGCTCTTGATATCTTTTACCATGTTTTTTTGCCATTTTCACTCCTACGCAATTTTTTGCTACCACTCAGGTGGTCTTAGTCTACTATCTCAATTCCCATACTTCTAGCACTTCCTGCTAGAGTTTTCATAGCTACTTCTACATCATCTGTATTTAAATCAGGTAGTTTTTTTTCTGCAATTTCTCTAAGTTGAGCTTTTGTAATTTTTCCTACTTTTTCTTTTAAAGGATTTGAACTACCTTTTTGAATTCCAGCCGCTTTTTTTAATAAATCAGTTGCTGGTGGTTGTTTTGTGATAAAAGTAAAGCTTCTATCACTATAAACTGTAATTTCAACAGGAATTGTATAGCCCATCATATCTTTAGTTTTTTCATTGAAAGCTTTACAAAATTCCATAATGTTAATACCTCTTTGTCCTAAAGCCGGACCTACCGGAGGTGACGGATTTGCTTTACCTGCTGGGATTTGAAGTTTTAATACTTCTACTACTTTTTTTGCCATCCCTTATCCTTTATACGATTTTTTCTACTTTAGTGTAATGTATTTCCACAGGTGTGCTTCTACCAAAAATTGTAACATTTAGTTTTAGCATACCTTTTTCATAATCAAAATCTTCAACTTCACCTGTAAAGTTAGCGAAAGGTCCTTCGATAATTCTTACCACTTCGCCTTCTTCAAAGCTAACTTTAGGTTTAGGTGCTGATTTTTGTTTTGCTTTTTGTAAAATCAGTTCAATATCTTCTTTTTTTAGAGGAGTTGGCTTTTTAGATTCACCAATGAATCTACCAACTTTTGGAAGAGATTGAATTTTATGCCATAGTGCTGTATCCAAATCGGCTTCCAAAAACACATACCCAGGATATATACTTCTTTCATATATTTTTTTCTTTCCGTTTTTAACTTCAATCACTTCTTCTGTAGGAACAACGACTTGTCCGATTTTGTCTTCTAATTTTAATTCTTTTTTTAAATTTTCTATAGCTTTTTTTACAGCTAATTCACTTCCAGAATATACTTGAAGAGCATACCATTGCATATTGTTTTTTTCAGCCATTTTTATCCTTATAATACTACTTTAAGTATTCCGCTCATTACTAAATCAACTAAACTTAAAAATAGTGTTACTACTGTCACTATTACTACCACTGATATAAAAGCTTGTTTTACCTCTTGTGGTGTTGGAAATATTACTTTATCAAGTTCTGCTTTTGCCGCTTTAATATAATCAATCAAAGCTTTTAATTTATTATCCATTTTAACCTCTTCCAAAAATTGGCATTTAATGGCAGGGCAGGAGGGACTCGAACCCCCAACAAGCGGTTTTGGAGACCGCCGCTCTACCATTGGAGCTACTGCCCTAATCAGTGGAGCGGGCGACGGGACTCGAACCCGCGACCCTCAGCTTGGAAGGCTGACGCTCTAGCCAACTGAGCTACGCCCGCTCATTAGACCCTACTTTATAGAGTCTAATGAAAGGGCATAAAGCCCTAAATTAAAGTTTAGATTCTTTATGAACAGTGTGTTTATTACACCATTTACAATATTTTCTAATCTCAAATTTTTCAGGATGTTTTCTTTTTTCTTTTGTTGTGTGGTAATTAAATCTTCCACACTCAGTACATTTTAGATGAATAATTTCTCTCATCATTATCCTTTAAAAATAAGGGGGGAAACCCTTATTCTATAATTTTAGTAACAACTCCAGCACCTACAGTTCTACCACCTTCTCTGATAGCGAATCTTGTACCTTCTTCAAGTGCGATTGGAGCAATTAGTTCTACAGTTAATTTTACGTTATCACCAGGCATAACCATTTCTACACCTTCTGGTAACTGAATAGTACCAGTTACGTCAGTTGTTCTGATGTAGAATTGTGGTCTGTACCCGTTAAAGAATGGTTTATGTCTACCACCTTCTTCTTTAGTTAATGCGTAAACTTCTGCTTCGAATTTTGTATGAGGTGTAATACTTCCAGGTTTTGCTAATACCATACCTCTTTCTACTTCATCTTTTCCGATACCTCTTAGAAGTACCCCTACGTTGTCACCAGCTTGAGCTTCGTCCATTTCTTTTCTGAACATTTCAATACCAGTAACTTTTGTAGTTCTTGTTGGTTTAAATCCAACGATATCTACATCATCACCAAGTTTTAGAGTTCCTCTTTCGATTCTTCCTGTTACAACTGTACCCCTACCAGAAATTGAGAATACATCTTCGATTGGCATTAGAAAATCTTTTTCAGTATCTCTTTCAGGTGTTGGAATGTATTCGTCAACTGCGTTCATAAGTTCCATAATTTTTTCTGACCATTCACCAAGTTGCCCAGCTTTTACTTCTTCAAGAGCTTTAAGAGCTGAACCAGCTACAACTGGTGCGTTATCACCGTCAAAATCATATTCGCTTAGAAGTTCTCTAACTTCCATTTCAACAAGTTCAAGTAGTTCTTCATCATCAACCATATCCATTTTGTTTAGGAATACTACGATTGCCGGAACACCAACTTGTCTTGAAAGTAGAATGTGCTCTCTAGTTTGTGGCATAGGACCATCAGTTGCCGCAACAACTAAAATAGCTCCGTCCATTTGAGCAGCACCAGTAATCATGTTTTTAACGTAGTCTGCGTGCCCTGGACAGTCAACGTGAGCATAATGTCTTTTTTCAGTTTCATATTCAACGTGAGATGTATTAATTGTAATACCTCTTTGTCTTTCTTCCGGTGCGTTATCGATTTGATCGTAATCTTTCATTTCAGAAAGACCTTTTTGAGCAAGAACACCAGAAATAGCTGCTGTAAGAGTAGTTTTACCGTGGTCAACGTGTCCGATAGTACCAATATTAACGTGTGGTTTGGTTCTTTGGAATTTTTCTTTTGCCATTTTATTCCTCCATTTAAAATTTTTATAAATTAGCTCTTTTTATGAACTCCAACAAGGCCTTGCTGGAGCCCATAGCCGGGATTGAACCGGCGACCTCTTCCTTACCAAGGAAGTGCTCTGCCACTGAGCTATATGGGCAAAAACACTGCTAGCAATGTTTTGATTAACAAAACAATAGTTAATTACGGGAGTTTTTGAGCAGACAACATGTTTTTAAGATAGTGTATGCTCAGCTCCCAGTTTGTCATGACTGGAGCGGGCGACGGGACTCGAACCCGCGACCCTCAGCTTGGAAGGCTGACGCTCTAGCCAACTGAGCTACGCCCGCTCATGGTGGTGGGGGCAGGATTCGAACCTGCGAAGGCAAACGCCAACGGGTTTACAGCCCGTCCCCTTTGGCCACTCGGGAACCCCACCTTTTTACTGGTCAAACGCTGATTTTTTACACTGGAGCCGGCGAAGGGACTCGAACCCCCGACCTGCTGATTACAAATCAGCTGCTCTAGCCAACTGAGCTACGCCGGCTTGTGTGGGTGAAATTATAAGAAAAAAACTTTATAATGTCAAGATTATTTTGATGTTTTTTACTTATTTCTGTATTTTTTTAAATAATAAACATAATATTCTCTATGAAAATCATTATATAACTGAATATTAACAGCTTTTAAAAGCTCTATTTTATCAAAGTTTTTCCTTAAATAATTAACATCTTTATTTTGTGTAATATAAATAAAATTTCTATTTTTGAATTTATCCATATTAGTGTCCATATCAAACTGGCTTCTATATTGGTGTTTAGGATTATACATCACATAAGGATTTTTAAATTCCCTTAAATAATAAACCATTTCACTCATTGTTTTTCTATCATCATATAAAATAACACTATTAGGATACTTTTTAATTAAGGGTTTTAACTCTTCTGCCAATTGATGCCATCCCAACACCCTTTTATAAGGGTCTATTTTAGAACTTATTTCAATATCCAAAATTTTTAAAAAAGTATGATAATGATAAAAACTTATCGCCATTATTATATTAACAGCAATTCCTATTTTTAGCAATTTTTCTTTTTTTGTAAATAATAAATAAGCAACGATTAGTATCGTACCCGCTACATATGCCGGAGCAGCCCAATTAGCAAAAGCTCTACCCAATATAGCAACAAAAGATATAATAAACAATATAGTATAAGTAAAAATATATAAAAGTTTGAATCTTTCACTTCTTATATAAGGTTTAAATAATAAAAATATTAAAATACTGAAAAAAACAGGACCGAATACAGCGAATTGAGATATTAAAAATTCAATTAATTTATCTATATGTAACGCTAACTTATCTATATCACTTATATCTTTTGTATGATGAAAACTGATAAAGTCATGATTAATTTGCCAAATAAAATTAGGTATATATATCAATATAGAGATAATTATACTAATATAAAAATACTTATTTTTTAATAACCATCTTTTCTCCTTACTAAAACACAAATAAAGAAAAACACTTAATCCAAACACCAACATAGTATATTTGCTTAATAAACCTAATCCTCCTCCTATCCCTGCTAATATCCAATATATTAAATTATTATATTTTAATGCTTTTACAAAAAACAATAATGTAAAAGCCCAAAAAAACAATAAAAAAGCATCGGTAGTAATAGCCATGGAAAGAAAAGATATTAAAGGTAAAGTCAAATAAGAAATACCCGAATAAAAAGAAAGTCTGTCATCATTAAACAATTCGTCAGCTATAAAATAAACTATAATAGCAGTTAATGAATGAAAAATTAAAGTGGGCAATTTAATACAAAAAACACTGTCTCCGCATAAATGAGTAAAAATATAAATCATCCATGCCACCATAGGAGGTTTGGAATAATAACCAAATGAAGGATGCAAAGACCAATACCAATAATACGCTTCATCAAAAAATAAATCTACATGTGAATTTTCTAAAACGAATAACCTATAAAGAAAGACTATGAAAAAAAAAATAGCAAAAGAAATTCGATAATTATTTTTTATCATTATAATTTACCTTAATATTTTTTGAAAAAGAATTGTATCATATTTACTTGAAGTTATCACACATAACTTACCTCCAATAATGAACGCGAATAAACGGAATATATAAGAGAAGATAAAAACATACAATAAGCCGGGAATAAAAAGACAATATAAGAACGAATAAGATTTAAGATAAAAAGAATTATTTTAGATATAGA
>JAMOTL010000085.1 GCA_027062285.1 Nautiliaceae bacterium
GGCGGTATTGTATTAAGTTACAACATTCCAGGAGTTAAAAATCTTAAACTAAGCGAAGCCGCTGTTGAGGGAATTGTTTTAGGGACGATAGAATATTGGGACAATCCGATTATCGTAAAATATAATCCGCATGAAAAACTTCCTCATAAAAAAATTATTTTCGTTCACAGAAGCGATAAATCGGGAACGACTTTTAACTTTACATATTATTTAAGCAAAATGAGCTCTCTTTGGAGAAAATATTACGGGGCGAAAAAACTTATTAACTGGCCTACTGACGAGCAGGGCAGGGGAATTGCCGGAAAAGGAAATTTCGGTGTTAGCGCCGCTATAAAAACAAATCCGTATTCGATAGGATATGTAGATTATGCCGATGCTTTAAAAAATAATTTAAAAATGGCTACTATTCAGGCTGCTGACGGTAAATTTGTAAAACCAAATCCTGAAAATTTCGCTAAAGGTGCTGCATATGCCGGATTCAGTCCGAAAAATGATTTTTATAAAATAATCGCTTATCCTAAAAAAGGGTATCCGATAATCGCTGCTACGTTTATTTTGGTACCTCAAGAAAAGAGTGAGAACGATAAAAAAGTTACAAGCTTTTTCAGTTATGCTTATGACCATGATGAAGTGGCTCAAAATCTCGGATATGTTCCCCTTCCTAGCAGTGTAAAAGCTCAAATAAAAAAATATTGGCAGCAAAAAGGAATAGCCCCTTCAAATTAAGTCATAAAGGAAATAGATGGAGAATATTTTTAAAAGATTATCGGCTTTAAATGCGACTACCATTCTTTTTTTGCTTACCGGTATTTTCGTTGTTTTGTTTTTATATGCCAAACCCGCGATTAAAGAATACGGAATTAAATTTTTAATCGACCCGAGGTGGGGAGTGAGTATTAATCCAAACAAACCTTCAAACAATCAAGACAAAGCAGTGGTAAATCAAGACAATGAAAATATTGTAGTGGAAGAAGAAGATATCGGTGGAAATGTTCCGGTTGACCAAGAGGAAATTATACAAACTGATGAAGAGGATATAGCAATAAATGATGAAGATGCTTTATCTCAGAAATCAAAAGTAATTTACGGAGGTCTTATTCCGATAGTGGGAACTGTTTTATCTACGGTAATCGCTATGGCTTTTGCCGTGCCTATTGCTATGGGAATAGCCGTATTTTTAAGCGAAATCGCACCTTTTTATATATCAAAACCTGTGGGAGTGGCTATTGAACTTTTGGCGGCAATTCCTAGTATAATTTACGGAATGTGGGGGCTTTTTTATTTCGGTCCCGTTGTTAGCAGGATTTTTGGAGGAGGCAGTGTCGGTCTTTTGGTAGCGGGGCTGGTGCTTGGTATTATGATTATTCCTTTTATGGCTTCTTTAAGTAGAGACAGTATGAATACCACTCCAAGTGTACTTAAAGAATCCGCATATGCGATGGGCGCTACGAAATTTGAGGTAATAAAAGACGTAATTTTTCCTTATGCGAAAAGCGGGATAATAGGAAGTATGATTTTGGCTTTAGGCAGGGCTCTTGGTGAGACTATGGCGGTTGCTTTTGTTATAGGAGGAGTGTTTAAACTCCCTGAAAAAATTACCGACCCGAGTGTTTCCATACCGGTTGTTCTTGCCAATAATTTTGCCGAAAGCAGCGGTATGAGTTTAAGCGCTCTTTTTTATTTGGCGTTAATTTTATTCGTAATTTCATTTCTTGTTATAAGTTTTGCTAAATTTTATTTTTTAAGGGATAAAAAATGAGGCTTGTTATCAATAAAATAGTTTTATTTTTATCTACTCTTGCCGCTTTAATGGGATTAATGTTTTTGTTTTGGATTTTAATTACCCTTACATTAAAAGGCATAAATGCTTTAAATATTCATATTTTTACGAATGATTTAGTTAATAACGGGCTTAGAAATCTATTAATCGGGCAGTTTATTTTGGCGTTTTTGGCAGTTATAATAGGTGTTCCTATAGGAATGATTGCAGGTATTTATCTTCAGGAATACTCTTTTGACAATAAATACGCCGCGTTTATAAGAAACCTTTCAGACGTTATGATGTCGGCTCCTAGCATTGTTATCGGGACGTTTATTTATGCAATTGTGGTAATGCCGTTTGGCCATATGAGCGGTTGGGCAGGCGCTTTGGCTCTTGCCGTTATGATGATACCTATTATTGTAAGAACTACGGATGATATGCTCGGACTCGTTCCAAGAGAACTTAGAGAAGCCGGAATTGCTATTGGAGCTCCTAAATATAAAGTTATTTTCGATATTATTTTAAAAGCGGCGAAAGTCGGAATTATGACCGGATTTTTATTGGCTTTTGCCAGAATAATAGGAGAGACGGCTCCTCTTTTATTTACAAGCGGAAACAATGAATATTTTACGCTTGATTTAAACAGGGAATTTCCGAGTTTAACGGTAGCCATTTATAATCTCTCTACAATGCCGGATAAAAATTTAGTGGATATCGCATGGGCCGGTGCTTTTTTACTAACACTATTCGTTTTGGTGATAAATCTTTTGGGAAGATATATAGTTAAGGAGAAAAAAAGATGAATTTAGAAAAAGTTATGGATATAAAAAATTTCAGTTTTACATACGCAGGGGCTGAAAAGCCGAGTCTGAAAAAAATAAATCTGCCTGTATATGAAAAAAAGGTGACTGCTCTTATAGGTCCGAGCGGATGCGGTAAATCGACGCTTCTTAGAAGTTTAAACAGAATTCATGATTTATATCCCGGAAACAGGTATGAAGGGGAAATTCTTTTAAAAAATCAAAAAACAAAAGAGATGGAAAATATTTTTAATTATAAAAAAGAAAACGAACTTATAAACTTAAGACAGAGAGTAGGGATGATTTTTCAAAAACCCACCCCTTTTCCTATGAGTATTTATGACAATATAGCTTACGGTTTAAGGCTTCAGGGAAAAAAGGATAAAAAGGAACTTGATGAAAGAGTGGAAGCGGCTTTAAAAGGGGCGGCTCTTTGGGATGAGGTAAAAGAGAGATTAAAAGATGATGCAAGAGGGCTTAGCGGAGGTCAGCAGCAAAGGTTGTGTATAGCAAGGGCTATTGCGGTAGAACCTGAAGTTCTTTTGATGGATGAGCCCACAAGTGCTCTTGACCCTATTTCAACTGTTGCGATTGAAGAGTTGGTAACCAAGTTAAAAGATAAAGTTACTATTGTAATAGTTACGCATAATATGCAGCAAGCAAGCCGTATAAGTGATTTTACCGCATATATGTATTTGGGAGAATTGATTGAGTTTGGAACGACCGAACAGATTTTCTTAAATCCTAAAAAGAAAAATACGGCGGATTATATTTCAGGAAAATTCGGATAATGCTTATCCCCATTTACATATTTCTTTTCTTTTTGTAAAATTCTTTAAAAAAAAGAGGTGCTCATGGAACTTCAAACTATCTCCAAACTTGAAAAAAAAGCCAGAAAATCTGCCGGTATAGATTTGATGAGACTTGGAATAGGTCTTTTGTTTATCGCCGTTGTTATTTTATTTACTTATGCAAAAACCGGAAATGTGCCGAATAATCTGTTTTTGGTAATAGCGGCTGTTTTCGGTGCTTATATGGCTATGAACATAGGAGCAAACGATGTTGCTAACAATGTAGGACCTGCTGTTGGAAGTAAGGCGCTAAGTCTTACGGGTGCGATTATTATTGCGGCCGTTTTTGAAGCTGCGGGAGCTCTTATAGCGGGTGCTGATGTTACAAATACCATTAGAAAAGGAATTATTGACATAAATGCTTTTCACGGTGATGTCAATATGTTTATATGGGCTATGATGTCCGCTCTTTTAGCTGCCGCTCTTTGGTTGAATTTGGCTACCGCCTTTAAAGCTCCCGTATCCACTACTCACTCAATCGTTGGTGGTGTTATGGGAGCTGGTATCGCAGCTGCCGGGTTTGCTATAGTAAACTGGGCAACGATGGGTAAAATAGCCGCTTCTTGGGTTATTTCTCCGGTATTAGGAGGAATAATAGCCGCGGCTTTTCTTTATTCGATAAAAAAGACGATTATTTTTAAAGAAGATAAAGTAAGTGCGGCAAGAAAGTGGGTGCCTGTTTATGTCGCTATTATGACATGGGCTTTTGTTACATATCTTACTATGAAAGGTTTAAAAAACATTTGGATTGATATTACGAATGTTTTAAGTTTCCTTCCTCA
>JAMOTL010000086.1 GCA_027062285.1 Nautiliaceae bacterium
AAAG
The DNA here is from genome assembly GCA_027062285.1 of Nautiliaceae bacterium. Lineage (GTDB taxonomy): Bacteria > Campylobacterota > Campylobacteria > Campylobacterales > Nautiliaceae > Caminibacter. The sequence goes on from JAMOTL010000086.1 coordinate 5, forward strand.
AGTTTTTTAAAGAGGAGAGGATATTTTGGTAACTGGGACTATCATAAATTATTACTTTGTCTGTCCTACAAAAATGTGGCTGTTTGCCCATAAAATCAACCTTGAAGACAACAGCGAAGATGTGAGAATCGGGAAAGTGTTGCATGAAATTAGTGAAACAAAAGTGGATGAAGTCAGTTTTGAAGGAATTAAGGTAGATAAGATTACAAAAGATTATGTTGTTGAGGTAAAAAAATCCGACAGCGACATAGAGGCGGCAAAATGGCAGTTACTTTATTATCTTTATATCTTAAAACAAAAAGGTATTGAGAAAAAAGGTCGTTTGGAAGTGTTTGAGAAAAACAGGCAGGATAAAAAGAGATTTGTTATAGAACTGACAGCGGAAAATGAAAAAAAACTCCTTGAAATATTAGAGGATATTGAGAGGATTTTAAGCAGTGAAACACCGCCAAAGCCGAAGTTTGAGAGTAAATGCAGGAAGTGTGCTTATTATGAGTACTGTTTTTTGTAAGGAATTAAAATGAAAACACGCTATATTTTTTCAATGGGTGAAATAAAAAGAAAAGATAATTCTATCGCATTTAAAAACGAAAAAGGCTGGATTTATATACCGGTAGAGCAGGTAAGGGAGCTTTATTTTATGAATGAGGTGAGTCTAAATTCCAAATTTTTGGATTTTGCGAGCAGAGCGGGAATTGTGCTTCATTTTTTTAATTATTATCAAGGTTACAGCGGGACTTTTTACCCCAAAGAAAGATATATTAGCGGACATCTTACGATAAAACAGGCGCTTGCGTATGAAAAAGAGAGGATTAAAATAGCAAAAGCGATTGTAAAAGCAATTTCGATGAATATTTATGAAGTTTTATATCACTATTATAGACATGGTAAAAAAGAACTCAAACCTTTTTTGGATTATTTGAAAAACAATGTCTCGGGTTTTATTGAAAAATCAGAGCATGTAAATAAATTACTTTTTATCGAAGGAAATGTATGGGCTGGATTTTATGACAGTTTCAGATATTTTTTACCTGAAGATTTTATAATGAACAAAAGAGTCAAACGTCCTCCCGATAATCCGATGAACGCTTTAATAAGCTTTGGCAATACTCTGCTTTATACCAAAACGATAAGTGCTATTTATCAAACCCATCTAAATCAGTCTATTAGTTTTCTTCACGAGCCAAGTGAAGCGAGATTTAGTCTTAGTCTTGATTTAAGTGAAGCGTTTAAGCCGATAATAGTTTTTAAAACGATTTTTGATTTGGTAAATAGAAAAAAATTAAAAGTTGAGAAGCATTTTGATAAAAAATTAAATTACGCACTTTTAAATGAAGAGGGCAAGAAAATTTTTATAAAGGCATTTGAAGATAAAATAAACGAAAAATTTAAACATCCAAAATTAAAAAGAATGGTCAGTTACAATACCGCTGTCAGACTTGACGGATATAAGCTTATAAAATATTTGATAGAAGGAAAAGAGTTTACGCCGTTTTTGATTAAGGAGAAAATGTAGTGGAAATTATTTTAGGAATTATTAGTCTTTTTTTTTGGCTTGGAGTTTTATTATATATGCTGTTATTGGCCGGGGGAATGGTTTTTTATATTTTATATGTAATTGTCGGGGTGATATTTGTTGTTTTAGAAAAAATGTTTAAAAAAAACAATTTACAAGAAGTGAAATTTTCGAGTCTTGAAAGAAAAATAAAAGAATATGAAATAAAATCACTCAAAGAAATGATAAAAAGAGCAAGAAATTCGAAAATTTATTTTTATAGCGGTATCATAATGGTGTCAATATCGTCTGTTTTTGAATTTTTATTTTTAATAAGCGTTATAAATAATGAAAATCTTTGGAGTTTTTGTGTTTTTGGAATGATATGTTTGTTTTTTGGAATTTATTATTTAAAAGTTCACAGGAGATTTTATGAAAAAAAATTATAAGATAAACTACGTTTTCTTAATGTATGATATCGCCGATGAAGAGAGTGAAAGCGGAAAAAACAGAGTGGCGAAAGTATTTAAAATATGTAAAAAATATCTTGAGCATCATCAAAAATCTGTGTTTAGAGGAGAAATCACCCCTAGTAATTTGCTCAAACTTCAAAAAGAACTTAAAAAAGTTATTGATAAAGAGCTTGATTTTATAAGTATAATTAAACTAAAAAACAAAGATAGCTTTCTAGAAGATACTATTGGGAAAAAAGATGATGGAATGTTTATATGATTTTTCCAACCTCAAATAGTTGACAACATCATTGAAACTTCGATATAATCGTAAAAGTTAAAAGATTTTTGAAAATTTTTTGTTTATTTTATTTTGATTGGAAAAAGCCTAAATTTCGGCCTTCAATCTTCAAAAAGCCCGAAATTTAATGTATTCAACCGAAACATCTGAAGTATTGAAACTTATGTTTCCTTTTGTGAGAATTATTTTATCAAATATTCAACCGAAACATCTGAAGTATTGAAACGTTAGCCACGAGAGTTTTTGGAGTAGCGACAAACCGATTCAACCGAAACATCTGAAGTATTGAAACCAGATCCCGCAATCGCCATCACCGTTCCCGTATCGATTCAACCGAAACATCTGAAGTATTGAAACTACTGCATACAATATGTGACTATTTTAGCATCTATGATTCAACCGAAACATCTGAAGTATTGAAACGAGTATGTGTATGACATAAAAAACGCCCCCGTCCGATTCAACCGAAACATCTGAAGTATTGAAACAACAAAACACCTGAAAAAGCTAAAAGAAAATGAAAAATTCAACCGAAACATCTGAAGTATTGAAACAAAATTTCCAATTATCATCTATATACTCATTCTCTAATTCAACCGAAACATCTGAAGTATTGAAACTCATTAAATAACTGTCTGCTGACATTATCAACTAACAATTCAACCGAAACATCTGAAGTATTGAAACTTTAAACAATCTTCTTTTGTTAGTTTATAAACTTTATAATATTTAACCGAAACATCTGAAGTATTGAAACCATACAAAAGGACTGTGTGCGGTGGTTTATATGATGATTCAACCGAAACATCTGAAGTATTGAAACTGAATAAAAACTGTTAAAATATACGAATATAAATTCAAGAACAGGAGTAAGAAATAATAAATTAAAAAAAAGAATTACATCCTAAGAGTGGCTATAATTCTTTTTGGGTTTAACAAAAGTTCTAAAGCATCATATGTTGATTTTGTGACTATATCTGAATTTATTATACTTTTTGTGGCTGCTCCTTCATCTTCTATTACACAAACTCCAATTGTTGCTTCTTTTAGCATTAAAGAATCGTTGTTTCCATTTCCAATTGCGAAAGTGTTTTGAAGTTTTTTTATAAAATCAGCTTTTTCCTTTGTATGATTTTGAGATGTTAATATTTTTAATTTTACAGGAAGATTTTTAAGTTGAGCGGCTGCTGAGCCATGAGTATCAGATGTGATTACATATATTTCAAATTGTTTAGATAGTTTTTGAAAATAGTACGGAATTTTTTCTTTTATTTTTCCATCTTTAGCAATTGTTCCGTTAAAATCTAAAACAATATTTTTTATCTCAAATTGTCCCAAATTCTGAATATCAAATTTCATTTGAAACTTCATTAATAAGATTTTTCATTTTAACTATCGCTTCTTTTAATCCTAAAAATACAGCATTGGCGATAATAGAATGACCTATATTTAATTCATTTATTTCTTTAATTTTTGCTATTTTTTTTACGTTTTGATAATTTAATCCGTGACCCGCTGCTACTTCAAGACCTAAATCCACACCTAAAATTGCCGAGTCTTTTATTAATTTTAGTTCGTCATCGAGCATTTTTATTAATGTTTTTCTGTCGTACTCTTCAAAAGTCTTAAATGGAGTATGGTTTATATTTGTATTGAGCGCTAAAAAAAGATTTGCGTATTTTCCGGTGTGTAATTCTATCATTTCAGCTCCGATTTGTGCCGATTTGTTTATCTGGTCAAAATCAGGGTCAATAAATAACGATACTTCTATTTCGTTTTCATGTAGTTTTTCTATTGCGTTTTTTATTTGGGTTTCGAATTTTATAATATCAAGGCCGCCTTCTGTAGTTACTTCTTCTCTCTTTTCAGGAACTAAGGTAGCTCTGTGGGGTTTTAATTCGCAAATAATATCAATAATCTCACGATTAATACTACATTCCATATTTACCGGCAAAAAGCTGTTTTGACAAATTCTTTTGGCGTCGTAATCGGTAATGTGACGTCTGTCTTCTCTTAAATGTATTGTCACCTGATCGGCACCGGCTTCTTTGAGAACCTGAAGAGCCATTAGTGGATCCGGTTCATTTATTTTTCTGGCATTTCTTAAAGTAGCTATGTGGTCAATATTTACACCAAGTTTCATAATTTAGCCTTTTTTTGTATAATTGTAGTAAAAAAAGGAAGCAAATGAAATACTTTATAGGCACAGACCACGCCGGATTTGAAGTAAAACCTTTTGTAATTGATTACTTACAAAAAAGAGGTATTGAAGTAGAAGACTTGGGAACATATTCAAATGAGAGTGTAGATTATCCTGATTATGCCCACAAAGTCGCTGAAGCCGTAAAAAACAATCCTGGAACAATGGGAATTCTTATTTGCGGAAGCGGGATAGGAATGAGTTTAGCAGCTAATAAACATAAAGGAATCAGAGCTGCTTTATGTCACGACCACTATACTGCTTCAATGGCCAGACGTCACAATGACGCAAATATTTTATGTTTTGGTGCGAGAATTGTAGGTCTTGGTGAGATTGAGTCAATTCTTGAAGGATGGCTAAATAGCGAATTTGAAGGTGGAAGACATCAAAGAAGGGTAGAAAAAATTGATATTTAATTGGATTTTTCTAACTTTTGTAATAATAATAATATTAATTTTATTATTCAAAATGTATTATTATAAGCATCTTTACGAAAAAGCCGAAGAGAAAAGAAAACAACTCAAAAATGCTTTAAAAGATGCAGAAATTTTAATAAAAAAATACCAAATACAGCTCCAGCGTTCTTTAGGAAACCTGGAGCTTTTAAATGAAGAAGTAAATAAATTAAAAAATGATTTAAAAGCAATAAAAAATAGAAATTCTCAACTCAGAGTGGAAAACGAACAGCTAAAAAGAAAAATCAGAGAACTTGAAAACAAGATCGAAGCCCTTCTTTAATCTTCTGCTAAATTTCTTAATAAATAAAAAAGTAATAGCGGTAATATTAATATATTTAATAAAAATTTTGCTAAATACAAAAAACCTAAATTTAACAAAGAGTTGATTATATTTGAAGAATTTGTTACGTAATATTTCGTTACTTCTTTTATTTCACTTATATATTCTGCCGTATTGCTAAAACTTTTTTTAATTTTATCTAAAAAAGAAGATTCTTTTTTTGTTTTGATTTGAATGTTTAAAGACTGTTTTGGTTTTAGTTCGTTATTATATTTTTCTATTTGAGGAGAAAAATAATATTTGTCTGTATAGTAAGAAACAATAGCACTAAAAGGTAAAAATATTTTTATAAACAGTAAAATGATTAGTGTTTTATATAAAAATTTATGCGGGAAAATAAGAAGCAATACAGCTATTGTTATTACTATGCCTGTAAAAAGTCCAAAATTCGTCAGTTCGTAAATAATTTTTTCCGCTCCGAGTGCCCAAAGTCCGAGGGTTAAAAGATTTGAAAATCTCTCTGTTGCGTCATCTATCGGATCTAATGTTTCTCCTAATGCTATGCTGCCGCCGATGCCTGCGTTGAAATTTATTTGAGAGTGTTTAATAATCGAAACAGTTGCATTTATACTTCTTGTGATTACATATGTTATCCCAGCCTGTTTTAGAGAATTATCTACGTAATTTTTGGTTAAACTATTATAAAAAGGTATAACAATAACCAAAAAAGTAAATAAAAGAATAAGGATTTCTTTTTTTCTCGATAATAAAAAATCTTTAACTTTTCTTTTTAGGTCTGAAGGCTGATTTGCTTTCAATGTAGTCTCCTCCTATTAAATCTATTGCGTATGGAATTGCCGCCCAGACCGCTTCAAGGTTTTCTCTGATAGCTTTTGGACTGCCTGGAAGATTTAAAATAAAAGAATTTTTAACAACTCCTGCTGTTCCTCTGGCAAGAATTGAGGTAGGAACATATTTCAAACTATGCATTCTCATGAGTTCGCCAAATCCCGGGAGTTCTTTTTCGATTACTTCTTTTGTGGCTTCAGGGGTTACGTCTCTTGGAGCCGGTCCGGTGCCGCCGGTAGTCAATATTAAAGAGCATTTTTCATCTACTAGTTCTTTTAGTGTTTTTACTATTGTATCATAATCATCCGGTATGAGTCTGTAAATAATTTCAAACTCGTTTTCTATATTTTCTTTTAAAAAATTTTCAATTTCTTTGCCGCTTTTATCTTCGTATATACCGGCACTTGCCCTATCACTCATTGTTACTATTCCGATTTTTACCATTGTAAGCCTTTTTTGGCTTGATTATATCAAATGGCTGTTTATTATTCAACAAAGAGTAAAATTATTATGTTAATACTTTAATACAACTTTTAAAATTTATTTCTTAGTTATTAAAAATAGGCTATAAAATGGTTCTTTTTGTTATATATATAAAACAAAAATTGTCTTTTTTCTTGCAAAAAGAAAACATTTATGATAAATTCATACAAAAAAGGAGCAAATATGTGGGATCCGTTTGATGAACACAAAACACCAAAAGATAAGTTTTTTGAAATTGTATATCATGCGAATAAAAACTTAGTTATTGAAGAGCTTGAAGATGTATTTAAAAGACTTGCGGCGTTAGAAATTCTGGCAGAAGAGTGCTATGGTGAAGAAGTGGACCAAAAGATAAACGAAGTGGTTTTTACTAAATCCGATGAATTAGAAGAAATGGAAAATGACCTTTATATACATTCAATGTCAAATATTTTAACTAAAAATGAATAGAATATTTCTTTTTTTTCTTTTTTCTTCTATTTTACTTGCAGAATATATAAATTTTCCTCATACAATCGAATTAAAAAAAGACCAAATTGTTAAATATATCGTATATTACGATAAGTGGGAATTTCCTTTTGAGTTTAAATGGACGTTGTATAAAAACGATATTTTAATTTTTTTATATAAATATAACAATTTCCCGCGCCAGGCGGCAATTCATAAAGACCCTCCTTTAAATGCAATAAAAGTAAAAATAGCCCCTTATCCTCAGTTTTATCCTTATTTTTTAATAGAATTTGTCGATTTTAATGATAAAATAGCAATATTTAAAATACATCTGTTTAACGGTAAAAAAGTTAAAGTTAAGGAAATAAAATGAATTATTTTGATATTTTAGATGACATGTTCAAAGAATTTGAAGAGTATAAAGATATAAAAAAAGGAAAAGGTGTTAGGGGTAAACTTATAACAATTATAGACCCTAAAGCCCAAAAACTTGCCGCTGTAGTAGAAGGAATACATTTGGCAAGTCTGTTACATGATGATGTAATAGATGAAGCGGACCTCAGAAGAGGCGCAAAATCCATAAACGCAAAATACGGAGAGCACACCGCCGTAATGCTTGGTGATATTATATATTCAAGAGCATTTTATGAACTTGTAGATTTTGGGAGCGAAATTGCCAAAACTATTTCAAATGCCGTTTATTTACTTTCTCAAGGTGAGATGGAAGATGTGAAACTTTCACGCGATATCAATCTGGATAAAGCAAAATATATGGAGATGATTTATAAAAAAACCGCATCGTTAATTGAGGCAAGCTGTAAAGCAGCTGCGCTGTCAGCTGGATTGGAAGCGGATAAATTTGCCAAATACGGCAGAAATATAGGAATTGCGTTTCAGATAATAGATGATTTGTTAGACGTTACCCAAGATGAGGAAACTCTTGGAAAACCTGCTATGCATGATTATTATGAAGGTAAAACCACTTTACCTTTTATTTATCTATTTGAGAGTTGTAATGATGAAGAAAAAGAAAAACTAAAAAGTCTCTATAAAAAAAAGTTAAATAATGATGAGATTAATTACATAAGAAATCTTTTTAACAAATATAAAATAATTGATAAATGTTACAAAGAAGCAAAAGATTTGGTTGAAGAGGCAAAAGACGAGATAAAAGAATATAACATTGCCGCTTTAAATATTATCGCTGATAAAGTAGTGGATAGAAAATTTTAAATTATTTCATGTAAAAGTTTTTTATATGCTTTTGCCGAGAGTGAAGAAGGATTTATTTTAAAAATATTTTTTTGAAAAAAGGCCATATTTTCCAGCTCTTCGCTTTTTGGTATATAAGTTTTAAAATATTGGTTTTTGGGTAGATTTAGGATAAGTCCCACGACTTTTTTGTGAGATTCTTTTTTTTCTACGCCGTTTAACAAAAGCCTTAAATTTTCATAACCTTTTTCTACCAAATCATTGTAAGTTCTCATAGCAAGCAAAGAAGGAGTCGTAGGTACTATTACTAAATCGCTTGATTTTATGGCGTTTTTGATTTTTTTATTAAATCCTGCCGGGGTATCAATAATTACAATATCATATTCATCGGTGATATTTTTATCGAACCTGTTATCTTCATATATTTTAAGATCGGAATATTCAGTGGCATATAAATTTTTTGAAATTTTTTGAGGTTCAAAGAAGAATTTACAAGCTTTTTGTATATCCATATCCCATAGTAAAACTTTTAAACCTTCAAGTGCCGCCGCTGTTGCTAAGTTTACAGCAGTAGTGGTTTTTCCGACCCCGCCTTTTATATTACTGATGCTAATCAGCATAAATTTGCCTTTTTTAGTATAATATCAAAAACTCTTGGGAGTTTCAAATGGAAAAAATAAATATAAACGAATTTCATAATCCCGAATATGTTTTAGTCGGGAATAAAAAGATGAGACTAACTGATTTAATAAACGAATATGTTGAGTTAAAAAGAGTAAATAAAAAAGCTATCAGAAAATATCTTGAAGAACAGGAATTAAAGCCTTATCAGGCGGAACTTATAAAGATGCAAAAATATCTTGAAGATACTCAAAAAAGAATGATAGTGCTTTTTGAGGGGCGTGATGCCGCCGGGAAAGGCGGTACAATCAGAAGAATTGTAAGATATATGAACGAAAAACATTATAGGGTAGTGGCCCTTGGTAAGCCAAGTGACGTTCAAAAAACACAATGGTATTTTCAAAGATATGTAGAACAATTCCCAAGAGGCGGTGAGATAGTTTTCTTTGATAGAAGCTGGTACAATAGGGCGATGGTTGAGCCTGTTTTTGGTTTTTGTACTCCGGAACAGTATAGAACCTTTATGATGGAATGTCCGATGTTTGAAAAATCATTGGTCATGGAAGAGACGATTTTAGTTAAAATTTATCTTTCTATCTCAAAAGAAGAACAGGCAAAAAGATTTGAAAAAAGAAGAAAAGATCCGCTAAGACAATGGAAACTCAGTGAAATAGACCTTCAGGCTCAAGATAAGTGGGATGAATTTACGGAGATGAAATATAAAATGTTAAAAGCCACTCATACACATTATGCGCCTTGGACTGTTATAAGAAGCGATAACAAACACTTGGCAAGGCTTAATGCTATGAAGGTTATTTTAAATGCGGTTGATTATCCGGATAAAAACCCTGACCTTGATTATAAGCCCGATGAAGGGATTGTTGTTAGTGGAGCTAGAGAGATTGAAATCATGGAAGCGGATAGAAAAAGAAGCGGAAAATTTGTGAGTTAGATTATTATGTTAAGGAGAGTGAAATGAATTATAATGAAGCAAAAGAAAAATTCGAAAAACTTTTTAAAAACGAAATGAGTGAAATTGAAGCTAAAAAATTTTTGGTGGAGCTTTATGAAAAAGGTGAAACACCGGCAGAAATAGCAGCAGCCGCGGATGTTATGAGGGCTCATAGTATAAAACTTCCGGTAAGTGAGGAGCTAAGAGAGAAATTGATTGATATCGTAGGCACAGGAGGGGACAAATCAAACAGTTTTAATATATCTTCAACTACCGCTCTTTTACTCTCAAGCGGTGGAAGTTTTGTAGCAAAGCACGGGAACCGCTCAATCACAAGTAAAAGCGGAAGTGCCGATATGCTTGAAGCTCTTGGTATTAATCTGAACCTGACTCCCGAAAATCAGGTAAAAATGCTTGAAGAGACAGGATTTACTTTTATTTTTGCTATAAATCACCATCCTGCCATGAAACATATTATGCCTATTCGTAAATCTCTAAATCATAGAACTATTTTTAATATTTTAGGGCCGCTTACAAATCCGGCAGGTGCTAAAAAATATCTTTTGGGAGTTTTTTCACCGGATTTTGTTGAGCCAATTGCCAGTGCTCTTAGTCTTATGGATATAAAAAGTGCGATGGTGGTAAGCTCATTTGACGGGATGGATGAAATCAGCATTTCAGCTCCTACAAAGGCTATTTATTATGACGGGATGAGAATGAGAGATATGGAAATTAGACCGGATGCGTATGGTATGGTTGGAAGTAAGGAAGATTTAGTAGGAGGAGATGCTAAAGAAAACGCAAAAATTACAAAAGGAATTTTAAGCGGAGAGATTAAAGGCGCAAAAAGAGATGCTGTATTATTAAACGCCGCAGCGGCTCTATATGTTGATGGAAAAGTCAACTCTATTGAAGACGGAATAGAGATGGCAAAAGAACTGATCGATAGCGGCAAAGCTATAAAACATCTTGAAAAAATCATAGAAGTTTCTCAAAAATTAGGAAAATAATGGCTATAAGAGAAATAAAAGTCGATAATAAGAAATTTAATATCAGTTATGAGATAATTAATCCAGGTAAAGAAAAAAACATAATTTTTTTACATGGTTGGGGCAGTAATAAGGAAGTTATGAAAGTTTTTGTCCCCTTTTTTGATGATTATAAACAGGTATATATCGATATGCCGGGATTTGGGAAAAGTCCGAATCCTTATGTTTTAACCACTAAAGATTACGCAAAAATTATTGATAAGTTTTTAAATGAGCTTAATATTTCAAAAGATATCGTAGTAGGGCATAGTTTTGGAGGCAAGGTGGCTACTCTATTAAATCCAAAGAAGCTTGTATTACTCTCAAGTGCCGGAATTGTAATGCCTAAACCTTTTAAAGTAAGAGCGAAAATAAAACTGTTTAAAATATTAAAAAAATTAGGTCTTAGTAAGTTTAGAAATTTTTTTGTAAGTGATGATGTAAAAGGAATGAGTGAAAATATGTATGAGACTTTTAAAAACGTTGTTGATGAAGATTTTAGTGAAGTTTTTAAAAATTATCAGGGTGAAGCTTTGATTTTTGGAGGAGACAGAGATACTGCGGTACCTTCTGAAGCTGTAAAAAAACAAGGAGAACTATTTAAGAGTAAAATTATTATGTTAAGTGGAGACCACTACTTTTTTATTACTCAACCGCAAATCATAGCTAAGAGGATAAAAGGTGAGTAAAGAGCTCGATCAGTTTTATACACCGCAAAAAACCGCTGAGTTTTGTATAGAAAAAATCCTCCAGCATATTCCTGTAAAAGATTTTATTTTTATAGAGCCAAGTGCAGGAGAGGGAGTGTTTGTAAAACTTCTTAAAAAAGGGGGCTATCAAGTAAAATGTTTTGACATTGATCCTAAATGCGCTTGTGAGAAAAAAGATTTTTTAAAACATTTTGAAAAAGAGAATAAATTTTCAGTCGTCATAGGAAATCCTCCTTTTGGAAAAAAAGGCAAAAAAGCCGTTGCATTTATAAATCACGCTCTTGAGATTTACGATATGGTAGCTTTTATAGTACCAAAAACACTTAGTTATTCATATCAGGCTCAAAAAAACGTAAAAGGTAAACTGATTTTCCAAGAAAAATTACCTGAAGATAAGTTTATAAAAGACGGTAAAGAAGTAAAAATTCCAAGTTATTTTCAAATATGGGTAAATGAAGAAGATAAAAGATTTGCGAAGTATAAAAATTTAAGGCTTAAAAAACCTCAAACGGAGCACGAAGAGCTTGAGATAAAAATATATAACAAAACAGAAGGTGCTAAAAAGTGGCTTTGGTGGGATTGGGATATAGCGGTAAAACGTAACTCAAAAAAAGGCATTTTTATAACGGAAAAAGAAAAAATAACAGATGAGTGTCATTGGATATTGATTAAGGGACTAACAAATGAAGCAAAAGAAATTTTAAAACAAATAGACTGGAAAAAAGGGAATGATACAAAGCTTACCGCAGGGATAGGAAAAGCTGATGTTGTGAGACTTTATCTTGAGAAAAAGGAGAATGGATGAAATTAAAAAAAGTTTTTGAGGATTTACAAAAGCATAAAGCAAGTTACATTCAAAGCAAAGAGGGGGTAGATTTTGAAGATAGATTTGAGAGTGCTTTAAAGAGATTTGGATTTACAAAAGAAATAAAAGAGGATGAAGAAATAAAAACCGCACTTGATAAACTAAAAAAAGATGTTATGAATGATTTTAATGAAGGTCCTATGAAAAATGTTTTTAACAATAATGGAAGATTTGTTGATATGTTTGTAAGAGAGCCTTATGGTAGCCAAAATTATCCGGATTTTCTTATATTTACAAAAGATTACATTATTCCTGTAGAAATTAAATTTTCTTCAAAAGCTCAAAAAAAACCTATGTGGAACGGAAACTTACCAAAAGCAGGGGGAATTTATATTTTTGGAAACTATGTTGATGCAGATTTAACTTTTTTTAAAGGTATTGATGTTTTATCAAATTATGAAAGAAAAAAACTTATAAGTTTTTGGGATGATGTGCGAGCCCTTCAAAAAAAATATGAAAATGAGCTAAAAAAAGATAGTAATTTTAAAAATGAATATGGTTTTAATGTATATCTAAGAAAAACTTTCAATCAAGGAAAATCTATAAACAACAATGCTATTCTTGATTTTTTTAATAATACTAAAAGAGACGAATTAGAACAAAATGTTATGGATTTTTTAAGTAAAATAAACTAAATAAAGGAAGCAAAATGAGTGTATTAACAGAATTTGCTATGTTTCCTACAGATAAAGGCGAGAGTGTTAGCGAATATGTAAGCAGAATTATCAAAATGTTTAAAGAAAGTGATATTTCATATGAATTGACACCTATGGGTACTGTTTTTGAAACGGATACGATTGAGGAAGCCACACAGATTATAACCAATGCCTATAAGCTCTTAGAGCCTGATTGTAACAGAGTTTACACAACTATTAAAATGGATATTAGAAAAAATAAAAATAATAGAATAAAACAGAAAATAGAATCGATAAAGAAAAAAATAGGTAATGTCAATACCTCTTTAGAGTAATAATTTTATGTTAATTTGGGTGATTGAAATAAGTAAATAGATTATAATAAATAGTTAATGATTTTATTTTTTGAAATTTTAATTTTAAAGGAACTATATGGATAGATTATATGCGCCGTGGAGAAGAGAATATCATACAAAAAAAAGCTCAGGCTGTGTTTTTTGTGATATTGCCAATTCACCTGAAAAGGATGATGAAAATCACGTCTTTTATAGAGACGATATCTGTTTTTTTGTTATGAATAGATTTCCATATAATCCGGGACATTTTATGATTATTCCGACTAGACATGTAAGCGAATATGAAGATTTGAATGAAAAGGAAGTTTGTCATATCGCAAAAATAGCTCAAAAAGGATGTAAAATCTTAAAAGATTTTGGAGCGGATGGAATAAATATGGGCTGGAATTTGGGGTTTGATGCTGGGGCAGGGATTCCCGGGCATATTCACTTACATTTGGTACCCAGATTTAAAAGAGATACGAATATGATGACTACTATATTTAATACGAGGGTATATAGTGCCGATTTTGATAAAATATATGAAGAGATAAAAAAAATATCCAAAAAACATATTAAAGAGTCTTGAATTTTATATAGGGCATGATTTAATGATGGTGAAATAAAACAGTTAAAAACTATTAAATGATGATAGGTAATTTTGAAGGATTTATTTGTAGAAATAAAAAATGTAAAAAGTATTCTCAAAGATTATAGAAGATATACAAAAAATGACTATTTTAAAGATATTAATGTTTAATTCAGTATAATTGACTATTTGACTAGGGTTAAGTGTTTTTTGATCGAAGGTAAAAAGTGTCAGATAGTAATCTGTGTAAAAAGAAAAAGGATAAGAAAAAGTCTTATCCTAAGAATGGGTTAGCGTATAGAGCGATAAGAGCAAGTACAAGAGCGTAAATAACTTGCGCTTCGATCATCGCTAATGCGATGAACATTGTACCCATAAGTTTACCACCCATACCAGGGTTTCTAGCAGTACCAGCAATAGTTGCTGCAGAAGCGTGTCCCATACCGATAGCACCACCAAGTGCTGCTAAACCAAGACCTACAACAGCTGCTACAACGCTGTATGCTTTAATCATTGTGTCACCGTCAGCCGCGAATGCGAATGCTGCGAAAATAGCCATAAGTGCTACGATTTTTTTCATGTGTACTCCTTGTTTAATATTCCTATTACGCTATGTCCGTTCGGCTTGCGTGTCCCTACTTAACACATAGCGCATTGAAATTATAAGTAATTTAAAATAAAAAGGCAATAAAATTTCATATATTTTTAATAAAATTTTTAATTCTCCGGGCACCTGTTTTAAGCTCGTCTATATTTTTGGTATAACTTATACGGATAAAATCTTTAAATTCTCCGAAATCAACTCCGGGTGTTACGGCAACTTTTGCTTTTTCAAGTAAATCATTTGCAAATTTTAGAGAATCGTTTGAATATTTACTAATGTCACACCATAAATAAAAAGCCCCTTCAGGTTTTGCTATCGGGAAAATATCTTTTAATTCGTTATATAAAAAATCTCTTCTTTTTTGGAATTCTTTTCTTACATTTGACAGATATTCATAATCAAATGCTTCAAGAGCTGCGTATTGTGATAGAGTAGGGGCTGAAATCAAGATATTTTGAGCAATTATTTCAGCTTCTCGAACTAAATTATCAGGTACAATCATCCATCCTATTCTAAGACCCGGCATACAAAAAAACTTACTAAATCCGTTTATAACTATAGCGTTTTTATTGTATTTTAAAGCGGTTGTATAATCGTCTGTATAAACTAGACCGTGGTAAAGTTCGTCGCTTATTAAAAGAATTTCATTTTTTTCGCAGAATTCACATATTTCTTTTAATTCTTTTTCGTTATAAACGCTTCCTGTAGGGTTGTTTGGAGATGAAATCATTAAAGTATCAAAGTCTCCTTTTAGACTTTTTAGCGAGAGTTTGTAATCAGGAAATTCAGTTTTTATCTTTATAAATTCTTTTTTTTCCAGTTCTGCGAAATTTTCATAACATGGATATCCGGGAGTAGGTGTGGCTATTTTTTTGGCAAAATAAAAAGCTATTAAAAATGCTGTGGAAGTTCCTGTAGTTATTATAATATTGTCAGGTTTTATATTTACATCGTAAAAGATTTTATAATGATTTGCTATTTTTTCTCTTAATATTTCAAGTCCCTTAGCTTCCGTGTAGTAAAATTTTTCTTCATTTACGGCTTTAAGCAAGGCGTTTTTTACATTTTTAGAAGGAGGCAGGTCAGGTTCTCCTATTTCAAGATGAACTACACCTTCTAATTTTCTTGCTTTTTTTAAAATATCCATAACAATAAAAGGTTTCATACTATTCCTTTACCATATCATCAAGCCAGTTTAAATATTCAAGGTTTGCGTTTACAATCGGCATGGCTATAATTTCCGGGACGTCGTATGGGTGATTTTTTGTTATAAATTTTTCAAGTTTTTCAAATACACTTTGTTTTGTTTTGATGATAAGCAGGGATTCTTTTTCTTCTTGAACATTTCCATCCCAAAAAAAGAGAGAATCCACCTCCTCGACTATATTTACACATGCTGCTAAGCGATTAACAATAAGTTGATGTGCTAAAACGTTAGCGTCTTGTTTTGGAACGGTACAATAAACGACGATAAACATATTTTTCCTTTTTGTATAATTTTATCAAAAAGGCGCAAAATGGAATATTTGGCATTGGCGTTTATAGGATTTGTAGCGGCACTGACTCCAGGGCCAGATATTTTTTATGTAATTAGACAAGGACTTTGTAATGGAGTAAAGAACGCGTCTTTGGCGGTATTTGGTATTTTAACAGGGAATATCGTTTATTTGTCACTTGTATATCTGGGGCTTGGAAGTATAGGTAAAAATCCTTATTTTCAATTAATAGTCGGGTTTTTAGGAGGAATTTATTTAATAAGAATTGCCTTTATAATTTATAAAGAAAAAGTAAAAATAGATAAAAACTGTGAAGTCAGTAAAAATATTTTTAAAGAAGCGCTTTTTTTGAATTTAAGTAATCCTAAAGCTATGATTTTCTTTGCGATTGTTGTAACTCCTTTTTTGAGTAAAAATATTATGTTAAATTTTATTAGTCTTTTCTTAGGAATAAGCTCAGCATTTATCTTAGCTGCAATTATCAGTTCAAAAATAGAGCTTGAAGAAAAAGTTTTAAATTTTATAAATAAAATTGCGGCTGTAGTATTTATAGCTTTTGGAATAAAACTTTTATTCGTATCTTTAAGTGCGTTTGAGAAGATAATAGGGAATTAAAGTTTCCCTAAATAGTTACATGCGTCTTTGTTTCCAAGCTCGCAGGCGTTTTTCAGTAGTTTTCTAGCTTTTTCTTTGTCGCCGTTTTTGTATTCGTAATATCCAAGAAGAGTACAGCTGTCAGCGTCGTTTAGCTCACATCCTTTTTTATAAAAGTTTACGGCTTTTTTGTGGTCTTTTTTTATGTTGCCGATACCTTTATCGAGCATATATCCTACCATACCGCACGCATAACCGTCGTTTTTTTGTAGGCATCTTTTTTCAAATCCTTTAAAAGCCTCTTGAAATTTACCCTGTAGGGCAAGTTTTAAATCAGGGTCTTTTGTATCTCCGTGTCCCGCTCCAAAAAGCGCTAAACTGAGTCCAAGTATTGCTATTAATTTTTTCATCTTTTCTCCTTATGAATTACAACATGCACATCCGAATCCGTCATCGTCGTCATGGAAACTCTCTAAATTCAAATCTCCGCCGTTTCCTGAAATTATAGATTCTTTATATGCTATGGTTTCTCCGTTTAGTATTATAGTATAAAATATTTTACTTGTTGCCCTTACGGTGTTAATTGTCGAACAATATGTCTCAAGCGAACTTAACACCCATCTTTTTGCTATGATATTATCCGCATTTGATTCAAATTTATAAATGAAATGAAATTCCGTAAAAATTTTAGGGAAGGTGTCTCTTCTTTTAAATTCTATTTCCATTTGGGCGTTTTTTATATCATAGCCTTTATTTTTTGCCATTTCAACTACATCAAAAAGTGAGCAATTTCCCATACCTGTTATAAAAAGTTCAACCGGAGAATATTTTTCCGCGTCAATTACTAATATTTCTTTGCCGTTTGTGGCTTCATATTTTTTTCCGTCGATATGTCTTATTTTTATCATTTACTCTCCTTTAAAAACTTTTCAAAATATTTTATCTGCTCTTCAACCCTCTCAGGTGCCGTAGCCCCGTAACTCTTTCTGCTTTTCATTGAACTCTCCAGGCTCAAATCCAAGTCATCCCCGATTCTTTTATCAATTTTTTTAAGCTCTTCCAAACTTAAATCACTTAAATCCACTCCTTTACTCTCAGCCAAAGCCACCGCGCGTCCCGTGATATGATGAGCTTCTCTAAAAGGTACGCCTTTGTTTACCAGATAATCCGCTAGATCTGTAGCTGTCAGGTGACCTTTTTTACACGCTTCATACATTTTATCGGCGTTTACTTTCATGGTTTTTAACGTTTCTTTTAAAATCTCAAGTGAAATCAGGGCGTTTTTTACGCTGTCAAAAACAGGTTCTTTATCTTCTTGAGTATCTTTATTGTATGCTAAAGGAAGTCCTTTCATAACCGTTAAAAGTGCTATCAGATTTCCATAAGCTCTTCCGGTTTTTCCACGGATGAGTTCAGGTACGTCAGGGTTTTTTTTCTGAGGCATAATTGAACTTCCGGTAGAATATTCATCGCTTAAAGTAATAAAACCAAATTCGCTTGTCGACCATATTATAAGCTCTTCGGAAATTCTGCTGGCATGCATAAAAAGCATGGAAATATTAAATAAAATCTCAAGAGCGAAATCCCTGTCACTTACCGTATCAAGACAGTTAATAGTCGGTTCGTCAAATCCGAGTGTTTTTGTTGTTTCAAATCTGTCGATTGGGTGAGGTGTTCCGGCAAGTGCCGCACATCCAAGCGGGTTTTTATTGTTTCTGTTGTAGCTTTCCATAAATCTTTCATAATCCCTTTTAAACATACTAGCATATGCCAGCATATGATAAGCAAAACTTATCGGTTGTGCGTGTTGGAGGTGTGTCATTCCGGGAAGCAGGGTATTTTTATGTTCTTTTGCGATATTAACAAACACTTCGATAAGCTCTTTTATTTTATTTGCCAAATCAAGGTTTCTTTTTAAAACCCAGCGTCTGAAATCTACGGCCACCTGGTCGTTTCTGCTTCTTGCCGTATGAAGTTTTTTTCCTGTATCTCCTATTATTTCAATAAGTCTTTTCTCAATTGCCATATGAATGTCTTCATCGGCTATGTCCCATTTAAATTCTCCGTCTTCTATCTCTTTTTTTATTTGTAGAAGACCCTCTTTTATTTTATCCGCTTCATCCTGTGCAATTATTCCCTGTTTTGCCAGCATTTGAGAATGTGCTATGCTGCCTTCTATATCTTCTATGTAAAGCTCCTTATCAAACGGAATAGAAGCGTTAAATTCATCAAGTATTTTAGCGGTTCCGGTACTGAATCTTCCTCCCCATAATTTCATTATCAGCCTTTTTTGGTAGAATTATATCAAATGACAACTAAAGGTATAAAATGAACCCATATCTTATAAAATTGCTTTTTACAACCGCTTCTATTGAAAGATGGAACGACTTGCCAAGACCGTTTAAGTTTGTAGAACTTGATAAACAGGCCCATAAAATGATTATAGCTTATATTTTGGGGCATTATGAAAAAGATGTGGATTTTATTGAACTTATAAAGCTTGGAATAGCGGGAATTCTATACCGAGCCGTATTAACAGATTTGAAATCTCCCGTGTATAATTACCTCAGAAAAAGAAAGGGAAAAGAACTTGATGAATTCGTAGTTAATAAACTCAAAGGAACTGTAGATAATGAAATGCTTGAATATATAAAAAAATATAACAATATTGATTCGATTGAGAGGAGAATTTTATCAGCTGCGAGTTATATATCAAGCAAATGGGAATTCGATTTTATTTATAATTTTGCTAAAAACACATACGGAATTGAAGAAATTAAACAAAATATTGAAAATGAGCTGGAAGATTATTATGACCTTGAAGGTGTCAGAATTCTTTCCTTGAAAAGAAAAACATATGATTTTATTACTCTTTGCGGTAATATGAGGTTTCAAAAAAGATGGGCTAATACTCCGAGAGTTCCTGAAACATCGGTTCTTGGGCATATGCTTTTCGTTGCCATTATCGCATATCTACTTACTAAAGAATACGGGGGTAACCCGAATAAAATTTATTATAATTTTTTTACAGGGCTTTTTCACGATCTTCCGGAAGCTCTTACAAGGGATATAATCGCTCCTATAAAACAGGGAGTGGCTGGACTGGATAAAATTCTTAAAGAATATGAAAATATGCTTATTGAAGAGAAAATTTTGCCTTTGGTTCCTAAAAATATTCAAAAAGAATTAAAAATTTTGATTACGGAAGAATTTGCGAACAAATTAATAACTGATAGAGGCTATAAAATTGTCGATGTTGCCGAAGATTTACTCGGAACAAAAGGAATTGACGGAAGTCTGGTAAAAGCGGCCGATCATTTTGCTGCTTTCGTTGAAGCGGTAATGAGTATAAATCACGGTATAAAATCACCGGAACTCGTAAATGCTGTTGAATATCTTGAAAACAGATATAAAGATAAAAAAATTTATTCGATTAGATTAGATAAATATTTTAACAAAAGATTTTTAAATGATTAAGAAAAGTCTTGTTTTTATCGGAGCGTTTTTATTCGGTTTCAGTGATTTTTATACTTATACCATAAAGATGAATTACAAAGAATATTCAAGCGGGCGAGTATTGGATAAAGATTATACCGATTTTGGTGATTTGATCGGTATCGGATATAAATTTGAAAAGTTCGAAGGCAGATATTCTTATTTCTTAAAAACAGAATTTGCTTACGGCAGTAGTTATTATAAAGGGGCCACATGGGGTGGTAAGCCGTTATCTACGAAACAGGAAGATGTTTATATAATAAATTTTGAAGGAGGTTTGGGCCTTAGGTATTTCAATTTTATTTTAGGATATAGGGAATGGAATAGGGGGAAAAGCAATAATCCCGGAGATTATAATGAAAAGTATTATTGGCCTTATTTTGGAATAAGGTACAGATATGAATTTTATTTTGAAAAATTAGCATTTTTACCTGAAATTTCTTATCAAAATGCTATAAGTCCGAAAATTAAAGTGGAACTTGGAAACCAGCCTGTTTTAGATTTGGGGGAGACTTCCGGAATAAAAGTCGAAATTCCTTTTGTATTTAGAAAAGATAATTTATATTTTAAAGTTTTTTATAGATATCAGTATTGGCATATAAACCGCTCTGATAGCGGATTATTGAGAATTAACGGTAAAGTTTATGAAATATACGAACCTGAAAGCGAAACGATAAATCAATATCTTGGAATAGGAATTTTGTGGAAATTTTAAAAAAAAGAGGGGTTAAAAAATAGATAGTAAAACCCCCGCTGCCACGGCACTACCGATAACTCCGGCTACGTTAGGACCCATGGCATGCATTAGTAAAACATTCGTAGGGTCTTCTTTCATTGCTTCTTTGTTAGCAACTCTTGCCGCCATCGGTACTGCGC
>JAMOTL010000087.1 GCA_027062285.1 Nautiliaceae bacterium
GTACTCTTCAAGATACATTTCACTGATGTTTTGTAAAATGTTTTCCATCTCACCGCTCTCTTCCGCTAAAGCGATTGATTCTATAAAATTTGTTTCATAAAAGCCGTGTTTTTTTAGGGAAGTTGATAGTTTTTTACCTTCTAAGACATCATTTAAGGCTTTTTGAAAGTATGATTTTATTTTTTCGTTTTGTATGGTGTTTATAGACATATTAAGGGCATTTACGAAATTTACCCCTGAAGTTGTAAGAGTATTTAGCATATAAGAAAATCTGCCAAGCTCTTTTGAGGTTATGAGTTTTTTAAGAATCGGAATTTTAAGATACAAAGAATCTACAGCGTATTTGAATTTTTTTGATTTCGAATAGAGCAGTTTAAATAAAAAAATTGTGAGAAAAAATACCATAATAATAGTTATATAGTTTTTCTGGACAAATTCTGATAATGTCAGAACTATTTTTGTAGCAGTTGGAAGTTCCTGATTTAAGGTTTTAAACATTTTTACTATTTTAGGGACGATGGTTGTGAGCATTACTATTAAAAGGACAATGCTGACACTGATAATAAAAAACGGATACATAAGCGCTTGGGTGGTTTTGGAAGCGATTTTTTCTTCGTCTTTTAAAAATTTTGAGAGTTCAATTAAAATTAAATCGAGTTTTCCGCTGTTTTCGGCAATTGCTATGGAATTTATAATAAATGATGGGAGTTTTATTATGTTTTGATTTTCAAGTGCCGTTTTGAAATTTTTCCCGGCGTTTATTTCGTTTTGGATTTTTGAGAGGAATTTTTTAATTTTAGGATTTTGAGACTGGTTTTTTGTAAGTGAGAGTGCTTTTTTTAAAGGAATAGAGGATTTCAAATAAAGCCCTAAGGTGTAAAGTACCTTTGCTATTTCTTTTTTGCTGACCTTTCCAAATGAAATGTCAAAAGAAAAAGATGGTTTTATTTCAATAATGTAAAGATGTTTTAACAGCTCCTTTGCTTCTTTTTCATCTGCAGCTTCTATTGTTCCTTTTATTTTTTTACCGTTTTTTTCGTAAGCTATGTATTTAAACTTCACCTCAATCCTTTAATCCCACTCTTATAGCTTCTTTTAAAGAGGTATCTCCTCTTAAAAGTGTCTCAAAAATTGCTTCTTTTAATGTTTTCATTCCGTTTTTTACCATTGCTCTTTTTAGTTCTATATCATTTGTTTTGTTTGCTATAAGCTCTTTTATCTCATCATTCATTAAAAAAAGCTCACCTACCGCCTTTCTTCCGATATATCCGGTAAAATTACACTTAGGGCATCCTTTTGCTTTATATATTTTTGAAATTTCGTATTTTTGAAGCAGAGGTTCTTTTTGGATTATGTTTTTAATAATTTCTTGGCTTTCTTCACTCTTATCCTCTTCTTTACATTCACAAAGAGTTCTTATGAGTCTTTGTGAGAGTATTCCTATAAGAGAAGATGAGATTAAAAACGGCTCAATCCCCATATCCATAAGTCTTGTTATAGTGGCTGCGGCGTTGTTTGTGTGAAGAGTTGAGAGCATCAGATGTCCCGTTAGAGCCGCTTGGATTGCTATTTGCGCCGTTTCTTTATCTCTTATTTCCCCTACCATTACGATATCAGGGTCCTGACGGAGGATGCTCCTAAGACCGTTGCTAAAAGTCAGTCCGACTTTAGGGTTTACCTGTATCTGATTTATGTTGTCGGCTTTATATTCGACCGGGTCTTCGATGGTGATTATGTTTTTCTCAGGTGTAGCTATTGTCTGAAGAAAGCTATGAAGGGTTGTGGATTTTCCGCTGCCTGTAGGCCCGGTTACTAAAATCATTCCGTAAGAGTGTTCTAAAAGCTCCTTAAACCCTTCTTCTACTTTTTCATCAAATCCGAGTTCTTTTAGTCCCGGAATATCTTCACTTTCCATTAAAATTCTCAGCACCGCTTTTTCGCCGAAATACGTCGGAATAATCGATACCCTGATATCGGTTGTTTTGTTTGCTATTTTTATCTGGCATCTGCCGTCTTGGGGGATTCTTTTTTCGCTTATATCGAGGTTTGAGATGACTTTTATTCTGTTTATTACAAGATTTGTAAGGGTTTTTTGAATTTTTGCCTGAGGTATTAAAACCCCGTCTATTCTGAATCTTATAAGCCCGTAAGTTTCGTGGGTTTCTATATGAATATCGCTTGCTCGTTTTTTGATCGCCTGAAAAAACATAGAGTTTACGAACTTTATCACAGGTGCCGAGTTTTCAGAATTTAAAATATCAACCCCGTCTTTTAAAACTTCTTCTAAAGAGTATTCTTCTTCTATTTCCAAATCACTTTGTAAATCTTTTTTGGTTTTGACTTCGAGGTATTTATTGAGGAGTCTGTTAAACGATTCGCTGTCTGTCATAACAATTTCAAGAGGAATTGAGAGTTTATTGTAAAAATTAAGAGCATCCTCAAAATCATTTTCTTTAATTAAAAAGACTTCTTTTCCATTTATTCTTGCAGGTAGAAGCGAATATTTAATACCTTTTTCTATATCGAAATTTTCAAGATTTAATACATCGGGATTTATGTTTTTAATGATATTCATTTTC
Source organism: Nautiliaceae bacterium (assembly GCA_027062285.1). Classification (GTDB taxonomy): domain Bacteria; phylum Campylobacterota; class Campylobacteria; order Campylobacterales; family Nautiliaceae; genus Caminibacter. The sequence goes on from JAMOTL010000087.1 coordinate 2,580, forward strand.
GTATCCGTTTATTAAAGGATTATTGTTTTCTTTTTTTACTTTTACTTTTATTTTTTTCTTTTTCAGATATTCTTTTACGAATTTTTTCTCAAGTGCGTTTAATTTGGCAAGTGTGGTTCTTAGTTTATTTAAATCGTTTGTATTTTTAACGATATAAGGGGTTAGGATTATGGCAAGGGTGGTTTTGTCGTTATTTTCAACTTTATGTCTAAAAAGAGTCCCTATAAGAGGAATGTCACCTAAAAAAGGAACTTTTTTAAGGGTTATGTCTTTGTTGTCTTTTACAAGACCTCCTATGATGATACTCTGTCCGTTTTGAACAATTGTCGTAGTTTTTATCTCTCTTTTTGAAGTGGTCGGCAGTCCTATGACCGAACCCGGAAGTATATCCTCCACAATCGTTTCTACGTTTAGTGATACTTTATTGTCGCTGTCGATTCTAGGGGTGATTTTAAGGGTTAATCCTATATCTTCTCTTGTATAGCTCTCACTCGTAACCGTTGAGGTGGTTTTACCGGTAAGGACTGAAACTGTTTTTCCCACATAAATGGTTGATGGAGTATTGTTTATACATAAAATGGAAGGCTCGCTGAGTTTCTTGGCAGCTCCTAATGTTTCAAGTAAATCCAAAGTAGCACCAAGGGCGATTCCCTGTTTTATAGTAGGTACCGCAAGACCCAATTGTCCTACATCAAACGCAATGGCCGGACCTCCGAGATTTGCGCTTAGGGTGTATAGTCCGTTGTCCCCGCTTCCGGCAAACAGACCGTATTTTGCCCCTATTTGAGATGCTTTTGAATTTGAAATTTCAAGGATTTTAGCTTTAACGTAAACTTGCTGTTTTGGGATGTCAAGTGCTTCTATAATTGTTTTTATTATTTCAATCTGTTTTAAATCCCCGACGATTATTAAAGAGTTGGTCTCTTTTGAAGCCGTTATGGAAGGAGGGTTTTTTGGATATTTTACTTTTACTATCTGATTTAGTACTTTTGATACGTTTGATACGTCCGAATTTTTAAGTGTTATTACTTTTGTTATCTGATTTGTAGGCTTTGGTTTGACATCAAGCAAAATAGCGTTTTGATAAAGTGTTTCTACAACGTCTTTTGGGCCCACTATTATAATTGAATTTGCGTTTTGGTTAGAGATTATTTTATATTTTTTAACTTTCGGGTTAAACATTGTGGAGGCTATATCGTTTAGCTTTTTTATAGCCGAGTTGGCATCGGCATATTTGAAATTGGCAGTTTTAATAATCGCCCCTTTTGCTTTGTCTATTCTTTTTATGATTTCTTTTATAAGTTTTAAATTTTTCGGATAATCCGTTACTACAAGCATATTGGTGTTTGTGTTTATCACCATTTTTCCGTATCTGCTTATAAGGTAGTTTGTCTGAAGGTATGCGTCTCTGGCTGAAATATTATTTAGTTTTATGATATCCGTCTCAAGTTGGTAAAATCTGTTTTTTGAAGCAAGGGGAGGGGCTTCTTTTATCGCTTCGCTGCTTCTGACAACTTTTAAAAATCCGCCCTCATTCACTATCGTATAACCTTTTGATTTTAAAATACTCAAAAGAATTTCATAAACCTCATCTTCGCTTACGGGTTTTACGGAAATAAAATTTACTTTTCCGCTCAGAGGCTGGGTTATGAGAATATTTTTTCCTGTAATCTTTGCCGTCATTTTTATAAAATCTTTAATATCGAGATTTTGAAAATTAAGTGAAACGCTTGCCAGTAGCCATGTGGTAGTTATTATTAGAAGTTTAATCGATTTCATATCTTAAAACCTTTATATTGTAATTTCTTTTTATCAAAAGTTCGATTTCCTTTGCATCTTGTAAAGAATTATAAGCTTTCCAGGCATCCGCATCCGATTTTAAATTCATATTATTTATTTCAAGTATTATATCACCCTTTTTAAGTCCTAATTTTTCAAAAACGGAATTTGGTTTTATGTATGTGATTTTATATCCCTCAGGCGTTTTGATTATTCCTATCTCTTTCCATACTCTGGTGAGATTTTTTTTATATTTATCTATTTCGGATTTTGGAATTGTTTTAATGTTTTGCTCAGGAGAGTAAAAATTTTTTATTTTCTCAAAGGATATTTTATATTCTCTTTCTCCCCTTTTAAAAACGGCGCTTTGAGGGTTGATTTTTATAAGTTTATATCCTTCAAAATTTTCGTTTAGATTAACGAAATAAGTTTTATTGTTTTTTTCTATTATTATGAAATTTTTATCCTTTGAAGTAAATACCGCTTTTAGTTTTACGCCTTTTAGGGTTTGGATGTTTTGCGGGATGTTTTGTCTTGGGTTTGAATTAAAAAAAAGTCTTGAAAGGTTTATATTGTAGTTTATGTTTTTAGAGGCGCTTTTATTTTCTATAAGTGGAGGGGTTAGAGGTAAAAATATCTTAACAACACTCCATACCAAAAACGCCCCGAGTATTCCTGTTATAAAAAAAAGCAGGGATTTAAAAGCTTTCATGATAATAATATCCTTTTTTGTCTTTGCTTAAAAATCCTTTTATTTCAGCTGAAGGGTTCTTTATGTAAATTTTTATCTCTTTTAAATTTAAAAACCCGCTAAATTCTCCAAAATTTCCTTTGCCTTTTATTTTAGCGTCCGTAAAAGGAATATAAATTATGCTGACTTTTTTTATAAAAAAATTACCGATTTTAAGTTTAATATCTTTAGCTTCCGCTTTATTGTAAAAAACAAGCGGCAAAATTTCTGTTTTTTTTATCTCAGCTGCTTTTATTCCGAGATAATTAACCCGTATGTTTTTTAAATTTAAACTAAAAAGGGATGAGGAGGTTTTGGAAATTACATCTATTTTGTTTTGGTGAAGGATATGTAATACTTTATAATAAAGTTCTTCTTTTGGCATAAAAATTATCATTCCTATTAAAAATCCCAAAAACAATAATAAAGCTTTTTTCATTTTTCTATCTTTACGTAAGCATTTACGTTTTTGTTTTTTTTAATTTCAAACTCCTTAATATCCGCTTTTTGTAAAAACCTCTGAAATCTGTAAAATTTGAATCTGTCCATATTTTCACAGTAGATTTTGTCTTTTTTTATACAAAACCTCGGAATTTTTGCGTTTTTTTGTTTTAGGGCTTTTATTTGGGAGGCTAAATCCAAAATTTTAGCGCTTCTTTCATATTCGGTTTTTAATTCTTTTTTTGAGTGTATATAAATTTTATAAGAAAAAGCCGTAAAAAGCACCAAAAGAACTGTTAAAAGAACTGCCACTCTTTTATTCATTTTAGCCTCGCTTTATATTCACCGTTTTTTAAAGATGAACTGACCTGAAACTTTTTTTTGAAATAATTATCCAGGTTTCTTTTTGTTTTAACGGTAATTTCAAATTCGTTATCTTTAAAAGACAACTTTTTAACGTATTCGCCTTTTTGTAAAGGGAGATTTGAAATAAATTCAAGGTCTTTTTTTATAATTTCCTGTTTTTTCTTCGCTGTTTTAAGGGTGTTTAGGATTGAATTTAATTCAAACGAGGTTTTGGGAAGGTTTTGTCTTTCAAGTATATTTTGAGTTTTAGCTGATATTTTTTTTATCTCTTTTTTATTTAAATAGGCGTTAAGGAGAAGCGAAAAATTTACAAAAATAAAAATAACCGCCGCTAAAATTATTATGCTTTTATCTATTTCGAACCTGTTTAATAAATTAAAGGTTTTGTTGGAAAGTTTTAAATTTTTTAGAATTTCATTCAAATCCCGGCAGTTTTGCTTTGGGGTTGGAAAGCAAAAAAGCAGATCGTCAAACTTTTGAATATAATGATTTTCGTCTATTTTTATACAGTCGTAATCATAAAGTTCAATCTGTGCTATTCTTACAGAATTTATATATTTTTGCGGAATGTTGATTTTAATATTTTTATTAAAAGCCACGGCAAAGAATTTGTCTTTTAATTTAAAAGCGTCGTAGATATATTCCCCTTCTAAGTCGAATATGTTTTTTGAGAGTTTTTTTGCTTCTTTCAATGACTTTACGGGGGCGTTTATTTTTTTTATCCAATAAAATTCCGGTGATAGTATTACGTCTGCTTTTTCTTCTATTTTTTCATTGAAAAATTTAGTATAAAGGATTTTCTTCAATATCTGTCACCTTTTTTTGTTTGATATCATAAATTATATTTATCGTATGCTCTTTTTTGAATTTATAAGCAATATTTATTCCCGTAAGAAAATTAGTTATGTTGTTTTCATAGTTTATTATATTAAATTTCGTTTCATTTTTGTCATTGAGACTTATAATTTCCTCAGGGGCGCATTCTTTAAAAAGCTGTGTTTTATAAAAATTAAAATATTTTTGCCATTCTATTTTTTCTATGGATTTATCATCTGTTTCTTTTTCATAATATTTTATAATTTTTTTGAGATGATTAAATGAGTAAATTCCTCCGTCTTGAAATTTGATTATTTCTTGTTTTATTTCACTTTTCGGGCTTCTTTCTATATCATCCGCATCTATAGTATCAAGAATAAGGTCTTTTAAAAAAATCGGGTCTTTTATTTCATATTTGTCAAAGAGAAAATCAAGCAGTCTGTCGATATTTAGGTTTATTTTGTTTTTTGTCAGATAATCGTTTATATTTATCGAACATATGGGATTCATAATAATTTTTACCATGAATTCTCCGTTTTTTGAGGAAAAAAAGACTGGTCTTTCAAAATAATTTATGATGTCTTTTGTATCTGTTTTTTTTAAAAAAGAATCCGTGTTTTGAATAATTTTCGAACTTTGAGGGAATTCATATGAAATTTTGAGAGAAGATACTTTTTTTATTATGACGCTTACTATGCTTATTGCCGTAATTAAGAAAATAAGTGTTAAAAAAAGTGTGATTGATTTTTTCATTTGACCTTTTTTGTTAAAATTGTATCTAAAAAGGCTTTAAATGAGAAAGGGTTTCAGTTTACTTGAACTTATGATTGTTATTATTATTTTAGGACTTTTGGCGTCTCTTGTACTTCCGAATATCATAGGTCAGGGGGAAAGGGCAAAAGAGAAACTTGTATGTATTCAGATGAAAAATTTAAAAAACGCGCTTGATAGTTTTAAACTTGAAGAAGGAACATATCCGAGTACTGAAGAAGGGTTAAAAGCTCTTATTCAAAACCCGAATCCTCAAAAATACAAAAATTATCCTGAAAAAGGATTTTTAAATTCAAAAAAACTTCCAAAAGACCCTTGGGGACATAATTATATTTATGTAAACAACGGCGGTGATATTGAAATAATATCCCTTGGAGCTGATGGCAAAGAAGGCGGCAGCGGTGAAAACAGGGATATAAGACTCTCAGAGTGTCAAGAGTAGGTTTTAGCTTACTCGAACTCATTATCGTTGTTTTTTTAATAGGAGTTTTCAGTTTTATTTCCATAAAACTTCCAAGTGCTTTTTCCCAGAAAAGTTTTGGAGATTTAAGGGAGCTTGTATATCCTGAGGGAGAGTTTTATATTTTTGAAGATAAAAGCGTTTTACTGATTAAAAACTCAAAAAAAATCCCCGTTAAATTCTCTTTTTCGGATTTTAAGGTTTATGATTTAAACTTGCAGGAGAAAAAATTTCCGAAATATAACGGCAAAAAAGTTATATTTTATTATTCGATGAAAAACGGAATAGGGGATGTTTTGATAGTAAAAGAGAAAAATATTTATTTATTTAAGCCTCTTTTTGTTTTAAAATACAAAAATATGGAAAGTTTAAAAAAATCCCTCACTCTTACTCTAAGAGAAGGGGAGTATGAATGAGGGCGTTTACTTTAATAGAGGTTTTGGTTTCTGTTATTATAATCGTTATGGCAAGTGCGGCTTTTTTTGAGATAACCCAAAATTCATACAGGTTTTATGAGCTTTTTGAGAAGAAAAAGGGGTTTGATTTAAAAGCCACCGTTCCTCTGATAGAAGAAAAAGGGGGCAGTTTAAAAGAGATAATTCCTTTTGATATTAAAAACGACAAAATTTTAAAAGCTCTTGACGAAGAAATAAAACTGGAAAAAAGAGTGGATTTAAAAACGGAGTTTAACAATACAAATATTATTCTTTACAGATTAAAAGCTTATAATAAAAAACATTCAAAAGATATTTATTCGGCGGAAATTAAATGAGGAGATCATTTACTTTAATTGAGCTTATTATCTCCATAAGTCTTACACTTTTTTTATTTATTGTCATTGTGAACGTTATTAATTCTTTAAAAACCGCTCAAAGAAGCCTTAAAATTAAAAACGATTATTTTGCAAAAACCATATATTATGATATTTTAAACGCGAAAAAAACGGCTATAGTAAAAGCTCCTAACAGGGATTTTAACAGAATCTATCTTTATACTTCAAATTCACTTTACGGATTTGAGAGAGTATATGTTTTGTGGGTCGTAAAAAACGGTTCGCTTTACAGGATAGAATCAAAAGATGTAATAACTCTCCCGGGAGAGTTCAGATATTTTGACAGGTTTTCAAAAAATGTTAAAATATTCAGAATATATGAAAAAAATGGGAAATATTTTATCTTTTTAAAAGACGATAAGACCAGATATTTTGAATTCGTAAAAGGAAAAAAATGAGAATAACCGCTTTAAAAGATGTTTATAAACCGACCGATATAGCAGTGGGGAGTGCTAGGAGCTGTTATTTTGGCAAACATATCGTAACTCCTGAAGACGCGGCGAAATGGAATAAGAAAAATGCTCTTTTAGATTCGATATTTAAAGCGGGACACCATACGACGCTTATGCACTATCATTTTACTTTTTTGATTGAAGGAGTAAGCCGGCTTCTGATTTGGAGGTTTTTACACGCCCACCCTTTTTACAATTCCGAGCAGGTAAGCCAGAGATATGCCAAGATGAAAATAGAAAATTTCACTTATCCCAAAGCAGCGGATAAAGAAAAGTGGCGTGAATATTATGAAAAAATGTTTTTTTATTATGAGGAACTTATAGAAAAACTGACTCCCGTAATTGAAAAGATTTTACCTAAATTCAAAAAAAAAGAAGCTAAAAAAAGAGCGCAGGAATTTGCGAGATATCTTCTGCCTCAGGGTATGAACGCCCACCTTTACCATACGGTAAACGTCATAACGGCTCTTAGATACATAAACGCCGCAAAAGCCCTGCCTGAAGCAAGGGAAGAGGGGCTTGAATTTGTAAGGCAGTTAAAAGAAGAGATGCTGAAAATTGATGAAGATTTAGCTCCTTTAATAGAATTTGCCGAAAATGAAAAAGCTGTATTCCCTCAAATCGATATAGAAAAAATAAAAAAACGTCATAATGTAAAAGAAAAGGTAAAAGTTTTTGACATAGTTGATTATGATTTTGAAATGAATGAAAATTATGCGGGGGTTTTGAGAACTTCAAATATTTTTCCTGACGAGGCGATTTTGGGAAGTTTTAATTCTTATATAAAACTTTCCCTCTCAGCCGACGCTCAAAATCAGCGCCACCGCCGCTCACCTGCCATTCGTCCTTCCCTTGAGAGTATTTACAAAAGAGACTACTACACGCCTCCTGTAATAAAAGAAGTGGAGCATATTTATAAAAAAGCGGTTGAATTTTCTTACGATTTTTTTGAAGAGCAAAAAGAGATTTTGGGATTTGGGGAAGCTGCTTATGCGCTTTTGAACGCCCATAATATTGAAATAGTAGAGCATAACGACTTTCAGGAATTTGCCCATAAAGCGCAAATGAGGCTTTGTTATAACGCCCAGGAAGAGATTTTTGATATCGTATATGAACAGGTGCGCCAATTAAGAGAAAAAGGCGTAAGTGCGGCTGATAAGTTTTTGCCTCCTTGTGCGTTAAGATATGATATGAAAATAAGACCCGTATGTCCTGAGGGTGAGAGATTTTGCGGGGTAAAAGTGTGGAAACTTCCTTTTGAAAAATATGAAAGGATAATATGATGGAGAGTGTTTTTTTTGAGAGGGTAAATAAAATAAATCCCAAAATTCTTGAAGGGCTTAAGGAGAAAAAAGAGTTTTCTTTCCGTATTAATAGACATAAAGCCGATTTGGAAGCTGTGGATGAGCTGAAAGAAGAAGGATATGAGCCCAAAAAGGTGGAGTGGAGCGACTATGTATATACTCTGCCTATGGAAGAGAGAAAACAAATTACAAAATCAAAACCTTACACTTCAAATAAAATCTATATTCAAAACCTCTCATCGATAATAGCTGCCAATGCCCTTGATATAGACGAAAACGACTGGGTTTTGGATTTGGCAGCAGCTCCCGGGGGAAAAAGTCTTATTTTTAGTGAAAAAGCCCGTAAAGTCAGCGCGGTTGAACCTGATAAAAAGAGATTTTTCAGAATGAAAAGAAATTTCAAAGAACACGGTGCCAAAAATATCCAGACTTACAATAAAGACGGAAGGTTTGTATATAAAGCAACGGGTCCCATTTTTGACAAGGTATTTTTGGATGCGCCTTGTAGCAGCGAAGCGCATATAGATTTAAAAGAAGGGATTACCTGGTGGAATCTTAAAAGGGTAAGACGGTTTTCAAAACTTCAAAAAGAGCTTATTATTTCCGCTTTTGAATCGTTAAAGCCCGGAGGCGAGATGATATATGCCACCTGTACTTTTTCACCGGAAGAAAATGAAGAAGTAATTGATTTTCTTTTAAAAAAATACCCGAATGCTGTGGTTTTAGAAGTAGATTTACCTATTGACAATATCCAAGAAGGCATAACACACTGGGAAGATAAAGAGTATAACGAAGAGGTTAAAAAGTGTGTAAGAATACTTCCAAAAGACGCATATTCAGGCTTTTTCTTCACTAAAATAAAAAAACTCTCTTAAGCTTTTTTATTTTATTTTTCCTATAAGCGTATAAATCGGTCCGAAGAGTGCAAGCATAATTATTGCCATAAAAATACCCAATACAAAAATAAGTAAAGGTTCTATAATTTTTGAGAGATTTTGGGCCATATAATCTATTTTCGAATAATAAAAGTCACTGATGGTGGTTAATTGTTTTTCAAGTTCACCGCTATCTTCTCCCATAGCAATCATTCTGACCATAAAGAGCGGATAAAGATGAACATCTTTTATTGCGTCTGAAATTCTGTAACCTTTTTGAATATCATATAAAATTTCTTCTATCGCTTTTTTGTAAACAAGGTTTGATGTGTTTTCTTTGAGAGTTTTAAGGCCTTCTAAAAGCGGAAGACCAGATGATACGGTAAGTCTCATATATTCGGCGAAAAAGGCGGTATTGAAGTAAGTTATAAATTGTTTGAAAATAGGCAGTTTAAGTAAAAATTTATCGAAATAGTATTTAACTTTTTCATATCTTAATAAAAAAACAAACATTGCAATTAATAAAACGGAAGAGATAAATAAAAATCCTATTTGTTTTTGTAAAAAATTTGAAACGTTCATAACAAATACGGTAATGGAAGGAAGTTCTACGTCCATTTCTTTAAATACTTTTACTATTTTAGGTAATACGTATAAGAGCCATACAAGCATAGCCGTCATAATTGCTACAAAGGCAAAAGAAGGATAAATCATAGCCTGTTTTACCTTCTTTTTTATATCTTCTATTTTTTTTAAAAAATCAGCTCCTTTTTTTAACGTTACTTCCAAATTACCGGTCTGTTCTCCTATTTTAATTAAGGAAACTATTACTGAAGTAAAAAGGTGTCTGTATTTTTCAATAGCAGCTGATAAAGAATATCCGTTTTGTAACGTAATGGAAATATGTCTTAATATTTTTTGAAGATAGGGATTTTTGCTTTCTTTTATTAAATCTTCTATAGCCGTTTGTATAGGAATGCCCGATTTGATAATCAAATGAAAATTATCGAGAATTTCGATTATTTCTTCTTTTTTTATTCTTGGTTTAAAAAAAGGGGCTAAAATAAAGGAAAAAATTTTTGGGAGAGGGAAAACAGTAATAGGTATAGATCCTTCGCTTTCTATAAATTCTACTGCTTCGGATATATTATCAAATGTATCCAGATAAATAACGCTTTTTCCGTTTTTATCGATTTTTTTAATAAAAAAAATCATTCTATAACTCTTTTAAGCTCTTCTAATGTCGTAATTCCTTTTAAGATTTTTAAAAGAGTGTCTTCTTTTAATATTCTCATTCCTTTTTCTCTCGCTCTTTTTTCAATTTCAAGGGTACTTTTGCCTTCAACTATCATTTTTTTAATTTCTTTATCCACTTCAAGCATTTCAGCTACCGCTATTCTTCCTAAATATCCTGTATGATTGCATTTTTCGCATCCGACTTTTTGATAGATAGTAATCTCTTCGTCAAGATTTTTTATCTCTTCTTCACTGAAGCCGTATTTTAATAATTCTTCTTTTTTGATAGTTGTCGGTTTTTTACAGTAAGGACACAGTTTTCTCACAAGTCTTTGAGATATTACCAGTAAAAGACCTTCGGCTATCATATAAGTTTTGATACTCATATCTTCAAGTCTTGAAACGGCACTTACAGCGTTGTTCGTATGGAGTGTGGAGAGTACGAGATGTCCGGTAATTGATGCTCTTATGGCAAGTTCTGCGGTTTCTTCATCTCTAATTTCTCCTATCAACATTACATCCGGGTCTTGTCGCATAAAGGCTTTTATGGCTTTTGCAAATGTATATCCGGCTTTTATATTTACTTCGGATTGTTTAATAAAAGTAAATCTGTATTCTATCGGGTCTTCGACGGTAAGAATATTTTTTTCTATAGGATTTATTTTTCTAAGAGCTGAATAAAGAGTAGTGGTTTTACCGCTTCCGGTAGGTCCGGTGATTAAAATTATACCGTAAGGTTTTGAAAAGTAGTGCTCTATTTTTTCTATATAATCTTTTTCAAACCCAAGATTATAAATATTAAAAAGAGTTGCGTTTTTGGCAAGTACTCTTAAAACGATATTTTCTCCATTTTTGGTAGGGAGGGTTGATACCCTGATATCATATGACGTTTTTAAAAACTCAAATTCAAATCCCCCATCCTGAGGAATTCTTTGTTCGGCAATATTCATTGAAGAGAGGATTTTTATTCTTGATACGATCTGAGGATGTAGGTGTTTTGGCATTGCGTAATAATGATGTAAAACCCCGTCGATTCTGAAAAAGACGTGCGTAGTTAAGATTTCAGGTGTAATGTGTATGTCTGTTGCCCTGTCTTTTATGGCATTTTGTATTATTAAATCCACTAACTTTACTACATCAGGGTTTGGTGATTTTATTATTTCTTCGATTCTCTTTTCTATCGGATTTTCAAGTTGATAATAATAAAGCAAAGCGTATTTTGCTATTTTGTTTTTATCGCCTATTAAAAATTTAATTTTTTTCCCTGTAGTTTTTACCAGATAATCATAAACGCTTAAATCATTCGGATTGTCAATTGCTATGTATAATGTATCGTTTTCTATTTTTATAGGTAAAAGAGGTGTAGAAATAGCGAAATCTTTTGGGACTAATAAAAGCGCGTCTTTTTCAGGAACGACACTGTCTAGGTCTATATATTCAAGATTATTTTGAATAGCGATAGCTCTTGCTATTTCATCGGATGTCACAAAATCGAGTTCTTGTAGAATCTCTCCTAAAAGTTTATCAGAATAGAGCTTTTGGACCTGAAGAGCAATTTGAATCTGCTCTTCAGTAATATATCCGAGCTCTTTAAGTAATACACCTATCGGTTTCATAACTAAAACTCAAAATACAAATCTCTTATTCTGTCTTTGTCATCTGTTGTATCATAACCGGTGCTTCCACTCGCTCTAATACTTCCGGTGTCATATTTTCCGTCATCATATTTTTCATCTATACTCATTGCTACTTCTTCTGGCAGATTGTCAAATCCGATCCAGTTTGCGTATTTATTATGAATAGAAGTATATCCTACAGCCGCGGCTCCTCCATAAGGGTTTCTCGGATTATCCACACCGCTTCCGCTTAAAATATTAGAGAGTCTTAAATGCTCCCATAAAGCGCAGCTTTCTTTTGAGTTGTCACTACAGTGATATTGTAAACCTCCGTCAATTAATCCGTTGCCATTTCCGTCTTTGGTAGAACTTCCCAAATGAGTTGTTGCTTTTGGGTCATCACCCGGATATGCGTTATATTTGTCATAATAAGTCATAACAGCCGCCGTTATTTCCTGTTTTAGAGAGTAAAGTCTTTTTTGTTTTGCGTTGTTAATTAACTCTTGACCTTTTAACACAGCACCCATAATAAGACCGATAATTACTAAAACAATTGCTAATTCCACCATTGTAAAAGCTTTTCTTGCGTTTTTCATTTTGCCTCCTTTTATTTTTTCCACCAAGGGAATATTATGCCCCATGGAGGTCCTGACGGACCGCCTCCGCCACTACCTCCGCCACCACTACCACCACTGCTTCCGCTGCTAGAAGCCGGATTAACGGTTAGGGCGAAAGAATGTTTGTCGATATTGTTGTTTTTATCGGCAACAAATACGGTGATTTTAAAATTCCCCGATTCGCTTGGTGTTCCTTTTATTTGAAAATAATCGGCATTTTTCCAAAAATCTAAACTGTTTAAACAATCATTTGAATGATAATCGGGATCGGCGTTTAATCCCGCAGGCAGTTTACCTTCATAACACCATTTATAATTTCCGCTTCCATCAGTGTTTTTAAGCCCCCCTTCAGCGTATATTTTAGCTTTGTAAGATTCACCTTCATACCCGTAAGGGATTTCTTTATTTAAAATATGAATTTTTTCTTCTTCACAATCTGTTATATTTTTAAGTTCGTCTAATTTTACCCATCTTACGATATCGTCATAAGGAGAAGGATTGTCAGTATCCGATTTATTGTCATCGACTTTTACTCCCGGTAGATAGATTTTGATTGTGTTATTTGACAAATCCGTTTGGTTGTTTAAATTTTCTCCGCTGCTGAGTATTAAAAATGCTACGTTTTTAATTGTTTCTTCTACATCCGAACAACTGGAATTTTTACAAATTTTAATTTCAAGAGGGGTTGAATTTTCATAACATATGGAGTTTTTATCTGTTAAATTTGGTGCGTATTTATAAGATAATTTTTTTCCCCAGATGTCTTCTTTTGTTTTAGCAATTTCATCAAATTCATTATTATCTGGGAGTTTTTTTCTTAAAGAAACAAAATTTTTTACGATTTCTGTATTTTCTTTTATGATATTTTCACTCTCTTTGACTTTTGCTCTTTTTGTAAGAATAGAATATATACTTACACTTCCGCCTATCAAAAGACCGATTATTATCAATACGATAGCAAGTTCGATTAAAGTAAACGCCTTTTTCATTATTTTATCTGCCTTATTCTTATTTTTGCGTATTTGCATATATTATCGTCGCATGAGATTAATTGTTTATAGTAATGTAATGCTTTTTTATATTTTTTATTTATATCAAGAATTCTTGCATATGCGTATATGAAATATTTATTGACAGGATTTTTGTTAAATGCCGTTTCATAGTAAATTAGAGCTTTTTTTGGGTTCTTTTCATTCAAATATCCAAGCACGAAATCAATATATCCTTTTTTTGATAATTTTTTGTACTTTTCTAAAATAGAAATGAGTTTATCGTCGTTTTGTGATTTTATTGCTCCTATACTGTAGGCGTAGAGCGTTTTTTCAGTATAAAAAGAAGGTGTTTTTCCGAGAATACCTTCAATATACGAAATATTTATAGCTATTTGAGGATTTTTTTCTGCTTTATAGGCCTTTTTGTAAAGCTCTAAGCTTTTGTATAAATCGCCTTTATTATAAAAATAATCAGCCTTGTAAAGCAAATACGAAACTTTTTTATTATGAATTTTTTTCGGATAGATAATTTGATTTAATCTAAATTTATACATTTTGGCGATAAACGCGTCTTTGAAATATTTTTTAAGATTTATCATTTTATTTTTAAGCGTATTTTTAGGGGTGTGATAGCATCTAAGAGTATAATATTTATTAATTTTTACCACATAACAGGTTTTTTGGTACCTATTAGGTAATTTTTGAAAGCTTTTTACGGCTGGGGAAAGAGTCTTTGAAGAAAATAGCTGAATGGTATATACTGTTTGTGAAGCATAAATTAAAGAGGATATGAAAATTATCCCGAGTTTATTCATTGACTATCCTAAGTCTTAGTAAAATTACAAGTTCTTTTTTCAATTTTGAGTTTTCTACTCTTTTAAACATATTTCCGATTATCGGAATATCTCCAAGACCAGGAACTTTTACAACGGTTTTTGATTTTTTATCACTAATTAATCCGCCTATGATTATAAGATCGTTATCTCTTGCTCTAATAACCGTTCCGGCTTCTTTTATATTTAATTTTGGAGCCATTGCCACTATTTGGTTGTTATCTTGGAATGTTACTATATCCACTATTGAGGTTGATACCGGGACTATATTTAAAATTATACTTCTGTCATCTTTTATAATAGGTGTAACGCCTAAAGAGACTCCTTGTAAAACGTCTCTTCTTGTGTAAGTGACTTCAGGTACTACGGTTGTTGTATTTCCTGAAGTCACGGTGGTATAATTTACAGATTTTTCCCAAAAAGGATAGATATCACCTGATAAAATTAAAGCGCTCTGCCCATTTAATACTCTGATTCTCGGATTTGAAAGAGTTTGAACTTTTCCGTTGTTTTGAAGTGCTTGGATTAGCATATTAAAATTGCTGCTGGAGTATCGAACACTTCCCGCAACACCGTTTTCAAGTCCGAGAGTTTGAGTAAATGTCATAGTCCCATCGGCAATATTTTTAAAAACCGCATTCCAGTTGATTCCCAGTTGATGATTTTTATTTAACACCACTTCGAGTATTTTCGCTTCTATTAAAACGCCTTTATTAGTAATTTTTGTTATTTGTTTTATAAATTTTTCTATATTTTTTATATTTTCTTTTTTGTCAGTTACTAAAAGGGTTCCGGTAAATTTATTGAGAGTATATTTGCCTTCTTTTGAAATAAGAAGTTTTAAGTTTTTATCCAATTGAGTATAAAAGTCGTTTGCTTCTTTTGGATTTTTATATTTAAGTGAGAATTCTCCTTTTAGGTTATCTGAGTTGCCTTCTGATTCTGAATTGTTATTAACGCCTAAAACATCGCCTCCTAGGTTGGAATTATATGAGGTTTTTGTATGTATGTAAGGTATTTTAAATACTTTTGTCATATAGTGTTTTATATAAAGTATATTTCCTTTTACTTCATAATAATATCCCGTCATATCCATAATAATATCAAGTGCTTCTTGTAAGGGGGCTTGAGTTAAATTTAAAGTTATTTTTTGATCTAAATCAATATCTTTTCCTATTACCAGGTTCATATCGGCCGTTTTTGCTATGGAATGAAGAAAGTAAGAAAGAGGGGCTTCTTTTGCCGATAAAGTAATTGTTTTATTTTCAAAAGGAGATATTTTTTTGTACGGACTTTCGAATACTACGGGAGGTGGCGGAGGAGTTTTTTTAACTTCTTCAAAAGGTTTGATTATATTTTTTTGTTTAGATTGAGGATGAGGTTCTTTTATGCTGCATCCTGATAAAAAAATTAATACGATAAATATTATTGGATAAAGATACATTTTTTTCCTTTTTTTGTTTTAATGAGCACGCAATCTTTTTTGATATCAATTACTACCGCTCCGTTTATTCTATCTCCGATTTTGACAAGATTACCGTTTAGATATGCTATTTTTTTCGTATCCGTTATTATGATATATCGGAGATTCCATCTAATGACTGAATCTTTTTTTATTGTTTTTTTAGAGTTTTTGATTTTTATTAATTTATTTAGAATTTCCGTATTTAATGGATATAACTTAAAATCTTCCAATAAGCGTTGCAATTTTAAATATTTCATAACGATTTCTTCATCAAAAGAATAACTACTATAAATAGGTTTCGGTTTAAAATTTAAAGAGTCTTCGAATAAAATAAAAACTCCCCAAATTATTAACGGTAAAATAATTAAAAGTATGATATGTTTATTTGTTGCCATTTTCTTCCTTATAAGGTAAAGTAAAAATAAAATTCATACGGATATTGTTGTGCTGTAAATAAAAAAATATGATTTCTGTTACCGGGATAAAAGTTTTAAATATTTCAATAACCTCTCTTTTTTCTTTTTTATTTGTTATTTCGGTATCAAGAAATAATTTTGCCGTAATTTTATTATTTTCGACTTGATATTCTTTTACTCTAATAGGTAATGATTTAAGAAGTAAATCGATTTTGTTTAAAACAATGTTTTGGGCTTGCTGTTTGGAATATAAAGGAATATTAAGAGTTTTTATTTTTAGATTTATTTTTTCTATCTGTTTTAATTCGTTTGTAAGTTTATTATATTTGTTTATTTCATTTTGAATGTAATAATTTTTTATTTCAAGATATTTGTTTGTTTCATAAATGGCGATACTAAATAATGTAAGCAATATTATGATAATAAATCTAAGAATCATTGCTCCCTCTTTAGAACGATAATTAATGAAATTTTTTTAGATTCGTAATTCGGTTGGATTTGATATTTGACGTTCATTGTTTTTAATATTTCTTCAATTTTATTTTTTTGTTTAATAAGTTCTTTAAAAGAATCGAAGTGTTTGGTGAAATCTATTCTTATATTCTTATCTACTGTTATTGATTTTGGAGACATATATTCAAAAATCGGTTTTAATGTGGCGATTTTGTCTAAAAAATATGCTTTTTGAGCTTTTTTTTCAAGTGAAATGAATTCAAGATAATAATCCAATGTTTTTTCATTCATAAATTTGGTAGATTCTTTGAGTTTTAAAAAATAGGCTTGTTTTTTATAAAGAGCAGTTTCATTTTCAAGTACTAAAGTATATTTTTCAAATGTTAAATAACCGAAGTATCCGATAATACCTAAAATAAAAACAGAAAGTAGAATAAAAAGTTTATTAAATAGTTTAAAAGTTTTAATTTCTTCGGGTAGAAAATTCGTATTTGAAAAAAGAGTTCCGAATATTAAGAAATATTCATTAAATTTTTTATCGGAAATATTTTCTATTGTACTTAAAGGTTGAGATATCGGAGCGTTTATGTATGAATATATGTTGTTTATCAATTCGTTGTCTCCGGAAATAAGAATATTGTTTAATCCTAAATTTTTTGACTGCTGTTTAAAATAAATTATCGTTCTGTTTATGTCGTTTGCTATTTCTTCGGGTGTATCCAAAACAGGGGCACTTCTGAAGAAATTTAATTTTTCTTTTCCCATTACGTAAATAATGTTGTCTTTTGTTAAATAGATTGAAATAAAATCGTCTTTAAAGTATTGTTTGGAAATACTAAAAAGCGAGTGATAATCGGTAGTTATCAGATTAATGTTTTTTGTTTTTAGTTTGGAAATTATATTTAGTATCTCTTTTTTCAAAATAACTTCTACTCTGAAAATATTTATATTATCTTCTTTTTTTTCTAAAAAATAGGAAAAAGTGAAATCTTTTTTTATTTCTTTTGAAAGTTTTGCTTTTATTATTGAAGGAATCAAGGATTCTTTTATGGAAGAATTTATTTCTACTTTTTTTATAATTAATTCGGAGGGTGTGAAAGTTATATAGGCATTTGTAATTTTTTTGTGATTTTCGTCAATAAACTTAATATTTTTTTTCTTATCAACAACAATATGATATATATTTTTTGAATATCTTAATAAATCAAGTCTCACGGCCTTCGCTTTTTATTTTTATATCGGCGAAGACCGTGAAAAGTTTATTATTTACCGAATTTTTCTTTTGCCTCTTGAAGAGCGGCTATCACATCGTCTATGTTTTCATAAGGAATATGTGCTTTCCAGTCCGGTTTGCTCTCTTCCCCGTCAAGTGAAATACCGATGCTGACTACAGGTTTACTGCCTTCTCCGTAAGGTTCTTCAATGTGGGTTATGGAAATCACCCCTTCTTTTGTATTTGCTAGTGGTATTGTAGTAATTGGGATAGTTTTTTTCATTTTCCCCTCCTTTTTGATTTATTATAACAAAAAGTTATAAGGTTTTGATAAATTTTTCTATTTCTTTTTGGAGGTGTTTTAAATCTTTTGAGTTGTTTATTATAAAATCAGCTCTTTTTTTCTTCTCTTCTATATC
>JAMOTL010000088.1 GCA_027062285.1 Nautiliaceae bacterium
GTTATTTTAAGTGACATGCTACTCCTTTGGATATGAAAATTTATAGCCTCTTCGGCGAATGGTCTTTATTGTATCAATTTTAAAAACTTTGTCAACCTTTTGGCGTATCTGATTTATCGCAACTTCTATAACATTCGGAGTTACAAGTTCCGGCTCTTCCCAAATGGCATCTAATAACTGTTCTTTTGAAATGACCTGATTCGGATATCTTGCTAAATGCATAAATACCTCAAAAGCCTTACCTTTCAAATAAGACTCTTTACCCTTATATATTACTTTTTCTTCATCTTTTACGATTATAAGATCTTTTATCTTAATTTGAGACTCTTTGCCTCCTCTTAAAGCCACATTAACCCTTGTTATAAGCAAATCGAAATGAATAGGTTTTTTTATATAATCATCTGCCCCCATTTTAAGAGTTTTAATTTCACTCTCAACGGAAGGATCGTCGGATATTACAATTATTTTAATCAATGGATATAAATCTTTTGCATAGTCTATAAATTTAAAAACTTCACTCATTCCGAAATTAGCATCAACTATAATTAAATTATAATGCCTGATATCCAAAAAATATTTGGCATCTTTTATAGTAAAAGCCTCATCCGTTTTATATCCCGCTTCATGAAGAGATTTAGTAATTAAATCATTTAGCGTTTCATCTTTTTCTACAACTAAAAGGCGCATAATTCTCCTTTTGGCCAAAGCCCTTAAAATTTAAAATATTATATCAAAAATTAATATTTTCTTAAAATCTCTACTCCCACTAAAGCATTCTTTAATATTTCAGGCTTAGTGATTTTTAAATAAAGCTCTTTCATTTGAGGAAAAAGCTCTTCAAGTTTTTTTTGAATATCATCAGCGGCATCTTCTATTAATGAGTACCGATTTTGAGTAATCATATCTTGAATTACATCACAAACTTTTGAATAATCCACATATTTTACTTTCTCAGGATAAGAAATTTTACAATCAACCACCACTAACTGCTCTTCGTTTCTCTCTTTTTCCAAAATTCCCAAAATCGCTTTAAAAGTCAGCTCTTCTATTACAATGGTATACATCACACAACCCTTTTTTCCTGACCTGTAATAAGCCTGTAAATATTTTCTTTGTGCTTATAAATTACGATAAAAGCAATAATCCATAAAGGCGCGTAAGACTGAATAGATATATTTGGATATAAAATATACGCACTGGCAATTCCCACTAAAATCCCCACAAGAGAACTAAGAGAAGAAATCTTAACAGTTTTTGCCATTATAAACCAAACTATAAGTCCCACAAGCGCAGCTTTTGGAATAAGTACCAACATTACCCCAAGAGTTGTAGCCACCCCTTTTCCCCCTTCAAATTTTAAAAAAGGAGAAAAACAGTGTCCTATTACTGCCAAAACGGCTATAGTCCAAAGAGTTGCATCACAAACCCCCGCGGCCTTTGCCACCAAAATTACTGCCGCTCCTTTGAATGCGTCTAAAAAAAGCGTAACAGCCGCTAAAATTTTGGCTTTTTTCGGGTCTTTTTCTTTTAAAACCCTTAAAACGTTCGTAGCTCCTATATTTCCGCTTCCGTGTTCTTTTATATTAATTCCGGCAAAATATTTGGCTATTATATACCCAAACGGAATTCCTCCCACCAAATAAGCGATTAAATACCATAAAAGGTTACTCATAAATTTCCTTTTTTGTGAAATTATAATATAATTATTTAAGTTTAAAGAAAGGACATATATGGTGGATAAAGTAAAAGAACTACTTAAAAAACATAATATTACCCTAGCGGCACATTATTATCAAAAAGACGAAATATTCGATATTGCCGATTTGACGGGTGATAGTTTAGAGCTTGCGAAAAAAACAAGTGCGCTTAAAAACCCTCTTATTTTTTGCGGGGTAAGTTTTATGGGTGAAAGTGCCAAAATACTAAATCCAAATATTCCTGTATATATGCCGCGTCTTGCTTCATGCTCTATGGCAAGAATGGCGGAAGTTGAAAAAGTTAAAAACAATATAAAAGAGCTAAAAGAAAACGGAATCGATTTTATTCCGATAACTTATATAAATTCAAGCGCGGCGGTTAAAGCAATTGTAGGAGAGCTTGGAGGGCTAACCTGTACCAGCTCAAACGCTAAAAAAATAGTATCCCACGTATTAAATCAAGGCAAAAAAGTATTTTTC
>JAMOTL010000089.1 GCA_027062285.1 Nautiliaceae bacterium
CAATAAAAAAATCCCTTTTTATAAACTAAAAGAAGTATATTTAAAAAACATTAAAAAACCGGATTACAGCATTAATATCTCTTTTGCAACCCTCGGCTTTTTAGGATTCGGAGGAGAAAACTATTTTAAAATGGGAAAACAAGCGGCCGAAATCTTTTTACAATACAAAAAAACAAACAAACCGATCATTCAAAACGCAAAAGAGTATTATTTTTTCTTTAACTACAAAAGAGCAAAAGAAATTAATTTCATATATCCTGACTGGTTTATTAAAAAACATATTAAAGATATAATATGGTAAAAAAATTCTTTTATGTCATAGTTATATTTTTTACCGTCTTTGTATCAGTCTCTTTTTTCGGAACACTGTATCTATATGAAAAAGAAAAAGAAGTGGCGAAACAAACCGCATATATTCATCAATACAATTATTATCTAAACGATATAAAAGACAATACGTTAGAATTAATAAAAAAAACAATAGAAAATGAATACAAAAGTTTAAAAAACACTTACAAAAAAAACAACTAAAACAACTAAAAAACGAAACTAAACAAATCATCCATCTTCTTAAAACTTTAAATGTTTTAGGTTACAAAAATATAAAAGTGTTTTTAATGAATTACTTATTTAATTATCCAAACGAAATAGAATTTATAAATCTCGATAATAAGATTGTAGCTTCAAATAATATTTTAAAAATAGGTAAAAAAGCGACTCTAAAATGTAATCCGTTAAAACATAACGCACAATGTAGCTATAATGAAAATGAAAATTATTATATATTAACATATGTACCATCGTATAAACTAACTATTAAAATAAAAATGAATCTCTCAAAAATACCACTTGAATATTTCTCTCCTATTATCGAAAATTTGAAAAATATCCCCGGAATAATACTCTATTACAACGGTAAAAAAATAATCGGAAACATAAATAATGAAGGGTTTTATTTATTCGAAGAATTTAAACCTTTAAAAAATATTTTTCGGATTTCAAGTTAAATATAATCAGATAGAAAATTTAACAATAGAACTAAATAAAGAACTAAAAAAAGCTGCTGAACCTTTGATTTTCTGGTATATCATTTTCTTTTTAATATCATTAACCATATTTTATTCAATAATCTTTACTCTTCTTAGGAAAAAAATCATCACCATAGACAAAACTATTGCCAAATATCAAAAAAAAGCTACTTTTGATAATCTAACAAGCGTTTATAATAGGGAAACATTCGAACAAGAAGCAAAAAACGGTAATTATAAATATTTAATGATAATTGATTTGGATAATTTTAAATATATAAATGACACATTCGGTCATGACATAGGAGATTATGTGTTACAAGAATTTGCATGGCTGTTAAAAAAATATTTTAAAGAAGACGTAATAGGAAGATGGGGCGGAGATGAATTTATGATTTTAACAAATAAAAATAAATATACGATCGAACAAATATTTAAAGATATTAATAAAAAAATTCAAAAAATTCAAAAAGAATTCGATAAAGAAATGAAAGAAAAATTATCGGTAAGTGTCGGGGTATGTTCGGACAAAGACGCTCCTTTTGAAGAAAGATTTAAGAATGCGGATCTGGCATTATATAAAGTAAAAAAATCAAAAAAAGGAAATGTTTTATTTTATAAAGATATCGATTATATTAAAATGGAAAAAGAAGACTTAAAATAATGTTTCCAATTTAAAATCAAGTTTAAATGAATGTGTATTTATAAAATCGACGGCTTTTTTTATATTTTCTTCTTCCCCGGAAATTTCCATTATAACACTGCCTTCATTCCCGCATATTCCTCCTGAGGCGATAATTTTAGATTTTAGATTAAACAAAATCTCAAAGGCTTCTATTTCAGTAAAAACCTTTCCGTAAAAAAATCTAAGCATTGCTATTTTAGAACCCATTGAAATATCTACATTTTGAGATGAAGAAACATAAAAAGGAATGAGTTTTTCATGAGAAACCGGAATTATCACTTTACTGCCTCGACAAGCAGCTTTCAAATAAAAATTGCCGAAGGTTCCACCGTTTTCATCAGCCGCAGCAACGGCAGCATGTTTATTTCCATTTTCATACCATAAAGCATTCGCTCCTTTTATAAAATAATCATCTTTTTTTATATCAAAATCTTTTATATCAATAATTTTTCCTTTTTTAACTACAAAAGGTGAGGGTCTACTTTTTGTAATATTTAAACTATTATTCGTAAAACAACCGGCAATATAAGCTTCTTTATAATCTATTCCCAAATGATAAAGCAGATAATGATTTGTAGAACCATATGCTATATACACTCTTTTTGAAAAGTCTATATATTTTGTTAAAGCTTTAGCCAAAAGATGTTTTTGAGAAGCTACATTAAGGATTATCTGAGCTTTCATTGTTATCCTTTACTTTTAAAAGAGCGTCGCTCAATTTGGCTGCAATTTGAGGGTCCATTTTTGAAAAAATTTTCGCTAAAATTTTCGGAGGTAATTTTTGTAAAATACTCAGTGCTTTTTTTTCGGGCATATTTTGAAGAATTTGAGCGGCATTTTTAGGTCTCATTTTTGCAAAACTTTGAGCCACTTTATCAAGTTTTGCTTTTTTGATTTCTTCTAATATTTTTTTATATTCCTCAAGAAGCTTTTGAATATGTTTTTTTTCTTCCTCTATTTTTTTTAAGGTAGCATTTATTTCCTGCTCTTTTAATTTCAGTTTCTCTTCTTTTTTCTTAATTAAAGCCATATAAGTATTTTTAAGTGCTTCTAACGCTTCTTTTTGTTCGAGAATTTTTTCAGCTTGAGCTTCAAGTTCTGCTTTTTTTTGTTCAAATATTTCATAACAATCAAGAAGTTTTTTATTATCCACTGCTGAGAAAAGAAAAAGAGGAATTAAAATCCAAATTATTTTTTTCATGATTTAGTAAATTTCCCCTAATATATCTCCAACTTCAACATAATCTTTTTGATTAAGATATTTAAAATGTTCAGGTCCGAAAAAGAGCAATATCGAGCTTCCGAATTCAAATCTTCCGAGTTCGTCACCTTTTTTAAGTTTTATAGGTTCTTTATATTCAAAAGTGGTGATTTCATCATAATCTTTTTGAAGTCTTTCGTCAAAATTCATAATTATTTTTCCTACGATCATTGCTCCAACCGCCACAAAATAAAAATATCTGTCTTTTTTATCTCGACATTTCAAAACAATTCTCTTATTTTTAGGAAAAACAAGTTCTTTTTCAAGATAACTCGGTTTTACAGGTTTTAAATCACCAGGAATATAAATAGCTTTTATAATTTCCATATCCACAGGTACATGGTATCTGTGATAATCTCTCGGTGATAGATAAAGATTAATAAAATATCCTCCATTTAAATCGGTATCTTCAATAAGAAGATCTTTTATATTATATTTTTTTCCTTTTATTTGATAAACGTAATTTTCCTCTATTTCACCATCGGCTATTACTAAAGAATCACTAGGACTCACAACAATATCTTCATCTTCGTAAAATTCGATATATTTTTTGTGTCTGATGAAAAGATCGTTTAAAGTAGGATATTCACATGGATCTTCAGGTAAAAATTCACTCATATCTATATCAAAAATTTTTACATACAACCTATTAATAACACATTGAATCGGATTTGGAAAGTGGGTTCTGGCTATTTTAACAACAATTTTAGAAAGCAAACGGGAGGGGTTCATATTAGTTTTACTCCTTTTTGTCCTTTTTTTATTTCTCCGATAATATATCCGTCGCTCAAAGACAAAACTTTATCTACATTTTTTTTATCTACTGCTAATACCATACCCACACCCATATTGAATGTTCTAAACATTTCACCTTCATCTACATGTTTTTTCATAAATTCAAATACAGGAAGTATTTTTATTTTATCTTTATAAACTACCGCTTCTAAATCATCCGGTAAAACTCTCGGAAGATTTTCTACGATTCCACCACCTGTAATATGAGCAAGTGCATTAATGTAAGGTTTTAATCTCTTAAAATCTTTTACATAAATTCTGGTTGGAGTCAGTAAAATATCAATTAATTTTTTCCCGTCGATTTCATCATCGAATTTCATTCCAAGCTTTTCAAAGAAAAGTTTCCTCACAAGCGAATATCCGTTTGAATGAATTCCACTACTTGGAAGAGCAATTAAAACGTCACCCTCTTTAACTTTAGGGTTCAGTTCATCCTCTTCGGCTATCCCTACGGCAAATCCTGCTAAGTCAAAATCATTTTCACTGTACATTCCCGGCATTTCCGCAGTCTCTCCCCCGATTAAAGCACATTCAGCCTGTTTACAACCCTCAGCTATTCCTTTAATTACATCCTCAGCGGCATCCACATCAAGTTTGCCGGTGGCATAATAATCAAGGAAAAACAAAGGTTCTCCGAAATTACAGATTAAATCATTAACACACATAGCAACTAAATCTATTCCTACAGTGTCATATTTTTTAGCATCTATAGCAAGTTTTAGTTTTGTACCGACTCCATCCGTTGCCGAAAGAAGAACCGGCTTTTTATAGCCGCTAGGCAATCTAAAAGCACCCGCAAAACTTCCTATTCCTCCTATTACATTTTCATTAAAAGTTTCTTTTACAACCGGTTTAATTCTCTCTACAAGAGAATTCCCGGCATCAATATCAACTCCCGCGTCTTTATAACTGATTTTCATCGTTTTCATCCTTACATTCGCAATAACAGCTTCCGAAAATTTTCTCCAATAAAACTGTAGAAGGGCAAAAATCAAAAATAAAATGAATAAAAAGCATAACGGACATAAATGCCAATAAAGCAAGCCCTGCTACACTATATCCTTTTGCCAAAAGGGCCAAAATTATTAATAAAAAAATACTCATCATAAGTCTTTGGACTCTTTCGGCACACCATAATTTCTTCGTCTTCATTACTCTCCTTTAAAATATTACTTCGTTCACTTTTTTCATTTTTTCAGCAGCTAAATCTTTTGCTTTTTTATTTCCTTTTTTAATTATATCTAAAATATCCTCATTTTTTAACTTGGCTTTTTTCTCTCTAATCGGTCCCACCACTTTTTCGATATTAGCGGCACATCTTTTCTTACATTCCACACATCCGATACTTCCTTTTCTACAAGCATTTTCAATTTCAGCAACTTCTTCAGGAGTAGAAAAAGCTTTGTGATATTCAAAAACAATACAAACTTCCGGATGTCCCGGATCGGTTTTTTTAATTCTTGCGGGATCAGTTTTTGCCATTCTAACTTTATTCCAAATCTCCTCAGGTGTTTCGTCAAGATAAATCGCATTATTAAAGCTTTTACTCATTTTTCTACCGTCAAGCCCCGGAAGTCTTGCCATTTCAGTCAGCATCTCTTTCGGTTCTTTAAATATCTCTTTTTTATAAAGATAATGAAATCTATTTACAATATCTCTCGCAAGTTCAAGGTGAGGCTTTTGATCTTCTCCTATCGGGACCAAATCGGCATCATAAATTACAATATCAGCTGTTTGAAGCACTGGATAAGTCAGAAATCCCGCGTTATTTTTCTTTTTATATTCTTCTTGGGCCATTGCGTCTTTATAAGTAGGATTTCTCTCAAGCCAGCTAACAGGTGTAATCATATTAAAAATCAAATAAAGCTCGGCATGTTCTTTTATTTCGCTCTGAATAAAAAGTGTTGCTTTTCGTGGATCTATACCGCAGGCTATCCACTCTTTTACAAGTTCTATACTTTGGGCTTTTAAATCAATTTCTTCATCAAATTTCGTTGTAAGAGCATGCCAATCGGCAACAAAAAAGAAACTTTCATATCTGTTTTGCAACTCTTTCCAATTTTTAAGTACACCTATATAATGACCTAAATGAAGTTTTCCCGTTGGTCTCATTCCGCTTACTACTCTCAAAATTTCACTCCTATTTCCAAAAATGCTCCTCTAAAATTAAGGGTTGTTACATTATCATTATCATCTTCATAATATGCTTCTTTGTATTTGTATCCGGCTTTTATAAAAGGATTAACAGGTCCAGGGATATCGATAGTATATTTAACAGCTCCAAGCAAATCATAATGATGTTTATCCCCGACCTGAGCTAATTTTGCGTGTGCCAATACCGAAAATCCGTAAATCTGCGCACTTTCAAGTCTTCCGTATAGATACGGTAAAATAACCGAACCACTTGAATTCACCACGTATCTTTGATTTTTATTGTCATATATTTTGAATTTTCCCTTCCAATAATCGGCCCCTAAACCGAATTCTATATCAGCAAACACAGGCTTAAGTTCATAAAATAATGTAGCGTCATACGAATCGATAGACATATAAGTCTCAGCATCAAAAACAGGCGTATTAATGCGTACATCATTAAAAATCTTAATATTACCAGCTATATAATCACTATGTCCGCTTGTTTCATATTTTGTATATTGAAATTTGATATTCGGTATAATAGGAAGAGGATGAATAAGTTTTACCCAAAAATAAGGATGAGACTTGTCTTTAAGTCCGAAATAACCTCTAAAAGGATCTGTGTCAGGATCAACTTTTTTTACACCGAAATAGTTTTTACTTCTGTCACTTTTAACATATCCTCCGATATTTTGCTGTTCATATCCGTATCCCGCGCTCAAACTGAATATATCGGCACTGGCAAAACTCACCAAACCCGCCAAACACAAAGCAATGCTAATCTTTTTCATTTTTCTTTCCTTTTTCTCTTGGAATGAGAACAATCGGTGTACCCGTAAAGTCCTCTTTTTGTCTCAAAAAGTTAATTAAATACCTTTCATAAGAGAAATGAAGTTTAGGCTTATTCATTACAAGAGCAATAGTCGGCGGTTTTATACCGAATTGCGTCGCGTAATAAATTTTTATTTCTCTTCCTTTAATATCGGTCGGAAGATGATGTCTTTGAGTCGCTTCTTTAATCCATTCGTTCAATTTTGATGTCGGAATTCTTTTGATATAGTTACCGTACACGTAAATAATCTTATCTTTTAATTTATCTATATTCCTTTTTGTTTTGGCACTTACCACCATAAACGGAGCATAATAAAGATATTTGAACCTGTCTCTGACTTCCTGTTCGAATTTTTTATAATCCATTGAGGTTTCGTCCCATTTGTTTCCGACAATAATACACGCGTTTTTGTGCTTTTGAATAAGCCCGCCTATTTTTTCATCAAGCTCAACTATCCCGTTTTTGGCATCAAGTACTAAAATAGCGACATCTGCGTCTTGTAAAACTTTTTCGGTCCTCATAAGAGCATATTTTTCAATATCTTTAATTTTACTTCTTCTTCTAATCCCTGCCGTATCGACAAAAGTAATATGATATCCGTTGTAATAAATCGTTTCATCAATAGGGTCAATAGTAGTTCCGTCAACATCACTAACAATAGCCCTCTCTTCACCTACTAAAGCATTAAGTAAAGAACTTTTACCCACATTTACACGCCCGACTATCGCCACTTTAATCTCTTTAAGGTTTTCCAAATCTTCAGTTTGGTTTTCTTCTTCACTGAATAAATCCTCCAAAGGAATATCTTCTTCTATTTGCGTAGCCTCTTGAATTACTCTTGGTTTTTTTGGAACAAACTCTTTAATTCTTTCTATAAGTTTACCGACACCTCTGTTATGTGCTATCGAAATGGGATAAATTTCATCGGCACCCAATTCGTAAAAATTATAAACACCTTCCATAAGTTTATCGTTATCTACTTTATTTACAACTAAAATAAGAGGCTTTTTTAATTTTTGAAGAGTTCGGAAATATTTAATCTCTTCTTCATCCGGTATTGTTCTGCCATCAACCATGTAAAGAATTACATCGGCCTCTTTTGCCACGTCCAAGGCTTTTTGTTTAACTTTTTCAAAAAGCTCACCCCTCTCTTCAAGCCCCCCTGTATCGAGTAAAACTATATCCTCCAGCTCATCATCAAGAGAAACCACCCTTTTTTTTATATCCCTTGTTGTACCGGCCTTATCACTGACAATAGCGTCTCTTTCTCTCAGTATTCTATTGAAAAAACTGCTTTTACCAACATTCGGCTTACCTAAAATCGCTACTTTTAACATTTCCCCTCCAAATTATTAAATACTATCTTTATAGCTTATTTTTTTACCTAATAAATCTTTCATATGTATATAATTATTAAGTGCGTTTATATATGCTTTAGCACTTGCCAGCATAGTATCTATACTAAGGCCGTGACCCATAACGGCGGGTTTGTTTTCATCAAACACAACTTTTACCATAACTTTGGCAAGTGCATCTTTTCCTTCGCTTACCGCTTCCACTTTGTAATCCATAAGTTTACCGTTAATACCGCTAATTCTGTCAATTACTTTAAATATAGCATCAATAGTACCTTCTCCTATTGCTGCGTCCGTATAGATTTTGTCTTCAAATTTAATCTTAGCGGCGGCACTCGGCATTCCTTCGCTACAGTCACTAAGCTGTAAAGAAAGCAATTCATAAACTTTAGGTGTTTTATCACTCGCTTCATTCATAATAGCCAAAATATCTTCATCATATATTTCTTTTTTCTTATCGGCAAGTTTTTTAAATTTCATAAATATTTCATTTAATTCTTCTTCGCTTATATCTGTAAATCCAAGCTGTTCAAGTTTTTTCTTAAGCGCGTGACGTCCGCTGTGTTTTCCAAGAACAATAGTATCTTTAATATCAAGCCCGATATCTTCGGCGCTCATAATTTCGTATGTTTGTTTATGTTTAAGTACACCGTCTTGATGAATACCGCTTTCGTGAGCAAACGCATTTCTTCCCACAATCGCTTTATTTGGTTGCGGTTCGATTCCCGTAACACTTGCCACAAGACGACTTGTCGGATAAATTTCTCTCGTATTTATTCTCGTATCAATCCCCTCAAACAAATCGCGTCTTACTTTTATGGCCATTACTATTTCTTCGAGTGCTGCGTTACCCGCTCTCTCTCCAAGTCCGTTTATTGTACATTCAACCTGTCTGGCTCCGTTTAGAATACTGTATAAAGAATTGGCCGTTGCCAATCCAAGGTCATTGTGACAATGAACGCTAAAAGTAATGTCTTTTGGAAAATAATCAACAAGTTCTTTAATCATTTCCCCCATTTCATGTGGAAACCTGTATCCAACCGTATCAGGAATATTAATCGTTTTAGCTCCCGCTTCAATAACGGCGCTTATAATTTCTTTTAAAAAGCTCATTTCACTTCTTCCGGCGTCTTCACATGAAAATTCAACGTCATCTACAAATGTTTTAGCATAGGTGACGGCATTTACCGCTCTTTTGATTACTTCTTCCGGTTTCATTCTAAGTTTATGTTCCATATGAATCGGACTTGTCGCAATAAAAGTATGAATTCTTTTTAAAGGAGCCGGTGCTATAGCTTCAGCGGCTTTTTTTATATCATTTTCAACCGCTCGTGCAAGCGAACAAATAGTCGAGTCTTTAACTTCTTTTGCTATCATATTTATAGCTTCAAAATCTCCGGGACTTGCCGCTGCAAATCCGGCTTCTATAATATCAACTCTAAGTTTCTCAAGTTGTTTAGCTACCTTTATTTTTTCTTCTATCGTCATAGAAGCGCCGGGACTTTGTTCTCCGTCTCTAAGCGTAGTATCAAATATTTTTACCATTTCCATTATAAAATCCTTTATGGCTTATATTTTTTTAAAATTATATCTTTTTATTCAATTTTTGTCAATGGAAAAAAATTATCCACTAACTCTTTTTATCGCTTTTATGTAATTTATAATTCCTCTGATAAATCCGTATAAAACATATGTGCTTAAAATTATAGCAATTGCTTCAATAGGATACAAATAAATAAATGAAGCGATTATAATTATAAGCACCAAAACTTTAAGAGCCACTTTCCTGTCAAGATTAATCTTTTTAAAACTCGGATATCTAAAATTACTAACCATTAAAAATGCTAAAAATAAAGCTCCGATTTCCAAAACAAAGCCGAAATTTCCTTGATATTTTAAATCAAGCATTATCCAGCTACTAAGCACAACCGCAGCTGTTGGAATAGGAAGGCCGATAAAATATTTCGGGTCGATATCTCCTGTAGTGACATTAAATCTGGCAAGCCTAATAGCGCCAAATACTACATAAAGACCGCTAACAAGTGCTCCAAATCTTCCATACTGATATCCTGCGGCAAAATATAACATCATAGCAGGCGCCACACCAAATGCTACTAAATCTGCTAAAGAGTCAAACTCTACTCCAAACTTGGATGTGGTATTCGTAAGTCTGGCTACCCTACCATCAAGTCCGTCGGCTATTAAAGAAAGCACAATATAGATAAAAGCCTTCTCAAAATTTCCCTGAGATGAGGCTATAATCGCCATCACACCGAAAAATGCACTAAGCGCCGTAAAGAAATTGGGTAACAGATAAGCCAAATTAATTTTCATTCACATATCCTATTAACGTTTCACCTGCTTTTACTTTTTGAAATTCAGTAACTTTTAAACTTGTATTTAACGGAAGATAAACATCCACCTGAGAACCGAAAGTAATCATTCCGTATCTCTCAGCAAGTCTTACAGGTCCTAAATCCCTAAACATAACGATTCTTCTGGTAATAAATCCCGCTATTTGATTTACTACTATTTGTGAGAGATTATTTTCAAAAAGAACTCTGTTTTGTTCGTTAAGTTCACTTGCCTTTGGAGAATTTAAAGATAAAAAAGTTCCGTGAATATACTCTCTTGCGCTCATTTCACCTTCTATAGGAGAACGCTGAACGTGCACGTCAAAAAGTGAGAGTCTAATTGATACTTTTATAGCCTCTTTATTCGTTATAGGAGATATGGTATTTGTTATTTCCAAAACAGTCCCGTCGCTCGGAGAAATAACAGCTCCGAGACTTTCGTCTTCTGGCACTCTTTCTGGATTTCTAAAGAAAAACACCATAAAAGCAAAAACGGCAAAAAACAAAAGCTGTAAAAGTAATGGAAACCTAAAAAGTAAAGAAATTAAAAAAAGCCCCCCGGTAACCGCTATATATGGATAACCTTCTTTAAGAATTATTTCCGTTTTCGTTCTCATTTTCATCCTCTTTTTTTTCATTTTGTTGTTTATTTTCCTCTAAATTCTGCAAATTTTTTGTATTTTTATTTATTTCTTCTTCAAGTCTTCCCTCTTCATAAGCTTTTATAAGTTCTCTTACGCGAGTTCCGTCTATTACTTCTTTTTCATACAGTTCTTTTACCATAGCTTCAATCACAGGAGCATATTTTTTAAGTGTCTCTTTTACATGCTCATATCTCTGAGCTAAAAATTCTTTTATAAACCTATCTACTTCTTCTTGGGTTTTTTCCGAATATTCTCTTTGCTGAGCAAAACCTCCAAGGAATCTGTTAGTTTGTTTTTCAAGTACCATAAGCCCGGCAACATCGGTCATTCCGTACATACTAACCATAGCTCTTACGATATCGGTAGCTCTTTCAAGATCGTTTCCGGCTCCTGTGGAAATTTCACCGATAAACACTTCTTCAGCCGCCCTACCTCCAAGAAGCGTATCAACTTCAGCAATAAGCTCTTTTTTTTGCATCAGATATTTATCTTCTTCCGGCATATTAAGAGTATATCCGAGCGCGGCAAGCCCTCGAGGCACGATTGAAACTTTTTTCACTTTTCTCGCTTCCGGAGTCACTTCCGCAATTACCGCATGTCCGCTTTCATGATATGCCACTATTTTTTTATCTTTATCGTTTAGTCTTCTGCTTCTTTTTTCAAGTCCGGCAATTTGTCTCTCAACCGCTTCTATGAAATCTTCTTGATTAACTTCTTTTTTGTTTTTTCTACCGGCGAGCAAAGCCGCTTCATTTACGATATTAGCTAAATCCGCACCCGCAAGCCCGGCCGTCATTCTGGCAATTTCTTCTAAATCAACGTCTTTTCCGGCTTTTATTTTTTTGACGTGAACTTTTAAAATCTCAACTCTTCCTTTGAAATCCGGCTTATCTACAAGCACCTGTCTGTCAAACCTTCCAGGTCTCAGAAGTGCGGGGTCTAGAACTTCCGGTCTGTTCGTAGCCGCCAATACGATTACCGGCTCATTGGAATCAAATCCGTCCATTTCAGCTAAAAGCTGGTTAAGAGTCTGTTCTCTTTCGTCGTTTCCACCCATAGGTCCGCCTGCGGCTCTGCTTTTTCCTATTGCGTCTATTTCGTCAATAAATATAATACTCGGCGCTTCTTTTTTCGCCTGATTAAACAAATCTCTAACCCTAGCGGCACCGACCCCTACAAACATTTCGATAAAACTACTACCACTTACGGCAAAAAACGGCACATCCGCTTCACCTGCTACGGCTTTTGCCAAAAGCGTCTTACCAGTCCCCGGAGGCCCCACCAAAAGCACACCTTTTGGAATTTTCGCTCCGAGTTCTATATATCTGTCCGGATTTTTAAGAAAATCGACTATCTCTTTTACTTCTTCTTTTGCTTCTTCGTTTCCGGCAACGTCATCGAATTTTACGTTTGGCTTTTCGCTTTTTATAAGACCTTTAGCGCTACCAAAACCTAAAACTCCTCCCATTCCTTTTTGCATACGAGATGCCAAAAACATCCAAATGGCAAAAAAGATAAATATAGGAATAATCCATCCGAAAATTAATTCGCTAAGCCAACTGCTGTCATTCATCGCACCATAAGGTACTTTATATTTATCTAATATCTCCACTAAAGTATTGTCTCCCGGGACTTTTTGAACCGTTATTATTTCTCCGTCTTTAAGTTTTGCCCTTACAATTTTCTGCCCTATAGCCACATACGCTATTTTCCCTTCTTCAGCAAGCTTTTTTATATCCGAATAACTATAAGCCATTACCTGTTTGCTGCCTGCGTTGGTCAAATTATTTACTTCACTTACCGCATTTGGTGCCAAACTTCTAAATATAACTACGATTATAATCGCAAAAATTATAAATAAAAGCAGCGGATTTTTATTAAAAAAATTATTATTGTCGTTCTTTTTATCCATTAACTCCCTTTCTTAAGAATGAGCGTCACCCATTCGTTATCTTTTATCTCTTCAATTAAATCAAAGTCTTGATATTTTTTCAATACCTTATCTTTATACTTGTCTATTATACCTGATAGAATTAAAATATTATTAACTCTTGATTTTAATTCAGGTGCTATAAACACTAAAACGTCTGCAATAATATTCGCCACCACGATATCATATTTCTTATCAGTATTACCGGCACTTCCTTCCCATATATCATTATATTCGGCATTATTTAACTCAAAATTTTCTTTTGTACTTTTTACAGCCATAGGATCAGTATCGCAAGCATCCACTACCGCTCCGAGTTTTGAAGCCACTATTCCGAGTATTCCGCTACCGCATCCGACATCCAAAAGAGTCATACCTTCTTTTACATGATTTTTTAGTGCTTTTACGCAGCTTCGTGTCGTTTCGTGATGTCCGCTTCCAAAAGCGAGAGCCGGGTCTATCAGAATATTGATCTTATCTTCTTTTGGAGGATACCAGCTAGGATGAATATAAAATTCATCTATTTCCACAGGCTGAATAGATTCTTGATATTTTTTAATCCAATCTTCATTGGATTTTTCTTCCAGTTTTATATCAATGTCGATGTTCGTATTAAAAAGTTTTTCTAAAGATTTCACATACTCTTTAAGCTCTTTAATTAAATCATCAAAATTTTCTTCACTTCTTAAAATAAGCGTATTACCGTTTTCTTCTATCCCGTTAAAAAATCTTTCCATTAAAAAATTTTCAATTTCATCTTTGAAAGACGAAGGAGTGATTTGAAGCTCATAATATTTACTATTCATATATAAACTCTCCTTAATTACTTTGGAGATATAATTATACAATAAATTAAATAGGGAAAAGGAAGGAAAACTTAAACTTTGATATTCATCTGTTCAAGTTTTTGTTTAAGAGTTTGAGGATTAAAAGGTTTAGCAATATAGTTATTTGCTCCGGCTTTTAAGGCTTGAACCACTTTTTTCTTTTCAGTTTCAGTAGTTACCATAACTATTTTCACATCTTTATATTTTTCATCACTTCTAACTTTTTTTAAAAATTCATATCCGTTCATATTCGGCATATTCCAGTCAAGTAAAATAATACCTATTTCATCTCCGTGTTCTTGAAGCTTTTTTAGAGCGTCCACTCCATCTTCCGCTTCTATTAAATCTTCTTTATTAAATCCTAACTGTTTTAATACATTGGTAATAATTTTCCTCATGGTTTTAGCATCATCAACTACTAAAATTTTCATAACTTCTCCTTAATACTCCGTTGTTTCTAAGGAAAATATCGACAAAATAGAAAAAAATTAAAGCTATTGTGAATAAGTTTTTAAAATTTCCTCTAAATTAACCTTGCCTTCATAAAAGGCTTTTCCGACGATTACCCCGTAAATTCCGTTCTCTTTGACTTTTTTTATATCTTCTTCGCTTGCCACTCCTCCGCTGGCTATTACAGGTTTTTCACTTGCTTTCATAATATCGAGTATAAAGTCTATATTGAGTCCTTGAAGAGTTCCGTCTTTGCTGATATCCGTAGCGATTATACATTCTATATTGCTGTTTTTAAATTTTTCCGCAAGCTCAGTAGCTTTAATTCCTTCACTCTTACCCCATCCATCAACCGCTACAAACCCGTCTTTTGCGTCAATTCCGACAGCTACAGGGTATTTACTTGCCAATTCTATGGCTTTTTTTGGTTCTCTTGCCGCCATACTTCCTAAAATCACTCTATTAATTCCTAAATCGAGATATCTT
Source organism: Nautiliaceae bacterium (assembly GCA_027062285.1). GTDB lineage: Bacteria > Campylobacterota > Campylobacteria > Campylobacterales > Nautiliaceae > Caminibacter. The sequence goes on from JAMOTL010000089.1 coordinate 14,784, forward strand.
TTTATAGTATCTTCATCTCTAATTCCACCGCCAAGCTGGATTTTGAGATTTGTATTTTTTCTTATTTTTTCAATTTGCTTAAGATTTTTAGGTTCACCTGCAAAAGCTCCATTTAAATCGACAATATGAAGCCACTTAGCACCCATATCTTCAAATCTTTTAGCAAGTTCCCACGGCTCGTCGCTATATACTTTAGCACTGTCCATAAGACCTTTTGTTAGCCTTACGGCTTTACCGTCTTTTAAATCAATTGCCGGAAAAATAATCATTTGTGCTCCTTATAAGTTTACAAAATTTTGAAGTACTCTAAGCCCTGCCTCATGACTCTTTTCTGGATGAGGCTGAAATCCGAATACGTTATCTTTATTTACGGCACTTACAAATTCGTATCCGTAAATAGTTTTACCTATCGCATAAGTGTCATCACATACCACATGATAAGAGTGCACAAAATATAAATAAGGATTTTCTAGTCCTTCAAAAAGAGGAGAATGTCCTTTAAAAAACATTTTATTCCATCCCATATGAGGAACTTTATGAGTTTTTTCTATTTTTTTATCAAACCTAACAACTTTTCCGGGAATTATTCCAAGCCCTTTATGCTTTCCAAACTCTTCACTGCTATCAAACAGCAGTTGCATCCCAAGGCAAACCCCTAAAACATATTTACCGCTTTTTACAAATTCCTTCATAGCTTCATCAAGCCCTGTATCTTTCAAATGCTCCATCGCATCACCAAAAGCCCCAACTCCAGGGAAAAGAAGTTTTTCATAATGACTTAGTTTATCCGGGTCGTTTACTATTTCCGCTTTTGCGCCGATTTTATCAAAAGCGTTTTTTACACTGGCAAGATTCCCCATATTATAATCTACTATACCTATCATTTTACGTCTTTCCCCACGTTTTTCATATAATAAGCAAGACCTATTAATAAAAATGTAACCGCCGCTAAAAGCATTGCTGCATATATAAGTTTTTGAGGAGCAATCATGGCAAACTTAAATACAAGCATTAGCCCCTCAATCGCAAGTGCGATTACAATACTTCCCAAAAATTTAATCATTGTTTTATGAATGGCAAAAGGATGGTCTTCTTTTTCACCGATCACTTCTTCAAACAAAAGAGTTTTTACCAAATCAAACAGAGCTAAGGACAATGTAATTAAAATAGTGGATTCAAACATTTTTTTAACTTCTATATTATTAAAAGTATACGTAAAAAACATCTTAATTCCGTCTATAAAAAGCATTACACAAATAGCAAATAAAGCCAGAGCAAAAATTCCGTAAACCACTCTGTTAAAATAATGTGCCCAGGTATCGCCTCTTTCTTTATGAACGAATTTTAAAAGCTCTTTTAGAGGAATGTCTATAACGGCTACATATAAAAGCTGTCCTTTATCATTAAAAATAGGCATAGCCGCACTAACAACCATATCTCCACCAATAAGACTCGGATACGGATCGGTTAGAATACATTTTTTCTCTTTTACCGCTTTATAAAAATATGTTCTGTTGGATTGATTTAACTCGATATAATAATCTTTTAATTCGTTTTTTAATGTAATTATTTTACTGATTTGTTTACCTTCGGCATCTAAAATATATGCGGCATTGGCAAACGGAATCTCATGAATAATTCTCTCAAGCCCTTCATAAACGACATCAATACTTATATTCGGTAATCTGTTGGGAAGGTTTCTATGTAGCAAAAAACATAAATACGCCCTGGCTTCTTTTCTAATTTTCTGAAACTCTTGAATTTCACTGATTAACATATTCGCCTCCTATAATTTTAAGTAATTCCTCAACACAAAGTCCCATAGCGGTAGATTCATAACCTTTAACTTCTTTAATATATTTTTTACAAAACCCCTCTACCATACAGGCTCCCGCTTTTCCTTCCCATTCTCCGGAATCCAAATAATCTTCCAAATCTTTTTCATCAAACTTATCGAATTTATATATAGTCTCATCTACTCTGCCGTAAATCCTGCCTTTAAATCTTACCCACATAGCAGTAATGATTTTTATCTCTTTTCCGCTTTGGGCTAAAAGAATTCTTTTTGCGTCTTCTTTATCTTTTGCTTTTCTAAGAATTTGACTGCCGTCACTCACAACCGTATCGGCAGCTATTATATCCTCATTTTTAAAGCATTTCATACACTCTTTAAATTTTCCGTAACTAACAAGTGTTACAAACTCATAAGGATCATCTGTTTTTACGTTATCTTCGTCAAAAGGACAGGATTTTTGAATAAAATTTATTTTAAATTTTTTTAGCAGTTTGGCACGGGTTGAAGAAGAGCTGCAAAGTATAAGCAATTTAACCCTTTTTAGTGAAATTGTAACAAATTATTTATTAAATAGATATTCAAAAACATTTTTACCTTCTTTGTAATAAACTCTATACTTAATCCCGTACTTATCGCAAATATCTTTTACGATATTAAGTCCTATTCCAAGCCCTCTTTTATGAGAATGTTCCCTGTAATTTTTATCAAATACAAATTGAGGATATTTAATTTTTTCTCCGTATGATTCAAATCTTAAAACAATATGCTCGTTTTCTTTTTTTAACGTTACATAAATATCAGGTTTTATCGAATATTTTATAGCATTTGATAAATTATTATCCACTATTCTTTCAAATTCAATTTTATTAATTCTATATGTTAGCCCTTCTTCTATCTGACTGTTTATTCGTTTATGATTTGCGTTGGAAACAGCTGAGAAGAAATGAATTCTTTCTTTTACAATATCACTTAAATTAATTTCTTCTTTTGCCTCATATTTCACCACTCCGTTTCCGGAAAGATAAGACAAATCCTCGTATGAATTCGTAAGCATTGTTACAGCCGCTTCTATTTCTTCTAATATTTCTTTTAGCTCTTCATCGGTGATTTTACTTTTTATATAATCAATATTGAGAGTAATAACGCTCAGAGGTGTTTTTATCTGATGTATCGTATCTACAATGAATCTTTTATTTTCATTCAAAAGAGTTATATTTTTTTCTATTTCTCTATTCAGTTTTGTTCTATATTCATTATAAATATTTTTAAGCTCGTCAATCTCTTCAATATATGTATTAATCTTAACAGGTTCGTTACGAATCATTTTTTCTATAATTAAACTTATATCACTTGAAATTCTATAAATCAAATATTTATATACCAGGAATATAGCAATAATAACCACTAAAAATGTAATCAAAAATCTCTGCCTTAAAGCCTCGATATTTTTAGCGAGTTCGGCAGTGTTAAAAACACTTCTTATAATCAAAATGTTTTTACCGTTAAAAATTCCTTTTATGGCTGTATATATCACCAATTCGTTTTTTCTTAAATCCAGTTTTACCACTCTGTCTTTATTTTTTAATAAAATTTTATAAATAATACTATCATATGTATCCTCACCCCTATCCACTTTTTTAATATATTTTTCAATCGTTTTTTTATCTAAACCCATCTCTGCGGCCATCAGATAAAAATTTTGAATACTTAAATTTTTTCTCGCTATCAGGCTTATTTTTTTATCCGGCTTATTGCCAAAGTTTATCTTAACAATAAAATAATTTTCCAAAAAGAAAATATCCAGTTTTTCTAAATTAGGCACCTCTTTTAAAAGTTTATCGTGAAGTTTTTTTATAAGGTCATATACATCTATAACATAAGCTAATTGTAAAAGATATTTACCATCCGGAGAAAGCACAAGATAATATCTTTTTATATTCATAGAATAACTGTCCAAATGCGGAATAGAAATATCAACTTTTACTTTTTTATTAAAAACATTATCAAAGATTTCTCGGTAAGCCTTGATTTCTCCCAGATTAAGACCTATGTCCGGTTTAAAACTGGCATCAATGACTTTATAATTTTTATCTATTATAAAAACTTCATAATGTCCGAGTTCCGGCTTTTCCTGATTTAAAATTTTAGCCGCCCTGTCTGCATTAAAGTTACCGTTTTTATATAAAAGCTGGAGTGTTTCGACTTTTTTAAGATTTTCGTCTTCCATCGCTTTTAAATAAAACTGAACCTTATCTATGATTGTTTTAAACTTTTCTTTTATTTTAAGAGTGTAAACATAATGTTTGTTAATAAAATTTTGAGTAATTATCTCTTTTGAGTAGATATATTGATTATACAAAGCGATAAAAATAAATACGGATATAAGGAAAAAAATAAGAAAAAAGATTCTATTTAAACGAATTTTAAATTTCAAATCTATATCCTACTCCTACTACCGTTTTTATATAATCTTTATCGAATTTTTTTCTAAGCTCATTAACAAGCTGCCTTATCGGAGGGTCTTTTTTATTTTCACCTCCCCATACATAGTCTATTATTTTTTGATTGTTTACTGTGTAATTGGCATTTTTTAATAAAATATACAGAAGTTTTTTCTCTTTTTTTCTAAGATTTACCATCTCTTTGTTTTTAAACAAATCACTTGAAGAAAAAATAAACTCATAATCATCAAATTTTATACTCTCTTCTTCTTTTTCCATCAGGTGTTTTATTCTAACTTCAAGTTCGGTTGCATGGAAGGGCTTTTTGATGTAATCATCACATCCGTATTCATAGGCTTTTTTAAAGTTATACTCTTCTACTGAAGCAGTAATCATAATAACTTTACCGTTTTTTTTCAGTTCTCTTATGTATTTTACAAGTTCAAGTCCGTTAACACCCGGAATATTAATATCTATCAGATAAAAATCATAATCATTGTTTTTGATAAGTTCAAGAGCTTTTGAGCCGTCTTCTACAAGAGTTACGATAAAGTCTTTGCTCTCAAGAATTCTTTTTACGATTTTAGCAAGCTGTAAATCATCCTCCACGAGTAAAACACTATACATTAAAAAGCCTTTTTAATAGTAATTATAATAAAACAATGTAAAATCGGTGTCAAAAAAAGAAAAAAGAGGACTTAAAGTGAGAATTTTTCCTTAACTTTCCCAATAAGTTCGTCAATTTTTCCGGCGTCTTTACCTCCTCCTTGGGCAAAATCAGGCTTTCCTCCGCCTTTTCCTCCGACAATCGGAGCAAATTCCTTAATCAAATCTCCTGCTTTAATTTCAGGAACTTTACTGACTGCTACAAGCGTTACTTTTCCTTTATTTTCACCTGCTAAAAACGCAACCAAATTATCAACTCTTCCTTTTAAATCAGTCGCAATTTCTCTTAAATTAGCATTATCGATTCTTTCGATTACATAAT
>JAMOTL010000090.1 GCA_027062285.1 Nautiliaceae bacterium
TGGCTAAAAAAATAGCGAATATGAGACTTTTCGGAGATAAATTTGAAAAAAGCGTAATGGATATAAAAGGTGAAATTTTACTTATACCAAACTTTACAATTCCGGCAATTACAAAAAAAGGAACACGCCCTAATTTTCAAAATTCAATGCCTCCAACTGAAGCTAGAGAATTTTATGATAAAATGCTAATAGAATTAAATAAATTTGTCCCTGCAAAAAGTGGAATTTTTGGCGCTATGATGGAAGTAACCATTATCAATGACGGGCCTGTTACAATAATTTTGGAGGTCTAAAAATGAAAAAAAGCATTATTTTCTTAATTTTTTTATCCTGTTTATTTGCTTATGATATTAAAGAATTCGTAACCTGTAAAAATGTAAAAAATTTAACTCCTATAGAAATCACCGACACATTTACCATAAAAGACCAAAAAGTTTATGCATTCGCTCATTTTATTAATATAAAAGAAAACAGACTCATTGATTTTGTATGGGAAAAAGAAGTTAACGGTGAGTGGAAATTATATGCGGATATCAAACTGCCTTTATATTCCGGCAGTAGATGGAGGACTTATTCTTATATAACAATAAGACCGTTTTTTGTAGGAAATTGGAGAGTAAGTATTGTAGATGGAAGTGACACAATAGATACAAAAGAATTTAAAATAGTGGATAGCAATGAAAGTAAATAATATAGAACGTAAAAAATTTATGAAAAAATCTTAATTATTTTCTTAAAATAAAACTTCATTATATGACATCTCCTGAAAAAATAACTCTTTTATGTTTGAGAAAAAAGTTTCACAATAAATTTTTAAACAAAATTTACTAATATTTTGTTCTATTTAATAATAGAAAGCTAGATTTAATCAGATATAATGAAGACGATAAAACAGTTTATATTTATGTTACATCCTTTTGAATAGCCCACAAAATTCCTCTGACCCTTACTTTAAATAAAATAAAGAAAAAAGGCGGAAGATTATTCAACTTCCGCATCGATTACGTCGTCATCTCCGCCTTTATTTTGCCCTTGACTTTGTTGTTGTCCGCCTTGTGCTCCACCCTGAGCCGCCATATTTTGAGCAGCTTTTTGAAGTTCGGCTTCAAGTTCGTTTTTAAGCTGTTCGATTTTAGCTTTATCTTCACTTTGTTGTTCGATAAGTTCTTTTGCTTCTTTAATTTTAGCTTCAAGAGCACTTACGTCACCGAGTTTGTCTTTATTGTCTTTGATAAATTTCTCAGCCTGATATGCTACAGCATCAAGCTCATTTCTAGCTTTAATAGCTTCGATTCTTTCTTTTTCTCTTTTGTTTGCTTCTTCAGCTTCTTTAATCATTCTTTGAATTTCTTCTTCACTTAATGTTGAGCTTCCTGTAATTGTAATTTTTTGCTCTTTTCCAGTATCTTTATCTCTTGCTGTTACGTTTAAGATACCGTTTGCATCGATATCAAATGTAACTTCAATTTGTGGTACACCTCTTGGAGCCGGTCTAATTCCTTCAAGATTAAATTGACCAAGTGATTTATTATCTTTCGCAAGTTCCGCTTCACCTTGTAATACGTGAATTGTAACTGCTGTTTGATTGTCTTCAGCCGTACTGAATATTTGTGATTTTTTCACAGGTATTGTCGTACCTTTTTCGATTATTTTTGTCATAACTCCACCAAGTGTTTCAATACCAAGGCTTAATGGTGTTACGTCAAGCAATAATACGTCTTTTACATCACCTTTTAATACTCCTGCTTGAATTGCCGCACCAAGTGCCACAACTTCGTCAGGGTTTACAGATTTGTTTAGTTTTTTACCGTTAAAGTAATCACTTACAAGTTGTTGAACTTTTGGAATTCTTGTTGAACCACCAACCATTACTATTTCATCGATATCTTCTTTGCTAAGTCCAGCATCTTTAAGAGCATTGTCAATATGAGTTAATGTTTCTTGTAATAAATCATCAATCATTGCTTCGAATTTAGCTCTTGTTAATTTTTTAACAAGGTGTTTTGGTCCGCTAGCATCCGCTGTAATAAACGGTAAGTTAATTTCAGTTTCTTCTTTAGTTGACAATTCTTTTTTAGCTTGTTCTGCTGCGTCTTTAAGTCTTTGTAATGCCATTTTGTCCTGGCTTAAATCAATGCCAGTTTCAGCTTTGAATTCGTCAATCAACCATTGAACGATTCTGTTGTCAAAGTCGTCCCCACCTAAGAATGCGTTACCGTCAGTCGCAAGTACTTGGAAAGTACCATCACCGATTTCAAGAACAGTTACGTCAAATGTACCTCCACCAAGGTCATAAACAAGTACTTTTTCTTCACCTTTTTTATCAAGTCCGTATGCTAATGCCGCAGCTGTCGGTTCGTTAATAATTCTTAAAACATTTAGTCCCGCGATTTTACCAGCCTCTTGAGTCGCTTTTCTTTGAGCGTCGTTAAAGTATGCCGGAACTGTAATAACAGCTTCAGTTACTTCTTCACCGAAGAATTCTTCCGCGTCATTTTTTAATTTTTGTAAAATTTTGGCACTGATTTCCTGAGGTGTATAAACTTTTCCGTCAACCTCAACAGCACAAGCTCCGTTTTTATCAACGATTTTATATTGAACGTGTTTTTTAGCTTCTTGAGCTTTTGGCTCATTACACATCATACCCATAATTCTTTTTACGGAATAAATAGTTCTTTCAGGGTTTGTGATTGCCTGTCTTTTAGCAGGTTCACCTACTAAAACACCTTTATCAGTAAATGCTACTACAGATGGAGTAGTGTTTTTACCTTCTTTATTCGGAATTATTTTTGCATCTTTTCCATCATAATATGCCATTGCTGAGTTAGTTGTACCTAAGTCAATTCCTATTACTCTTCCCATTTTTCCCTCCTTAAATTTAATTATTTTTTATTTATAGTAACCATTGAAGGTCTAATTAGTTTTCCTTTTAGAGTGTATCCTTTTTGATACACATCTACAATATCACCTTCTTCATGTTCTTCGCTTTGAACATGTTGGATAGCTTGGTGATATTCAGGATTGAACTCTTCATGTTCAACCGGTTCGATTCCGTGGTTTTTAAATGTATCGAGCATCTTTTTAAGAGTCAGCTCGACACCTTCTATCAATTTATCAAACGCTTCTTCTTTATTTTCAAGCTCTTTGGCATGAGCTATCGCCAATTCCAGACTATCTACTACAGGCAATAGGTCTTTTGCGAATCTTTCATACGCATAATCAACCATTGCGTCAGCTTCTTTTTTAAGAATCTTTTTATCATTTTCGCACTTAGCATATGCTCTAAGTGCTTCGTCGAGTTTTTGTTTTAATTCTTCATTTTGCTTTAAAATCGCTTCAATATCAAGCTCTTGATTTTCAGTCTTTTCTTGATTTGCCATTTTTTCATCATTTTGGGGTTTATTATGTTGTTTTTTTCCCATTTTTCCCCTCCTTTATAAAATTAAATAATATATTGAAAAATATTATTTTTTTTTTATTATTTATCGAAACAATCGATTTTCAAAGAACCTGTAAAATTGAGTTATAAAATATTACTCAATTTATTTTGACAATGTAATTATAACTACTTAAAAAGCAAATGTCAAGAAAATTAAAGATTTTTTTCAAAAAAGTTTAGTCAAAATAACTAAACTTTTTCGACTTTATTATAGAAGGTTAATATAGAAATAAATAAAGCGGTAACAGCAGGACCAATAATTATTCCCCATAATCCGAAAGAAGAAAGACCTGCGACGATAGAAAAGAAAATAAGTAAAGAATTTAATTCCGTATCACTTTCAAATATCTTTTTCACCCAAGCGATAATCAATGGTTTTATAAATGTATCGGCTATTATGGATATTACGATTATAGAATATAAAGCCACAATGATTGCTCCTTGAATATTTCCGTTAGCGTATAAATATAAACTCACAGGACCCCACATAATAATACCGCCTATAACAGGAATCAAAGAAGCAAAAGCATACATCGTAGCAAAGAAAAAGAAATCAAAACCGTAAAAGCTTACAATAAAACCGAACAAAACACCTTCAAGCAAAGCTGTAAAAACAGTCGAATAAAACACCACACTCATCACTTCACTCGTACCCAAAAATAATTTTTCCAATTTTTCATCTTCTATCGGAATTATATTTTTAAAATACAGTAAAATATTCTTACCATATAAAGAGGCAAAAAAGAAAAAAACTATTATTAAAAAAGTGTCTTTTATAAATACCGCACTTTTTGCCGTTATATTACCTATAATAGGCATAATCGATTCATAAATTTTTTGGATATTTTCAGTATTTACAAACTCATTCATCAAATCCGCCACTTGTGAAGGCAAATAAGAAATAAGTTCTTGTGCTTTTTTTATTACAAACTCAATATCTTCCAAATGTACATGTGCCAAAAATTTACCTATCGTAATAATAAAATATAAAATTGGACCAAATATTAATATAGCCAAAATAAAGGTAACAAGCCCGGCCACGATGTAACGGTTTTTTATATATTTTGAAATCATTAAATCGATTTTTCCAAACGCAATTGCCATAAGTGAAGCAATTGCCATATCCATAAGATACGGTTTATAAGTCAAATATACAAAATACCCAACGACTAAAGTTAAAAAAGTTAAAAACCTCATCTTATCCCTTAAAATAATATTTCCGGTGTCATATGTAATATCTCATATGTTTTTCTTGTTGCTACTCGTCCTTTTGGAGTTTTTTCCATATATCCGTTAGCTATTAAAAAAGGTTCGATCATTTCTTCAATAGTATCTTCATCTTCACTTAATGCAGCAGCTATTGTGGAAAGTCCGAGAGGTTTTTTAGAATCAGCCAAAAGTTTTAAAAATCTTATGTCAAGTTCGTCAAATCCGTATTCGTTAATTCCAAGTTCATCAAGAGCGAATTTGGCTATTTTTTTATCTATAAATTTTTTGTTTTCCACTTCCGCAAAATCTCTAACCCTTTTTAAAAGTCTTAAAGCGATTCTCGGCGTACCGCGTGAACGTTTGGCGATTTCGTTTGCCGCATCGGTATCAATATCGTAGTTTAATTTTTTACTTGCAAGTTTTATAATTAAACTTAAATCTTCCACATTGTAAAAATTCAGTCTAAAACTCATCCCGAATCTATCTCTAAGAGGATTACTAAGCATTCCGGCTCTTGTAGTGGCTCCTATCAGCGTAAATTTTGCCACATCAAGTTTTATGGTCTGAGCCGCCGGACCGCTGCCTATTACGATATCGAGCCTGAAATCCTCCATCGCCGAATATAAAACTTCTTCTATTGAGGCTTTTAATCTGTGAATTTCATCAATAAATAAAATATCCCCTTCTTCCAAATTGGTTAATATCGCAGCTAAATCTCCCGATTTTTCAAGCATGGGAGCGGAAATAGTTTTTATATTTGCATCCATTTCATTTGCTATTATATTCGCCAATGTAGTCTTACCCAGTCCCGGAGGTCCGAAAAAAAGCATATGGTCTAAACTTTCCCCTCTTTTTTTAGCAGCCTGAATAAAAACCTTTAGATTTTTTTTAATCTGTTCCTGGCCTATATATTCATTTAGATTTTGAGGTCTTAGTGACTTTTCATATCCTTCTTCGAAACTAACTTTTTCTATCTCAACTATTCTCATTTTTTACCTTTAAAAAGCCCTTAATTTCTTTAATCCAATTTAAATTATTTTCTGAAATATTTTCTATATACTTTTTTGCAAAAAGAATTTTATTATTCCCATTATCTTTATTAAACCAATCTTTTATTTTATGATATTGTTCAGTTGTTAATTTTAATTTTATTGAACCAAAATAATAAAATTTATCCTTATATTGAATTATTTCATTATTTAATGTACAAGAAGCAATTAAATTTAATGTTTTAATAGAATCATTTAAAAATAAACTATCTTCTATTTCTGTTTTTTGACCATATCTCGTATCATAATACTCTAATAAAACAACTTCATCATTATTAATGTCTAAATATAATCTTTTTAAAACAATATTATCTTTAAAATTATTATATATATTTTTTATGTATGGATCATAATTGATTATATTTTCATCAGTATCTATTAAAGCAAATATTTTACCTTTAATTTCTTTTGATAAATATTTATCTTTATTAAAAACAAACAATAGATACTCAATTAATTTTATTACTTCTTGGTTACCTCCCATAGGTAAAACTTTAAATTTTTCATTTAACACTTCATGTTCAAAAAATTTATTAAAGTAAATTTTTTCACTTCTACCTTCACAAATTATCCATTTATAATCATTTAATACAATTGATTGAATGATAGATTGTACCAAATCATTGAAACTTTTAAGAGATATATCCAATGGTAATATATTTCGAATATAATTTTCTTTTGTTTTATGTTTAATATCTTCTCTATATTTATATAAATCAAAATAATTTTCATTATCATTTTCTTTTAAATAAAACAAATTACCATTTTCACTTATTGGAATAAATCCATACCAATGCGATGTTATTAAAACTTGTATATTTTTAAATTTAGATAAATCAAAGATATTTTCAAATTGTTCAAATTTTTTTGATATATTTAATGATGCTTCAGGCTCATCAACAGCCAATATTAAAAATGCTTCTTCTAACAATTCATTTTTTTCTAAAAAAGCTTTTATAATCTCTATAATCGCATATTTTTTTTCACCAGAACTTAATTCATTTATTGAAATTTCTTTATATTTTTTTTCTGACTTTTTATGTAACGTTCGTATTGAAAAAAATAATTTAATTATTTCATTTACTAATTCATTCATGGAAATACGACGTCTAGAAGGATTTTTGTATATATAATTTTTCAAATTTTTTGAAACTTCATCTAAAAAAAACTCCAAATGATTATTAATTGACTTTAATGTATCATTCCCCACAGCTTTTTCTATTTCTTTCCGTATATTTTTACCTGTTAAGAGCTCCATATTTTTATTTTCAATCTTAGTAAAAGTTTCAATATTTATATCTACAGGAACATATACATAATTATATATTTTTCTTATTAAATGTAATAAATTAAAATTTTTGTCATTATCGTCATTTTTTATTTTATTGTAAAAAGTATTTAAAAAATCTTCAAAAAAATCAACTTCATCATATGAAGTTGTATTTGATATACTTACAATAATAAAAAAATATTTATCTTCCGAAAAAATTTTTTTTAATTTTTCAATATGGTTTATTAAAAATTTATAATTTTTTTGTATAGATCTATTATCACATAAATCATTAATGACAAAATCACTAATTTGTTGTAATAATGAGATACTTTGTTTATCAACTAATTCTTTATTTATTAAAAAAAACGGAGCAATATAAGCTTTTCTTTTATCTTGTTTATCTCTATAAGCTTTATTATTAACTTTCCATTCTTCTTTATTAAAAAAAGTATTTAAAGCTTCTAAAATTGTACTTTTACCTACTCCATTATCACCAATTAAAAAAGTTAAATTTGATGTATTATTTAAGAGTTCAATATAATTAATTCCATAAAAATATTTATAATTTCTTAATAAAACTCCCGCTATCATATATACCTTTCTTATTCGTTATTTAATATATCTCCTCATCCGAAGGAAATTTGCCCGTAATTACATCATCCACATATTTTCTAACAGCACTTCTTACTATTTCACCGCCGTTTATATAACGTCTGACAAATTTCGGTTTAAATTCTTCAAAAAATCCAAGCATATCACTCCACACTAAAACCTGCCCGGTAGTATATCTTCCGGCTCCTATCCCGATTGTAGGGATATTCACACTCTCAGTTATCTCTTTTGCCACATTTTCTTTTACACCTTCAATAACAAGCATTACAGCACCCGCTTCTTCTACGGCTTTTGCGTCTTCCAATAATTTTTTTATAGAATCTTTATCTTTTCCTTTTACGATATATCCGCCTTCGCTTCTACTGAATTGTGGCATAAGACCTATATGACCTACCACCGCTATACCGTTTTGGGTAAGAAGTTTTATGGTTTCCGCTTTTTCAGCTCCTCCTTCAAGTTTTACGGCATCCGCTTTTGTTTCTTTATATACTCTGATGGCATTTTTTAAGGCATCTTGAGGAGTATTATAAGTACCAAAAGGCATATCCGTAACAATATACGCTGATTTAGCTCCGTTACATACAGCTTTAGTATGATAAATCATCTGTTCCAAAGTGGCACTTAATGTATCATTTTCACCCAAAAAACTCATATTGAGACTGTCTCCTACTAAAATAATATCCACCAAATCATCGAAAATTTTGGCAAATAATGCGTCATAAGCAGTAATCATTGTAAGTTTTTCTTTTTTATAAAGAGCTTTTAGCGTCTTTTTCATGCGCTTCCTTTGATATAATTTCTAAAATATATTATACCAAAGGAAGTCTATGAAAAAGTTAATAGCTTACATAACAACAGGATATCCTGATAAAAATTTTACGATAGATTTAATTCATTCTTTAAAAGAGAGCGGAGTTGACGCTATAGAGCTCGGAATACCGTTTTCAGATCCGGTAGCAGACGGACCCGTCATTCAAGAAGTAAACAAAAGAGCTCTTGAAAACGGATATAAAATAAACGATACTTTTGAGGTAAGCGAAAAAATAGCGAAAGAGATTGATACGTACTGGATGGGATATTTTAACAATTTTTATCATAAAGGTTATGATTTTATGTGTCAAAAAGCTAAAGAATACGGAGTAAAAGGTTTTATTATTCCTGATTTGCCTTATGAAGAAGCATTGGAATATGAAGAAAAATTTCCTTTAATATCTTTTGTCGCACCTACTGATTCAAAAGAAAGAATAAAAGAGATTCTAAAAAATCCGAAAGAATTTATTTATTTAGTAGCATACGCAGGAATTACCGGAGCTCAAAAACAAGAAGATTTGACTCAGATTATTAAATTTATTAAAGAAACAACTTCCATACCTTTATATATAGGATTTGGTGTAAATGAAAATACGGCAAAAGAAAAAGCACAAAATGTTGACGGAGTTATAGTAGGAAGCGCATTCGTAAAAGTATTACTTGAAAATATTCCAAACAGTGAAAAAATAAAAAAAATTTCACAAAAAGCCAAAATTATTAAAGAAAAAATCAACCAATAGAATATAAAAACGACATTTTTTGTTCTTATTAAAGAATACAATATTAAATAAAAAAAAATTCAAAACTTAAAGTTTTCTTAAAATTTTATTGACTTTTTAAGTTATTTTTGATAAAATTCCATCAGTCATTCGCGCATAGGCTTCATAGAAGCCCTTGCGGGGGTGACATGGCTTCGACAGGGGTAGAAAGCCCTAAGCTGCACGCCGGCCCGGACAAGCCGTAAAACGGTCCGCTAAAAATAAACGCAGCAAATAACAAAACTTACAGCCCAGCAGTAGCAACAGCTGCTGCTTAATCGTAGTTTCGGGCGCCTCCGCCCACTGAGGTTCGCCACCACCTCGGGCGGAGAGTAAAGCGTGGCTAGGATTGTAACCTTAGGGTGCGGGTTACAATCCGAACCCTTTAGCACCCCTCTCTTCCGTAAGGCTTTGTCCGTTGAGCCTGGAAGAGCAGTATAATCAACGGACTAAGCGTGTAGACGCTTAGGGTAATCTGCTTCTGGACTCGGGTTCGATTCCCGACACCTCCACCAATAAAATAGTAGTGTCAAACACTAAAAGAAAAAGATGGAAAAGCTTATCGGACTTGCTTTTATCAGTATTATTTTTTTTTTAGTGGATGTAATTTAATGGAAAACAAAAAAGTAGGCATAAGATGTAATGACCCCGATGCGATTAAATTGGCGGAAAATATTTTTAATGAAAATATTTTAGAGAATGAGGCAGAAATTAAAATAGATATAAGTAATATAATCATTTGGGATTATAAACCTGTAGGAAAATATCTATGTAGAGCAAAAACATCTGGAAACTAAAGCCAAAAAACGGATATTTATCATGGGAAGTGGAAAATTATGGTATTTCAGAAGAGAATAAAATAATTAAAGGGTAGATTTATTACAAAACCTACATGTTTATAAAAAAATTAAAAAATCAAAAAGAAGACACACCTTATACTTTTTACGTAGAAATTATTCAAAAAAGATATTAACACCCAGTAGACCTTTTGGTTTGCCATTTTTGCAATCGGTACTTTTTATTAAATAAAAAATTTTTTGTTATTTTTCTATTATTTACTCGCACAAAATTTTTCATGTAACATCAGAAAAAGATGTTTTGAAATCAAAAACTGTGAAGAAACAATATTTTATTTAAAAGAGTATTGATTTAAAAATTTGGATAGAGATAAAGACGGAATATCGTGCGAAAATATATGTAAAAGTAAAAAATGAATTTTTTAAGAAAGTTACATTCATTATTAAGCTCCGCATCCTAGAACATATATAGCGCTACAAAAACATCTTTTCATTCTTTAAACGAAAGCTTAAATACTGATGCCCACAGTACTAATATAAAAGTTACAAATATTGTCCCGGGTGCCGTGGAAACGGAATTTTCAACCGTAAGATTTAAAGTAAACACACCAAATGCCAAAAAAGTTTATGAAAAATTCACGCCTTTAAGTGCATAAGATATTGCGGATATTTGTATTTGTGCGTTAGATACTCCACCTCACGTAAACATTCAGCATATAGACATTAAAAAAAACCATATATGCTTTATAGAGATTCTTAGGATTTCCTAAGAATCAAATATCCTACTACTCCTGATAAAAATGAACCTAATAATATGGCAAGTTTATCAGCATAATGAAATAAAGAAGCATCTCCAAAAGCTAAAGAGTCTATAAATAAACTCATAGTAAATCCAATCCCTGTTAACACGCTAACTCCATAAAAGTTTCTCAAGCTTACATTCTCAGGCATTTTAGCGATTTTTAATTTAATTGCCAACATTGAAAACCCAAAAACTCCTAACTGTTTTCCTACAAATAAACCTAACATTATTCCAAAAGGTACACCGCTAAAAAGTTTTGTAATATCAATTCCTCTTAAATCAATTCCGGCATTTACAAAAGCAAAAAGAGGCAATATGAAATAATTTACAAATCCATGAAACTCATGTTCGAACTCTTTTAGCAAACTTTTTCCGTTTATTGGTTTAATAGGAATAAACATAGCAAGAATTACTCCAGCAAGAGTTGCGTGAACGCCTGATTTTAAGACACTTACCCAAAGTATCAATCCAAAAAGGCCGTAAAACAGCTTGCGAGAGACTTTAAAATAATTTAGCATCGCAAGCCCTACAATAGCAACTGCGGCAATACTCAAAGAAGCTACCGATAGTTCACTTGTATAAAATAAAGCAATAATAATTATTGCTCCCAAATCGTCAATAACAGCTAATGCCATCAAAAAAACTTTCAAACCAGCAGGAACTCTGTTTCCTAAAAGCGCTAAAACTCCCAAAGCAAACGCAATATCCGTAGCAGTAGGAATTGCCTATCCTTTCATAGCAATTGGGTCAGAATAATTTATCATCGTATAAATGACAGCTAGCATCACCATTCCACCAAGAGCGGCGATTGCCGGTAATGTTACTTTTGAGAGGGATGAGAGGGTACCTTCTACGATTTCTCTTTTTACCTCAAGTCCCACTAAAAAGAAAAACAATGTCATAAGCCCGTCGTTTACCCATAAAATAAGAGGTTTTGCCAGTTCAAAATTACCAAATTGTATTTTAATTGGAGTATCTAAAAACTTTGTGTAAAAGTCGCTAAAAGGAGAATTGGCTAAAAAAGAGCCAAAAGAGTACTTGCCATTAATAAAATACCAACTCCCGCTTCTCCTTTTAAAATATTTAGCGCTTTCATTAAAAATCCTTTAATTTTTCATCATTTTCCAAATAGCCACCACTATCGGAATTTCTAATATAACACCTATTATTACAGCTTTTATAGTTCCGTACGGGTCATTTACCAAAGGCAGTCCCCCCGTATTCATTCCGAAAAATCCGGTTACTAATGTAAGAGGTAAAAATATCCCGGATAACAAAGTTAAAACAAACATAATCTTATTCATTTTTTCATCTTGTTTTGCTCTGAAGAATTCATACAAATAATCTAATTTTTCTATCGCATTTTTTGCGAATCTAAACGCTCTGTGAAAATGTTCTTCCAAATCTTTAAAAGCAAAATTATCTACTTGTTCTTTATAAGACTTTAAAAATCTTTCAAATGCAACAATAGAATGGCCCATTAATCTTTCAATCAAAACCAAATCTTTTTTAAGTTTCAACCATTCATTGGCAAAAGACTTATCTATGCTGTTTTCATATAAATCATCCTCCATTTTAGCGATTTGAATATGAAATTTATTGAGTTTTCCCAAAATTTTATCAATCCTGACATCCAAAAAATCATGTAATTTCATAAAATCACCCAACAATTCAAATTCATCATTTTTGCGATTATATAAATATACTTTGTTATCTTTTATTAAAAAAGCATAAGAAACAACCTCTACATTATCATTTTTTATAAAAGGAAGTCGTAAAATCAAAATAGAATAATCTTTTGCTAATTCAAAGTCACTCGGATGATCTTTATTTTCAATATCATGTTTTAAATATTCGTTTAATTTAAATTTCATAAAAATTCCTTTTCATACCAGCGAGAAAAAAGATACAAACTCCAAATATGCTGCTTATATCTTTTATGACCGGTTTTTATTATTTCTTTTAAATACTCTTCGTTAAAGATTTTAGAAGTCCTGTTTATATCGATAATTCGTTTCAGTTCATTTTCTTCTTTTAACCATTCGTAAAAAGGAACGGCAAATCCTTTTTTACGTCTGTTGACAATGTTTGCAGGCAGATATTTTTTAGCAATTTCTTTAATAATCCATTTTTTTGAACCTCTAAGATCTTCAGGCATAGAGAAAACGAAGTTTACCAAATTTTTATCAAGAAAAGGTGAGCGGGCTTCAATTGTATTTGCCATAAACATCTTATCAAGCTTCATTAAAAGCACCTCTCCTATCCAGACTCTCAAATCAAAATAAGTAAAATCAAAACTTCCCCACCCTTTTAAAAATCTTTTATATTCAATTTCAAAAGCATTTTTTTTAAGCACTTTATTAATCTGTCTTTGAAAGAAAGTTTCATTTATTCCTCTAAAAACAGGCTCGCCAGCAAAAAATCTTCTGAAAATCTCCCACTCTTTTATATCTTCGGGATGTCTTTCAAGATATTTTTTAAGCCATTTTTTATTTGGCAAAAACGCATTAAAAAATCCTAAATACTCTTCATATCTTCTATATCCCAAAAACAGTTCATCACTTCCTTCCCCGCTAAAAACCACCTTTAATGGAATACTTTTCGCAAGAGCAAAAGCCGCAAAAAAACTGCTGTCACTTATAGGTTCTCCCATGGCGTCCAATACATTATCAAAACTATCAAAAAAATCTTTTTTACTTAATGTTACGTCATAATTTCTTATTCCCAAATACTCAGCCACTTCTTTTGCGTATTTTCTTTCGTCATAATTTTCAAATCCTTCATACCCGACACTAAATGTATCTATTTTTTTAATTTGAGAAGAGAGTGCCACTATAAGTGAACTGTCAACTCCACCGCTAAGGAGTGAGCCAATTTCTACTTCCCCCATAAATCTTTTTTCAATACTTTTTTTAAGAAGCTCTTCTGTTTTTGTAACAGCAATATCTTTTGTAATATTTATAACCTTTCTTTCAAAATCGTGCCATCTTTTAATTTCTCCGTCAAAGTAACATCCTGCCGGCAGTTTATAAATTCCTTCATAAATCGTATTTGGAGCCAGTGATGAATTATAAGCCAGATATTCACTAAGAGCTTTAAAATTTATTTTTTTCCCTGTAATCTCTACAAGAGGCTTTATATCCGAAGAGAAAGCATTTTTTGTAAAAAAGAGAGGTTTTTTTCCAAATTCATCTCTAAACAGATAAAGTTTTTTATCATAAATAGCAATAGCAAACATACCATCAAGTTTTTTTACAAAATTAACTCCGAAATTTTCCCAAAGAGCGGCAATGGTTTCTATTTCACTGCCGGCATTTAAATTATATTCCTTTATTAAACCTTTATAATTATATATTTCTCCATTAAATATAAATAATTTGTCATTTAATTTTAAAGGCTGTAAATTTTTATCAATATTTTCAATTGCCAACCTGTTAAATCCGAAAACAGCATTTTTATTCTTTTCTATTTTTTGAAAATCCCTTCCTCTATGAAGCATTAAATGTAAGGATTTTCTTACAATTTCCTCATCTTGCCCTAATATTCCAAATATAGCACACAAAACATTCCTTTTTTGATAGAATTTTACAAAAAGGAATCAAATGAAAGAAGTCTTTAAATATACATTCGCAACAATTGCCGAATGGAGAAAATTTTTATATGTGGTTTTAATCGTTTCAATTCTTACTCTTTTAGAGCCTTTTCCGTTTATTGGTATAACAGTGATTGTTTTCGAAAAACTCTTATATCTTAGTATTGGTATATTTTTAATCTATATTTTAAAACGTTCAAAAGATGAAAAAGAGTATTTTGAAAATCTTGAAAAAAACGGACTTGGTACATTTATGTTTCATTTTATACCAGCCGCATCTGGAATTTTACTGGGATTATTTTTAATAGGAACTTTTTGGACGATGTTTTTTGTATTAATATTACAATACACTAATTCTCTATTTGTATTAGCGTCTCCTCATTCATTTTTTGCAGCAATTGCCAGCACATCTACACTTACTCAAATATTGCTTGGATTTTATTTAATATATTTATCTTTTTATTCATATGTTTTTTTAGGAAAATTCGGTGAAGCGTTAAGCAAAGAAAACTTCAAAGAAAGCTTTTTAGCAATAATGAGCTCTTTTATTGATTTTAAGTATTGGATAAAAACATTTAATTTAAAATATTTTGTAATTTTTATTGTGTGGATGGTAATAATTGGAGTTATATATACAATCACATCTCTTGCATATATTCTTCTTATTTACCCCGTTGTTATTCAAAATCCAAATTTTTCGCTTATTATTATTCCTTTATTAGTAGCAATAACTACAATATTAACTTATTACACATTCTTTAGTGCCTATTTTGCTTATAAAACAACCGGAAATTAAGCGATATCCATCGCGCTTTCCGGTTTTGTCTCTACTATTCTGATATCTTCCGCTATTTCAGGAAGCGGTATTACTTTTGTTTTTGTAACTATTCTTTCAGGTAAATGTATTTCTTTGCCTCTTACATGAATTGTCGTAGGTTTTATTGTCATTTTATAAGTAATTCTTATTCCGTAAACTTTATTACCGAATCTGTTTTTAAAATATCCAGGTCCTTCTACATTTATATCAAAAGCATCTGCCGGAAAATAAATTCTTTTTGCATATTCTCTTTTTTTACCAGGATGATAATATACAAGCCATAATACTTTAGCACCGCCTTTATATTTCACTTCAGTCGGAATGTAAGTACTAGCTTTTTCTTCTTCTTCAAGTAGTTTATTCAAATAATCCTCAGCAGTTGTTTCAAAATCCTGATCGCTTATTGATTGATAATATCTGTCCCATCCGTTTACTTCGGCAATAATATTAGCAAGTGCTACTGAACGTTCTTTTTCCTCATTAATAAGTTTATCAATAGCACTCATTACACCTTCGTCAAAATGCGCGCTGAAACTTTCTAAATAAGGAAGTACGGATAAGATATCCACTACTTTTTTTAATTTATCCAAGCACTCTACATCTTCGCATACCACCATTGCTTTTCTAATATCACAAAATTGTCTTCTTAATTCCTCTAAAATATCAAGGCTGAGTTTTAAATTAAAAATTGAGTTTGTTAATTCTTCAATAATTTGAGAAGGTATTTGTTTTAATTGTTCCTCTATATCTATTTCTTTTTTCCAAGGTTCGTATCTTCTATCAAAACCTTTATAAGCCGCGACATAATTAGCAGTCTTAACTGTAGCTCTATTTTCTTCAATAGCAACTTGTCTTAGTTCTTCTATTTTATCTCCGAATTTCTTTTTCCAAAACGGCGAAAATGTCAATGTACATAAATAATCACTTCTTTTTTTAAGATCAGTAAGTTCGGCAGCTGTTTTTACCGTCAACATTTCATCTCTGATAATACAGTTAATTCTTCTGATATCCTCTGCGCTTTCTACGCGTCCGTATATTCTTCCCATAACCCCTCCTTAATGTTTAATTAATATTTACTAAATATATTATATAACAAAAGTTGAGGGGTTGTCAATCAATTTGATTGATTTTTTGTTTTTTTTGCTTCTACGAATAAATATATAAGACTAACAGCAGGTACTACACTCACACCGAATAAAAAACTTAAGAAATCAAAAATTTCATTATTTTTAAGCCATAAAAAGCCGGCAATTAACGCAACATATCCTAAAATTCTTATTAAATTAAATCCACCTTTAAATGAAAACAATAATGCTTCGTACCATTTTAATTTTTTCTTTTTATAGTTTTCCAACTCTTTTTCTTTAATTTTATCTTCTTCATCATATAAATCAAATTGATCATCATACTTTTTTAATATGTCTTCTCCGACATTACCATTTTCTATTGAACGTCTGACCATATTCGAATAACCGACAAAACTTCCAATTACAATTAAAGAAGTGGCAAAAAAAGCTATTTGAGTATTATAAAGCCAAATTAAATTATCTTCTAAATAACAAAATACGACTATACCTATATCAACTGCTATTAATATTCTTATTAGATTTAAAACTTCTTTCATAGATTACCTTTAAATTAAAGCTTTATAAAATTTTACTCCGCCAACCCAAATCTCTTCTATCAGATTTTCTTTCAAAAGATCATTAAAAATTCTTTGAGTATGCTCGTCAAATATATTTTCTATATCATTTTTTGTAAAAGGGCGTTTTTTAAGCGTATTCAAAAGTTCTTCTTTTGTTAAATTTTCTATCTGAAATTTAAGTTTTTGACGTGTAGGAATAAAAATATTTTGATTTTCAATATTTTTTGAAAGTTCAAAAAGTCTTTCCGTACTTACACCTTCAACATTGTAAGCGGGAGGTCTGTCTATTGTAGAAATATCAACTCTATCAGGTTTTATTTCTTTTAAAACTTCATTAATTTTTTTAAATTCATCAACTTTATCGTTTATACCTTTTACAACTAAAATCTCAATAATCAGTTCACCATTATATTTTTTTCTAAATTCTTTCATACCTGATATTACGTTATTTATATCAATACCTTTAGCGGGCCTATCTATTTTTTTGAAAACACTAGGAGTTACGGCATCTAAAGAGAGTTTAACTATATCAAATTTTTTTAATGCTTCTTGTATTTTAGGATTATCTATTGTAGAAGAGTTACTGAGGATCAAAGTTTTTTTATTAAGAGTTTTTAGTTTTTCAATCAATTCATCTATATAAGGATATAAAGTAGGCTCTCCGTTACTTGTAATTGTAAGTACATCAAAATTATACAGTTCGACAGCCTCTTTTACTTCATTAAAAATTTCATCGACTTGTGGAGGATTATCATAAACTGTAACAGGTTTAGCAGGTTCCAACTCACAATAAATACAATCAAAATTGCATCTTTTTTTATCGGGAGAAAGATCGACTCCAAGACTCATTCCAAAACGTCTTGAAGCCACAGGACCAAAAATAAATTTCATTTTTTACCTTTTACTAATTAATGCTCGCCTTTATGCATATAATAAAGAGCAAGTGCCAATGCTAAAATACTTCCCGCCAAATAAAGCATTTCTAAAGGAGTACCAAAATCCATATGCATAACTTTTTTAAAGAAACTTACAATTAACACCATCACAACAACTTTACCAAGTTTATCTTTCAATTCGTCAAGAGAATGAATTGCCAAAATTTTAGTACCCACTTCACTGTTTTCGGCATCATCGATTTCACTGATAAACAGTTCATAAATACCAAAAGAAAATATTAAAAGTACTACCGCAATCAGATATAAATCCACTGCCCCAATAATTCCACCTATTAAAATTTCATGAAAATTAGCAGGATGATAATGCTCAAAGAAAAATTTAAAAGTCACTTTTGCCATTTCAAAAACATCATAACTTGCTATTAAAAACAAAATCACTGCACCTATCATACCGAAAATAACCGCTAAAAGAGCAATCATTCTGCTCTTCCATAGTGTCCCTTCAAAAAGCGCTTCTACTATTCCTCTTTTTTCCATTATTTTTTTCCTTTATCTTTTAAAAATTGTTCGCCTTCCATTTCTATCCATTTAAGACCGATTCTAACGGCATTCGTAGCAGCTCCGACTCTTAATTGATCCGCTACGTTAAAGAAATGCAATACGTTCGGTTCATATAAATCTTTTCTGATTCTTCCTACATACACATAATCTGTATCCGTTGCGATTACAGGCATCGGATATTCATTTTTTTCAGGACTGTCAATAACTTTTATATCTTCAAAATCAGCCAGTACTTTTCTCGCTCTTTCAACATCCACTTCTTTTTCACAATAAATAGTAATAGCTTCACTGTGACTTCTAAGAACCGGCACTCTAACACATGTAGGAGCGACTTCAATATTGGTGTGCATAATTTTATTGGTTTCATTTACCATTTTAAGTTCTTCTCTTGTCCATCCGCCATCCATGAATTTATCAATATGAGGAATAACATTTAGAGCTATCTGCCATGGAAACACTTCTCTTTCTTCAACTTTTTTATCAAGTTTAAAATTAAATAGCGCTCTCATTTGTTCAAAAAGTTCTTCCATTCCTTTTTTTCCGGCACCGCTTACCGCCTGATAAGTGGCTACATCCACTCTTTTTATTCCAAACTCTTTATGAAGCGGAGCCAATGAAATCACCATTTGGATTGTCGAACAATTCGGATTTGCGATAATTCCTTTTTTCTTCCAGAAAGTTATATCCTCCGGATTAACTTCAGGTACTACCAAAGGAACGTCAGGGTCCATTCTGAAATGACTCGTATTGTCAATTACCACAGCTCCGGCTTCTACAGCACAAGGAGCAAATTTAGCACTAACACTTCCACCCGCACTGAAAAAAGCTATATCAATATCTTCTTCATCAAAAACTTCGCAGGTAAGTTCTTTTACCTTATAGTTTTCCCCCTTAAATTCCACTTCTCTACCAACACTTCTGGCACTCGCCAATGGCACAAGTTTTTTTACAGGAAAATTATACTCTTCTAAAACTCTCAAAAGTTCTTCACCAACGGCACCTGTCGCACCGACAATAGCTACGTTATACATTTTACTCTCCTTAAAAATAGATATCATTTTTTGTTATTTTATCACCTTCACTCAAAATTGCAGCCCTTTGAACAACATTTATTAATTCTCTTATATTTCCCGGCCATTCGTATTGTAAAAGTTTTTCTTTTGCACTCTCATCAAATTCTTTTTTTTCCAAACCGTATTCTTTTAATACGTTTTTTAATACATTTTCGGCAATTGGAAGTATATCATTTTTTCTTTCTCTTAACGGTGGAATTTTTATAGGAATAGTGTTTAATCTATAATACAAATCTTCTCTGAATTTATTGTTTTTTATCATTTCTTCTATATTTTGATTGGTAGCGCTAATTATCCTCACATCCAACTTTTTAGGTTTAGTACCACCAAGTCTGTAAAATTCTTTTTCTTGTAATACTCTTAAAAGTTTTGCCTGTAAATGATATGGCATTTCTCCTATTTCATCTAAAAAAAGAGTTCCACCCTCAGCTAACTCAAAAAGTCCCGGCTTGCTTTGCGTAGCATCTGTAAAAGCTCCTTTTTCATATCCGAAAAGTTCACTTTCTATCAAATTTTCCGGAATAGCACTCATATTCACAGCAATAAATTTTCCGCTTCTGCCTGAATTTTCATGTATAAATTTAGCAAACTCCTCTTTCCCGACCCCGCTCTCACCAAGAAGCATCACCGAAGCTGTGGTAGGAGCAACTTTTTTTGCCATTTCAAGCACTTTTTTAGTATTTTCATCAACAGCTATGAATTTTGGTTTTATAGATACTTTTTTTCCTTTTGTTTTTTCTTTTACTTTAGCTTGTCTTTTAATCGCACTGATTAAATCTTCAATTTCAAAAGGTTTGGTTAAAAAATCCTTGACTCCAAGTCTTAATGCTTCAATAGCTTTATTTAAAGTTGCATTTCCGGTAATCATAATTACTTCATATTTACCCCCAAGTTCTTTTACAAACTCTATCCCATCCATTTTAGGCATAGTAATATCGCTTACTATAACATCTATACTATCATCAAGTTTTTTTAAAGCATCGACGGCATTTCTGAATTCCACCACTTCAAATCCGGCTGATTTTAAAGCAAGCGAGAGTGATTTTCTCATATTAATATCATCTTCCACAATGGCAATTTTCACTACTTTTCCTTTAAATAAAAATATAACATTTGGTCTTTTATAATAATATCAAAAGTAGAAGGAAGAAAAGTGAGCTTAGCATGTGAATTTTGTTTATTTGAAATTTCATCACGGCCTGTGATTGTTATTTTAGAATTAATTAATTTATCTATAATTTCATTTTTATGTTCATAACAACATTTTAAAATATTATTTTTATTACATTTTATATCAAAAAGAAATATTTTTTTACCCGTTGTATGAGTCAGTTTTTTTGAGCAGTTAAAATTTTCGTAAATCAATCGATAGTTTTTAGAAGAGAGCTGAAAAGAAATAAAATACTCTTCAGCCCTTAAGAAACTAATAAGAATGAGTAATAATTTTATTCCAATTATCCGAATCAATTTTTACGCTCATTGTTACTGAATAGATACCGTCTTTATAAGATTCTTCATCAATACTTGCACCTCTAATAACTCCTGATACATAAGAACGGATTGTAGAATTTTGAAGCATCAGATTTCTTACACTGTCTTTTCCGTTAATTTTAATACCGTAAATTTTTTCCGCCAATGCCTTATAAGCGTCAATAATCGCCGCTCTTCTTGCCATTGCCTTAGCTTGAGCCACTGAAACTACATTAGAAGGAACTACACCTTGTCCGGTACTTTCAATAGTAAATATCGTCTTTTTTTGGCATGTTACTTTTTTATTTACAGGATTATTGAAGCAGTTTTGTTCAAATGTATAATTTTCAGCACTTACTACACATCCTATGCCGATAAGTGCTGTTAGTAATAATTTTTTCATAAAAACTCCTTTTTCTTTTATATCGGAAAAAGGAGAAAAAAATTAACCTTCTGTTATTAATTCTTCCTCTTCTTTTTGAGCCGGGGTTTTAGCAACGCTTACAACTTTGTCGTCATTATCCAACTTAACTATTCTGACACCCTGAGTATTTTTTCCGGTTTTGCTTATAGAATCGATACTTACTCTTATCATTTTACCTTTACTTGTTAAAAGCATTAGGTCATGATCTTTTTCCGTTGCCACTACACCTACCAAATCACCAGTTTTGTTGGTAAGCTTCATAGCAATCACACCTTTTCCGCCTCTGTTTGTAAGCCTGTAAGCACTGGCTTCTGTTCTTTTTCCAAATCCTTTTTCGCTAACTGTAAGAATTTCCTGATTGTCGTCTTTTAAGCTTAATGCTCCTACCACTTCATCTCCAGGGATTTTAAATGTAATACCTTTAACTCCTCTTGCGTTTCTTCCCATCTCTCTTACGGTATCCACAGGAAATCTTATGGCCATACCTTTTTTAGTCACAATAAATAGATATTTATCTTCAGGATATACTATTTTTGCCGTAACAAGTTCATCACCTTCATCAATTACTATTGCCCTAACCCCAGTACTTCTTATGTTTTTAAATTCGCTTAGATTCGTTCTTTTAACAATTCCCTGTTTTGTGAAAAACGCCAAAGATTTGCTCTCATTAAAATCGCTAGTTTTTATGATAGTCTGAATTTTTTCATCTTTATCAAGATTTATAAGATTTACTATCGCTTTTCCTTTACTGGTTCTGCTGCCTTCAGGAATTTTATATACTTTAAGCCAGTGTAACTGACCTTTGTTGGTAATAATCATAAGTGTATCATGTGCTTTTGCTATGTAAAAATCTTCAATAAAATCATCTTCATAGGTAGTCAACGCTTTTTTACCTTTTCCACCTCTATTTTGTCTTTCATACGTTTTTAGAGGCACTCTTTTGACATATCCTCTATGAGTAATAGTTACGACCATCTCTTCGTTTGGAATCAGATCTTCAATATCGATATCGTCATAATCATCTACAATTTCCGTAAGTCTCTCAGTCGGATATTTTTTCTTAATTTCTAAAAGTTCCTCTTTAATTACATTATTTAATACACTTTCTTCTTTTAAAATAGAATTCAAATAAGCAATTTTTTCCATCAGCTCATTGTATTCTTTTTCAAGCTTTTCAATCTCAAGTGATGTTAAACGGCTTAGTTTCATATCAAGAATAGCCTGGGCTTGCACTTCACTAAGCTCAAATCTCTCCATAAGTTTCTCACGCGCATCTTTTGTAGTTTCGCTCTTTTTAATAAGTTCCACCACTTCATCAATATTTGCTAACGCTACTAAAAGACCTTCTAAAATATGGGCCCTTCTTTTTGCTTCTTCAAGTTCGTAAATCGTTCTTCTGATTACAACGGTTTTTCTGAATTTTAAAAATGTTTCAAGTATTTCCATTAAATTAAAAAGTTTAGGTTCTTTATCCAAAATTGCCAACATATTAATACCGAAGCTTACTTGCATTTGAGTATGTTTATAAAGATTATTCAATATTATTTCACTCATCGCATCTTTTTTAAGCTCAATTACTACCCTGATACCTTCCCTATCACTCTCATCTCTTACTTCACTTATACCATCAAGCACCTTATCTTTTACAAGGTCACTAATTTTTTCTATAAGCTTTGCTTTATTTACCTGATACGGAAGTTCGTCTATTACAATTATTTCTCTGTTTCCTCTATGTTCAATATGATGTTTCGCTCTGATTTTAATACTTCCTCTTCCCGTTTTATATGCTTCTATTATTCCGCTTCTTCCAAAAATAATTCCGCCCGTCGGAAAATCCGGACCTTTTACGAATTGTAAAATATCTTCGAGTTTTGCTTCTTTATTATCAATCATATAAACAAGAGCGTCAATTAGCTCAGTTAGATTATGAGGCGGGATATTAGTAGCCATACCCACGGCAATACCGCTGCTTCCGTTTACCAAAAGATTTGGAAATCTTGCTGGAAGAACTACCGGCTCTCTTTCAGTTCCATCATAGTTTGGAATGAAATCCACAGTATCTTTATCAATATCTTTTAAAAGCTCTTCGGCTATTTTTGTAAGTCTTGCTTCGGTATATCTCATGGCCGCAGCGTTGTCACCGTCAATGCTTCCGAAGTTACCCTGACCGTCAATGAGAGGCATTCTCATAGAAAAATCCTGCGCCATTCTAACGAGAGCTTCATATACGGCACTGTCTCCGTGAGGATGGTATTTACCGATTACATCCCCTACGATTCTTGCCGATTTTTTATAAGGAGAACTTGAAGTTATTCCCATTTTATACATAGCATATAATATTCTTCTATGAACGGGTTTAAGACCGTCTCTAACATCAGGAAGAGCACGCCCTACTATTACACTCATAGAATATTCTAAATAACTTTTGGCAAGTGTATCTTCTATTTTTACTGGAATTACTTGCATTTATATCCTTTTTTTATTCAGATTATACCAAATTATCGAATACTCTTATCACTTAAAACTATATTAAAAATCACATTTACACCATGCTTTTTTAATGTCTCTTTTGCTTCTTTCAAAGTAAGACCCGTCGTTTTTATGTCATCAACCAAAATCACATCAATATTTTTTTTGCCTTTATAAATAAAATTTCTCGGATTTTTGAGTCGGTAATCTAAAGTTTTGCCAGCATACTTTACTTTTGATGAAGCAATCAATTTCCCAAAAAGAGGTTTTAAGAACCTACTTTTCATTGAATTTGCCAAAATCCCGGTATGAGAAAAGTATTTGGGTACATCGTCTATAGGTAATACAAAAGAATTAAAATTGAATTTTCTTGAAAACTCTATTAAGGGTCTGGAGAGAATTTTATATACCAAATCTCCTCTTTTTTGATATTTATATTTATTAAAATGTTCTATTACTTCATAATCATAAAAACTGTAAACATTTTTATTTTTTATAATTTTTGTTTTCAGATAGTTTTTAGAGCAGTTTATACAGATAATTTTTAAAGAAGCCTCTCCACAAAGGAGACAGTTAAAAATCATTGTCGTCTTTTGGTTTATATTTGAATAATAAATATAAAGCTATTACACTGCCGATTCCAAACAACCCGACACCGGAAAAAAACAACCTGTCATTTCCGCTGGCACTTCCTCCCATAATCATTCCCACTCCAAAAAACATCAGTATTGCTGCGGTTACACCAGCTTTTTCGCCAGGAGTTAATTTTCTGTCTTTATAATCATCCATCACTCTCCTTTAAAATGTTTTTCATAATTATATTTAAGCACATCTTTTTTACTCTCGCATTTAGTAATACTTATTTCACTTCCCGAATTATAAAAAACCGTATCCTGGTCAAACATATTTCCAATTCTCAAAGCTTCTTGTTTTGAAATATCATAAATAATAAAAGACTCTTCACTGTAATCAAAAAGTTCACCTATACTTGTCATATATTCATATTTCAATGATTTAATCACCCCTTCAAGTTCGGTATTTCTAATAAAATTTAAAAAATCATTTAAAATTAAATCTTTCGGGTTATGAGCGGTAATAATAGCAAAAGGTCTTTTTAAAATTGACTTCTTATTCGGAATAAATTGAAAACTAATCCATTCCCTGCCCCATGGATTATTAATCAAAAATTTAGTATATTTTAAATAATCCTTATATTTCTTTTTGAAATCCACAACCACCTCATCATCCACCATCAAAGCGTCTTCAGCTTCATCGTAAATACATTTGCCTTTATAATCCCCAATTCCTATAACTTCAAATTTCATCGGTTTCCTTTTATGATATAATTCTTTAAAAAGGTTTTAAATGAAAAAACTTTTTGCGTTTTTATCATTAATTATTATACTTTTTAGCGGATGCGGTATTAAAAATGCTTTAAGTCAAGACCCGCTTTACGAAAAAACGTTAAAATACACTCAAAGATGTCAAGTACTAAATTCACTTGAGACAAAAGCTCTTATTGATATTGTTTACTTAAATCCTCTTTATCCGGACAAACTACAAAACCCTTCATTTTTAGTGGGTGTTTACAATGATTTTAATAATTCTCTTAATAATACAGAATTTACTTTTTTAATAAATAAAAAACCGCCTACAAAAATTTCGAAAAATATTCCGAATTACATTTTATACAAAAATTTTCCTTTTTACAATAGCTGGATGAGCTATTATATCGTAGAAACAAACACTCCGGCTCCTTATTTAATAGAATATAAAAGCAAACACTGGGGAGAATGTAACGTTACTTTTTAAGAAATTTATGTAAAGTTATGTTTTTATCTCCGAAAATATGAGAATAGATTATATAATTGGCAATTACTTTTTTGCCGTATTCTCTGCTCTCATCATACTTTACAAGTTCCATACTTAAAAACGGCTCGAATTTACCCGTATATTTAAAATAAGGCAACACTTTTCTATTTACAAACCCTATTCCTCCGTTATACGCATACGCCACCATAAGAGGGTCTTTTAATTTTGAAAAGAGCCATTTTTGATGTTTTACGGAAAGTTTTACATTTTCATTATAATCGAATTGATTAAAAACATTCCCTTTCATATGTCTTACCAAAAACGGCATCATTTGCATAACACCAAGAGCATAACTTCTACTTACACTTGCCGGGATAAATCTGCTTTCCTGTCTGGCAATTGCGTATACAAAAGCTTTAAATGAAATATTTGAATCATTATACATTTTAGGAGTTATAAAATAATTTACCTTAAATCTGTTAGCTTTATCAAGAACAAGGGCTTTTAAAGCAACGGATTTTTCACTGTCAAGTTCTTTGGCAAAAGTAAACAAATCCTCTCTTTTTTTAAATTCATCCCAAAATTTTAATACATCCCATGGATTTGTCTGGTCATATTTTGGTGTTTTTATCGAATTAAAAACAATTTGACTTCTGATATCAAAAGGAATGTTTTTTTCTTCATGGGCATACAGCGTATAAAAGTTCACTCTTGGATTATTTAAAAGTTTATCAAGATACTTGTCTTTATTTGTTAATTGCCAAAGCCAAAAATACTCTTTTTCTTTTTTATTTTTAACTGATTCTAAAATTTTTTGAGCTTTTTTGTAATTTTTAAATTTCATTTCGTTTAAAAAAAGCCACCATTTTATTTGATCGTTATATTTTTTATAATTTAATTTTGATAAAGAAAACCTAATAAGCGGCAAATCGTTTAACACTGCGCTTTTTATAAAAAGTTTAAAATATTTGTCTTCGAAAATAGAAAAATCATTAATAATTTGATCTATTTTTTTATCGGGATAATTTAATATAAAATAATATCCCAAATCCCTGTCTTTAAAAATTTTCGAATAATCGTTATGTAAAAACGCATAAACAGTTTCTTTTTCTTTGCCGTTTGGGAGATTTTTATAAAGATATTCCAAATCACTTTTACTTAGTTTCGCCATACTTTTAAGCCAAAGCCCGTTATTTAACACACACGAAATATCTATATTCTTAATATCTCTTACAGAAGGATTGACACATTGATAAAGAGGTTTAAATTCAGGAAATTTTGACAAAATCTTAAGGTGTTTCATTTTTTGCTTATACATGGCGGTATAAGCTTTAAAAGAAAGTACAGAATCATTACTTTCTCTCATAAATTCCGTCAAATAAAAATCTCTTACATAGCTTTTGGGTTTGGTAAGGAGAGGAGCGAGTTCTAATGCGTAAAGAAAAAAAGGAAATAAAAGTAAAACGACCTTCATTAATAAAGTGACGCTATAATATTGTTTATTAAAATTTGAATAAATTCTAAAGCAAGTATTAAAATAATGGGCGCTATATCAAACCCCCCGAAATTAGTAGGAATATAGCGTCTTATATAAGCATAAACGGGCTCCGTTACATTCCATAAAAATCTGACAATCGGATTATAGGGATTTGGCTGAACCCAGGTAATAAGGGCCGCAATAATTACCACCCAGATATAAATTCCGATAATTACATTAATAAACTGTAAAATACTAATAAGTAATGTATTCATTTCTCCCCTCTTTTTTAATAATTATACAAACTTTACCTTGTTTTTACAACTTCTTTTAAATAAGATTTCATTGCTTGATATAAATCTTTGATTTCAGCACCGTGTTTTTGATTTATAAATAATTCCCTTAATGGCATAAAAAGTTTTTTTCCTTTAAGTCCGGTGTTTTTCATAACTCTTTTTTTAAAGTCGTCATAATTATCTTCTAATTCGTTTTCCAAAATTTCCTTTTTTATAATTTCTCTTTCATTTTTATATTCATCATCTTTTGCTTTTTCAAATACGGCTTCGAATTTTTCTTTTATCTCTTTTAAAGTAGCACTTTCATCCCTGAAAATTTTTAACAGTTCTTCATATTGAGGATGATAACCCAGATACTCAGCTAAATTGTCAATTTTTTTCATATGCTCTTTATTGAGAAATTTAAGTTTTTCTATATCAAATTTTGCAGGCGCTCGAGAAACCTTTTTCAAATCAAAAAATTCAACCGCTTCATCAAGAGTAAAAACTTCTTTCTCAAAACTGTTTCCAAGTAAAATAAGATAATTAGCAATCGCTTCTGGCATAAATCCTTCTTCCAAAAGCCATTTCACAGAAGCGTGCTTTTCTCTTTTTGAAAGTTTTTTGCCTTCTTCATTTAAAATAATAGGCAGATGCGCGTATTTAATATCTTTATCGTATCCCAAAGATTTTCTGATATGTATCTGCTTTGGGGTGTTACTTAAATGGTCTTCTCCCCTAATTACCAAAGATATATCATAAAGCATATCATCAACGGCACACGCAAAATTATAAGTAGGTGTATAATCGTTTCTTAGTATTACAAAACTATCCACATCAAAGGGAGAAAATTTAAACTCACCTTTTATTTCATCATTAAACTCAATATCACTTTCTGGTTTTTTTATTCTGATTACAAAAGGCTTTTTTTCTTTTATCAGTTTTTCTACTTCCTTTGAAGAGAGATTTTCGCACTTTCCGCTATATCTGTAAGGTCTTTTTTCTTTTTTTGCTTTTTCTCTTTCTTTATTAAGTTCTTCTTCATCGCAAAAACAGACAAAAGCTTTTCCCTTATCCAGCAATTGTTTAGCCATTTGCTGATGAATATGAAAATTTCCGGATTGATATACAACCTGATCGTACTTTATCCCGAAAAGATCTAAAAGAGCTAATATTTCTTTATCTTTCCCTTCGATATTTCTTTCTTTATCAGTATCTTCTATTCGAATTAATAATTTATCATTTGTTTGTTTGGCGACTAAATAATTAAAAATCGCTACTCTTAAATTTCCTACATGCATATCTCCCGTAGGAGAAGGGGCGAATCTTAACATAAAACTCCTTATTAATGTTCTTGTAATATTTGTGAATTTTCTATTATTTTTGTCAAAGAATCTTCGTCATTAGAGATTTTTTCTACTAATTTATCCAATTCTTCAAATAAAAGTTTAGCATATTTTTCAACTTCTTTGAGTTTATCATAATACCAATCACTGTTTTCTTTATTTACCCCTTCTTTTTTAACTCTTCGTAAGACTTCAGCTCCGATTTCATGTAATTTTTTATGATATTCCACCATTTTATTATAAAAATTATATTTCATTAAAATTTCTTTAATCGCAGGAATTTCCATCCATCTGCCAAGCAGACAGTTTTCATGAGTTATATATAACATATCGTCTTCAACATGTTCTCTTGTCACGGAAGAATATAAATTTGATTTATAGATAATATGTGCGATTTTAAAAGTAATAAATATCAGTTTTAATGTATTGGTATCAGAAATAGTGGTAACCTCTCTTAAATCTTTTTGTAAAATATTTAATAAATTTTCAAATGTTTCAAGCGTTTTATACGATTTATTACTTATTTCCACTACTTTTTCGGTATTATCACTGACTGTCATAAATTGTTGTTGAAGCGTTTGAATTGTAATGGCAATTTCATTAGTGGCTTTTTGGGTTTTTTCGGCAAGTTCTCTTACATTATCGGCCACCACGGCAAATCCCCTACCGTGTTCCCCGGCCCTCGCCGCTTCAATCGCGGCATTAAGTGCCAAAAGATTAGTCTGATCGGCAATGTCTTTGATAAGCTCTACAATATCCGAAATCGAACTGATATGTCCGGCCATATGTTCAATTTCAGTGGA
Organism: Nautiliaceae bacterium; assembly: GCA_027062285.1. Taxonomy (GTDB): domain Bacteria; phylum Campylobacterota; class Campylobacteria; order Campylobacterales; family Nautiliaceae; genus Caminibacter. The sequence continues at coordinate 29,410 of JAMOTL010000090.1, forward strand.
AGTATCGACAACTTTTTGAGAAAGCTCTTCAAAATCATTTTTCGTTTCAATCATTATGTTATAAGTTTCACTTGCTTTATTCGAAGACTCTTTTACTTTTGTTGCTATATCTTTAAATGCTTCATCGATTCTGAATATAGATTCTCCGACTCTTTGTAAATTTGCCGGCACTCCACCGTCGATTTTAGTAAATCTTTTCCCAAGATTTGCTATAAGTTCAACTTTTTTTGATAATTTTAAAGAATCAATGGCTTTTTCAAATTCAAGTGCCACATTTCTAAATTCTCCATGAAGACCGCTTGGCATAATATACCTATAATCTTCTCCTCTGATAATCGCTTGTATGGAATTTTGAGATTCCCTGAGTAAGTCTTCGATCTGGTCTAAAGATTCGTTAATATTCCAACCGATTTTTTCTTCTTTCGTTTTATCGTCATCAAGAATAATTCTATGATAAATTTCACCGTTATATAATTTTTCTACGACATCGTTAATCTTCTCAAGAGTATCCGTGTCATTTTTTTTCTCTTTTTTCAACCAAGGCATTATCGCAGTTATTAAAAAAAGTCCTGCCAAAATATATTCGTTTTTATACACTGAAAACCCGATTCCTACTAAAGACAATAAACTAATTAAAATTTCCACAACTTTTTTTTTCATCTTTTATCCTTCCTTCTGTAAGTCAAAAACTAATTTGTGATATTTTTCAACTACATCTTCATCAGTAGCATTTAACAATTTTTTTAAAAGCTCGTAACTTGCAGCAATCCCACCTGTTTTTTCAGCTTCCAAAAGTTGTTTGTAAATATCGCTCATTACTTCTATACCTTTTCTGCTAGGTTTTTTTCTAAACGACGTATAACTGACTATATTTCCGTTTAGATCCAAATCGGGCGTGATATAAGCAAACACCCAATAAAACCCGCCGTCCTTTCGTAAGTTTTTAACAAACCCGAAAAACTCTTTTTTGTTTTGAATTAAATCCCATAAAACTTTGAAAGCAATTTTCGGCATATCGGGATGTCTGATTATATTATGATTAGCACCCATCAGTTCAAATCTGCTCCATCCGGCCATTTCTACGAAAATTCTATTACAATAAATAATATAACCTTTTGTATCTGTTTTAGATACGATAAAATCATTTTCACTTAAAATCTTTTCTTGATTTTTTAAAGTTTTAGGGGCATCCAATTTCGAAAGTCTTTTACCTGCTTTTAATTTCTCCTCCACTCTTTTTTCATTAATCATTGTCTTCCTTTAAAATGGTCTGAACATCGTAAGGGCAATCATTAGCATAAACGCACCATAACTACACCAGTATAAAATTTCGTAAACTTTTGATGAAAGGGTTTTGTTTTTAAATAAAACGTATAAAAGATATAAATTCTCAATCATTAATAAAATATCAAAACTAAGTTTTACATGAAGCCAAACACCTACTTTCGCAACTCCTGGATTTAACAGCATAAGCTTTGTACCTATTCCTAAAGCAACCAACATCATAAATACCGACAAAATACCGAAAAGATACCTATCAGTTAAATTATTTTGAAGAGATTTTATAAATTGAAGCAAAAATATCGCCCAGCTAAACACTACTAATAAATGCAATCCATACAGAAATAAATACATCTTTCTCCTTTTTTTATTAATTATAACGAATTTTAATTCATATGAATTTTACATCTGTAATAATATCGTCAAATAATTATAAAAATTAAACAAAAAATATATAAAATTTAATAAATTTTTAATGAAGATTAATTTAAAAAGATCACATGTGGTTAATATAAAGCGTCGGAGGGTTTAATTTATTTAAAAAGAAAAAAAGAAGGGATTATTTAGGGTCCCTTGCTACTTCTTGTCCGTTTACTTTTACGATTACATGATTTTCGTCTACGTCGAATTCTACTTTATCGCCTTCTTTTACTTTACCTTCTAAAATCAGCTCGGCTAGTTTATCTTCTACAACCTCAGCCAATGCTCTTTTTAACGGTCTAGCACCAAAGATTGGGTCGAATCCGACTTCAGCGATATAATCTTTCGCTCTTTCAGTAAGCTCAAGATCGATATCTCTTTCTTCAAGTCTTTGTTTAATTTTTCTAAGTAAGATATCAACAATCTGTTTAACTTGTTCTTTTCCAAGCGGATTAAATACTACCACTTCATCAAGTCTGTTTAAGAATTCCGGTTTCATTCTTCTTTTTAATTCAGCCCACACAGCTTCTTTTCTTGCTTGAGGATCTTTAATTTCTTGAATAATATCACTTGCGATGTTACTTGTTAAGATAATAATTGTGTTTTTGAAATCAACTGTTACACCCTTATTATCTGTAAGTCTACCATCATCAAGCACTTGTAATAGAATGTTGAATACATCTGGATGCGCTTTTTCAATTTCGTCGAATAGAATTACGCTATAAGGTTTTCTTCTTACAGCTTCTGTTAATTGTCCGCCTTCTTCATATCCAACATATCCAGGCGCAGCACCGATAAGTTTAGATACAGATATTTTGTCCATATATTCAGACATATCAAATCTAATTAGCGCTTTTTCATCATCAAATAAGAATCTTGCCAATGTTTTAGCTGTTTCAGTTTTACCAACTCCTGTCGGTCCTAAGAACATAAAGCTACCAATCGGTCTGTTTGGATCACCAAGTCCAGCTTTATTTCTTTTAATCGCTCTGGCAACCGCTCTAATAGCTTCATCTTGTCCGACAACGTTTTTCTTAAGTTCATCTTCAATATGTAATATTTTTTCAAGTTCGCTTTTAAGCATTTTGCTAACCGGGATTCCTGTCCATTTACTTACTACGTTAGCAACAGCCTCTTCATCAACAGCACTCTTTAACAGAGTACCTTCTTTTTGCATTTCTTCCCATTTTTTCTCAAGCTCTTCAAGTTTTTTCTTAAGTTCAACAATTTTTCCATACTCAATTTCAGCCGCTTTATGGAAGTCACCTTCTCTTTTTGCGATTTCAGCTTCGTTTTTAAGTTTTTCAATTTGTTCTTTAATTTCAGCAATAGATTTAAGAACTCTTTTTTCTTCTTCGTATTTAGCTTCAAGCTGTCTTTTTTTCTCTTCTAAATCAGCTAATTGTTTTTCGATTTCTTCCAATCTTTTTTTGGCTTTTTCAGTTTTGGCACCTTCCATTTCGATAGCTTGTTTTTCCACCATAAGCTGTTCTATTTCTCTTTTGATTTTAGCAAGCTCAAACGGTTCGCTTTCAATTTGCATTCTAATTTCAGCCGCCGCTTCGTCAATTGCGTCGATAGCTTTGTCCGGTAAATATCTATCAGTAATGTATCTGTCAGTCAATTTTGCCGCAGCTACTAACGCTTCATCAAGAATTTTTACTTTATGGTGCGCTTCTAGTCTGTCTTTTAGACCTCTTAGAATTCTGATCGCTTCATTTACGCTTGGTTCGTTTACCATTACAGGTTGGAATCTTCTTTGAAGCGCCGCGTCTTTTTCAAAATATTTTCTATATTCTTTTAATGTTGTCGCACCGATTGTTCTAAGCTCTCCTCTAGCAAGTGCCGGTTTTAAAATGTTAGCTGCGTCCATGCTACCTTCGCTTGCACCCGCACCAACGATTGTATGAATTTCGTCGATAAATAAAATAATATTCGGATTTGCTTTTACTTCATCAATTACAGCTTTTAATCTATCTTCGAATTCACCTCTATATTTAGCACCTGCTACAAGTGCTGTCATATCAAGTGCGATAATTCTTTTATTTTGTAAGCTTGTAGGCACTTCTTTTTTAACGATTCTCTGAGCCAAACCTTCTACAAGTGCTGTTTTACCAACCCCAGGTTCACCAAGTAAAATCGGGTTATTTTTAGTTTTTCTAATAAGAATTTGAGTCATTCTGTTAATCTCTTCATCTCTTCCGATAACAGGATCAAGCTCACCACGTCTCGCTTTTTCAGTCAAATCTATTCCGTATTTATTTAGTGCGTCAAGATTTTCATCAGCACTTTTGCTTTCGATTTTTTTATCTCCTCTTATAGCTTCAAGAGTTTTTTTAAGTTCCATTAAATCTACATATTTTCCAAGAATATCTTTGAATCTGTCAAGATTCGCTATAAGCCAAGTATCAACGGCAATATATTTATCACCAAGTTTTGTGGCAAGCGCTTCTGCTTTTTGCAAGCTGTCGATTAATTCTCTTCCTATTCTTATAGATTCTTTAGTAATGTTATCAACTTTTGGAAGTCTATCTACCGCAGACTTAACTTCAAGCTCAATTGCTACCTTATCTACACCCATTTTATTTAGGGCTTGATTCAATACGGTATTTGTATTTGTTAATAATCCCCATAATACATGTAACGGATGTACTTCAGGATTTTTATTATGTAAAGCTAAGCTAAGCCCGCTTTCAATCGCTTCCATCATCTGATTGGTTAATTTTTCGAATAATTTTTCCATATTCTCCTCCTTAAAAGTTTTAGTTAATGTAATTATATCAGGTTTAGTCATTTTATGTCAAGGTTTTTAAATTAATATTTTCATTTTATATTAAAGTTATATTAATATATAAGCACTTTAAGCTTTTTCTTGATTTTTTATATAAATTAAAATAGAATTTCAAAAACTCTCAAGGAGCATTATGAGAAAATTATTCATAGCTTTCATATTACTTTTTTCAATAACTTACGCTAAGGAATCACAACAAACAAGACTTCAAGCATATGAAAAATTCGTAAAAGTCGTAAATATGATTGAAGCTTATTATGTTGATGATATAAACACTACTACAATAATAAATAAAGCACTAAAAGGACTGCTGCCTAATCTTGACGCTCACTCAAGCTATCTTGATAAAAAAGCTTATAAAGAACTTAAAATTCAAACAAACGGAGAATTCGGTGGTCTGGGGATTGTAGTAGGTATGAAAAACGGAGTTTTAACCGTTATATCTCCGATAGACGACACCCCTGCTTACAAAGCCGGACTAAAAGCCGGGGATATTATCCTAAAAATAAACGATAAAGCCACAATCGATATGACTCTTGATGAAGCCGTTAATTTAATGAGAGGAAAGCCCGGAACGAAAATCACGCTGACTATCGTTAGAAAAGGTCAAAAACCTTTTAAAGTAATTATTACAAGAGCAATTATAAAAGTTAAATCTGTAAAAGCAAAAGATTTGGAAAACTACCCGGAAATTAAATACATAAGAATAAGTAATTTTGACAAAAACGTAGTTTCTTCTCTTAAAAAAATCGTACAAGAAGCTAAAAAAGAAGGAAAAAAAGGCATTATAATCGATCTCAGAAACAATCCCGGAGGTCTTCTAAACCAAGCGGTCGGTACACTTGATTTATTTATTGACAATGGTGTTTTAGTTTCACAAAAAGGAAGAGTAAAAAGCGAAAACGAAACTTATTACGCCCACAGTGCAGGCACTTATAAAAATATTCCTATTGTAGTATTGGTAAATAACGGAAGTGCTAGTGCCAGTGAAATCGTAGCAGGCGGTTTTCAGGACCATAAACGTGCCGTAATCGTAGGTGAAACTACATTCGGTAAAGGAAGTGTTCAGGCAATATTACCTGTAAATAAAGAAGAAGCAATAAGACTCACAGTTGCAAGATATTATCTTCCAAGCGGTAGAACCATCCAAGCAAAAGGTGTTACACCTGATATTATCGTACATCCTGCCGAAGTAAAAGAGATAAATGATACGACCGCTACAATAAAAGAAGCCAATTTAAAAGCTCATTTAAAAGCGGAACTTGAAAAAATCGACGGTAAAAAAACAAAAAAAGAAGATAAAAACATTCAAAAAATTAACGGAGATTTACAGCTCTTAACAGGAGCGAATATTCTAAAAGCCCTGATTATCGCAAATCAACATTCGAAATAAAGGAGAGTTATGGAACTGTTATATGAAGGAAAAGCCAAAAGAATTTATAAAACTGAAAAGCCTGATGAAGTAATATGTGAATATAAAGACTCATTGACAGCTTTTAACGGAGAAAAAGCATCGCAAGAGAGTGGAAAAGGCGCGCTAAACTGTGCTATTACGACTCTTATTTTTGAAGCACTTGAAAAAGAAGGAATTCCTACTCATTTAATAAAACAAATAGACGATACTAAACAACTGGTAAAGAAAGTTGAAATAATTCCGATAGAAGTAGTAGTAAGAAATATAGTAGCAGGCAGTCTTGCGAAAAGACTCGGACTTAAAGAAGGTGAAAAATTGCCTTTCCCTATCGTAGAATTTTATTACAAAAACGACGACTTAAACGACCCACTAATTAATGATGACCATGCTATGATTTTAAATCTTGTGGATGACAGAAAAGAACTTGACTTATTAAGAGAATACGGTAGAAAAGTAAATGAATTTTTAATCAAATTTTTTGACAAAGTAGGATTAATTTTAGTAGACTTTAAAATTGAATTCGGAAAAGACAAAGAAGGCAATATAATTTTAGCCGATGAAATCACACCTGATTCTTGTAGATTATGGGACAAAGAAACAGGTAAAAAACTTGATAAAGATTTATTTAGATTTAATCTTGGAAATATTAAAGAAGCATACAGTGAAGTATTAAACAGATTAAAGGAAGCAAAATGAAAGTAGCAGTAAACGTACATTTAAAAAAAGGGGTTTTAGATCCTCAAGGTAAAGCAGTCTTACACGCACTTGAAACTCTTGGATTTAAAAACGTAAAAGAAGTTAGAGTAGGAAAACAGATTATCATCGACATTGATACACAAGACAGAGAAAAAGCGATAAAAGAAGCTGAAGAAATGGCAAAAGAACTTCTAGCTAATCCTGTAATCGAAAACTACGAAATAGAGGTTAAGGAATGAAAGTAGGAGTAGTGGTATTCCCGGGGACAAACTGCGACAGAGATACAAAATGGGCTTTTGAAAAGCTAGGCGCGGATGTTGATTTTATCTGGCATAGTGAAAAAGAACTTAAAAACTATGATTTAGTTGTTCTTCCTGGTGGTTTTAGCTATGGGGATTATTTAAGAAGCGGTGCTATTGCCAGATTTTCACCTATTATGAACGCTGTTAGCGAATATGCTAAAAAAGGCGGATATGTTTTAGGTATCTGTAACGGATTTCAAATTTTATTAGAATCTCACCTGCTTCCGGGCGGAATGACTAGAAATGAAAATTTACATTTTATTTCTAAATTCCATCATTTAAAAGTAGTTGATAACAATAATAAATTCTTACAAAACTTAAACGTAGGAGACATCATAAATATCCCTATAGCACATGCCGAAGGAAACTATAAAGTCGATGAAAACACTTTAAAAAGAATGTATGATAACGGGCAAGTAATCTTAAAATATTGTGACGCTAAAGGAAACGAACTGAACCCTAACGGCAGCGTAGATGCGATTGCCGGAATTTGTAACGAGACAAAAAACGTTTTTGGTCTTATGCCACACCCTGAAAGAGCTATGGAAAGTATATTAGGCGGTGAAGACGGAGTAAAAATGTTAGAGGGATTTTTTAAATGAAAAAATTTATAATTATTCTCTTTTCTTTTTCTCTTCTTTTAGCATATAAAGTAGAAACAAAAAAATGGACTACAAAAGACACTTTTTACGGATTTTTAAAGAAAAATTCATTACCCGTTTCAATTTATTACAATCTTCCCTCTCAAATAAAAAGAAAAGTAAAAAGAATTCCTGTAGGTGAAACAATATTCTTACTAAAAAACAATAATATTTTAAAACAGGCTTTAATTCCTATAGATTCTAAAAATCAAATTCAAATAATCAACGAAAACGGAAAATATATTACAAAAATAGTTCCTATAATGTATGACACCAGAAAAAGATATACTGAAATAAATATTAACAATAACTTAAATTACGATATTTATAACTCCACCCATTCAAGAACTCTCACTTCCAAATTAATTGATATTTTTAATGACAAAGTTAATTTCAGAGCAATTCCGAAAAATACGAAAATAAAAATTTTATATGAAGAAAAATTAAGATACGGAAAAATAAAAGATATAAAAATAATATATGCTTCCATAAAAAGCAAATATTATACTTATAACGCTTTTTTAAATCCTTATGACGGAAGATATTATGATGAAAAAGCCAGAAGTTTAAAAGGGATGTTCTTACCGGCTCCTTTAAAATACAAAAGAATTTCTTCGAAATTCGGTATGAGATACCATCCTATCTTACATAAATGGCGAATGCATGATGGAATCGATTATGTAAACAGAATAGGAACACCGATTCACAGTGTAGCTGACGGTAAAATTATTTATAAAGGCTGGATAAAAGGATATGGAAAAACAGTAAAAATTAAACATAAAAACGGCTATATAACAATATACGCACATCTTAAAAGCTGGCCAAGAGGAATATATAACGGAAAATGGGTCAAACAAGGTCAAATAATAGGATATCTTGGAAATACAGGATTATCTACCGGGCCTCATTTACATTTCGGTGTTATGAAAAACGGGAGATGGATAAACCCGGTTAAAATAAAAAATTCTGCAAAAATTACTCTTTGGGGCAAAAAAAGAAAACAATTTTTATCATATATCAATTCTCTTCAAAAAGAATATAATATAGCTTTAAAATGAGGATAGTCTTATTAATTTTTTCTTCACTTTTTTTTCTTTACGGGGAAATAATAAAATATCAAAATATAAAACCTTATTATTATAAAAATCAACTTGTTAATTTAAAAGCAAAGATAATATTATCTTCCCCAAAAGAACTTCATGCTATTCCTTCATATAATGTCGAATCTAATTTAACACAAAAAAATCCCTATCTTTATAATTTGGATATCAAATTTAAAGCTGACGAAGAAGAACATAAATTAATGCTAATAGCTAAAAAATTTTATAAAGAAATCGATTTAGATAACCTGATTAATATAAAAAATATCAATCCGCCAAAAAACTTTTCAAAAGTATTTGCTGATAATCTTAAAATAATAAATCCGATTTCTTCAAAATACGACGAAAATTCAACGATATTATCATTTACGATAAAATGTAAAAATTGTAATATTAATGATTTTAACCTAGGATTTAAAGAACACAATTTAACTTTAATTTCCCAAAATGAGGCTTCATATTATGCTATCATTCCGAATAATATAAAAAAATTAAATTTTTATTATTTTAATTTAAAAAATGAAAAATTTGAAAAAATAGAAATTCCTATAAAATTAAAACAAGATACCATAAGTACCCAGACTGAATTAAATCCGGAAGAAAATAATTTTTTTAATCTTGTAAATATTTTAATACTGATTTTAATCGCTTTTGGACTAATAATATTTTTGATTTATCAAAAAGTATGGCTACTTATTTTTCCTATTCTGTTAAGTGGTTTTCTAATTTATAAACTCTTACCAAAAGGAGAAATAATTCTTTCAAGAAATACAAAAGTACAAATTCTTCCTACAAAACAATCTACAGTAATTTACATTTCAAGAGGTAATGAAAAAGCAAAAGTCCTCAATAAACTCGATAAATATACCAAAATAAAAATAAATAAAAAAATAGGATGGGTAAAAAATGAAGATATTAGATAGCATAATCAGTATATTAAAATTTATTTACGGCTTTGCTTATTTAGCAATAGTTTCACTGCTTATTGCGATAAATCCCAAATGGGAGCTTAAACTCAGAAAAAAAGCTTCAAAAATCTTAACAAGTTTAATCGCTAAAGAAATTATTATAGAGGGTGAAATTGACCCTACAGCCAATATACTCATGGGGAATCATACAAATAACCTTGATATACCACTTATGGAAACAGTCTACGGAAATGAAAAAATAATATGGGTTGCCAAAGATGAAATAGCAAAAATGCCCATTTTTAAATATCTTGTTACAAAAAGCGATATGATTTTAGCCAACAGAAACGATAAAAGAGCTATCATAAAAATGATAAAAGATATAAAAGAAAAAACGCAAAAAGGATATAAAGTATTTTTATTCCCCGAAGGCACAAGAAACAAAGGTGATTATACAAAACTTTTAAAATTTAAAAACGGCCCTAAAGGTATTGTGGAAAAACTAAATTTAAAAGTCCAACCGTTTGTCATAATAAACCTCCCAAAAGCATTTAAAAAACATCCTTTCAGAATTGAAAAACAGCCTATAAAAGTTGTTTTTTTAGAGAGTTTTTATCCGTATGAAGGATGGTATGAAGATATGAGAAATAAAATGCAGGATGTTTTAGACAAAGAATACGGTTTAAACAAAAATTCATAAAAAGGAGCTGCTTTGAAGTTCGATACAATGCTGGCAATCGGAATCGGAGGATTTATAGGTGCGATTTTAAGAGCTTATACAACGGGTCTGGTAAACGGATTGGTAAAACACGACATTCCTTTTGGAACCCTTGCGGTCAACTGGATAGGAAGCTTGATTTTAGGTATTTTAATAGGTCTTATACAGTTTCACATTATAGAAAATCCTTATTTAAAATCACTTTTAACTACAGGGATGATGGGAGCTCTTACCACTTTTTCAACATTTGCAATTGAAAGTTTCTTTTTAATTAAAAACGGCCTTATTATTGAAAGTTTGGTTTATATCTCATTAAATGTTATCGGCAGTATAATTTTGGCAGCAGCCGGATTCAAATCAATCCAAGCAATTTATGGATAATTTTGCTAAATTTCTACTCCTTTTATGGACTCTTTTTTTTCTTATTGTTTTATTCAATATTTATAAATATTTTAAATATAAAAAAAGTTTAAAAAAATTAAAATCACAACCTTTGGACTACAAATATAAAACCTATTTAAACAATTTACCTTTATATAAGAACTTACCTTCGAATTTAAAAAAAATTATCGAATATAAAATTCAAAGATTTTGGCTGGAAAAAAATATTATTCCCGTTTATTTAACACTCAGTGATGAAATAAAAACATTAATAGCATTTTACGGTTGTATTTTAACTATAGGTTATGAAGAGTATTGTTATCCTCGTCTACAGTATATTTATATCTATCCTAAAGCTATAAAAAAGACCGTATATAGGGATTATATAGTAGAGAATGATGTAATAATTAGCGGTGAAGCTTTAAAAGACAGTGTAATAATCTCATGGCACGACGCAAAATATCAAATTTATAAACATTCAAAAAGAAACGTAATTATTCACGAATTTGCGCATATATTAGACTTTGACGACGGAGTCGGCGACGGTATTCCTCCACTTGATAAAGACGAAATAAAAAATTGGAAAAAATATATTCTTTCAACATATAACAGATTAAAAAAACATAAACAAGAAATTTTTATAGACGAATACGCCCTTACAAACGAATCGGAATTTTTTGCTGTTATATCCGAATATTATTTTACTTCTCCTAAAACGTTAATTATTCACTATCCCGAACTTTATTCTGAATTAAAAAAATTTTATAAAATTGATACTTTCGAAATTTTAAAAAATTCGTAATTTTTCGCTGAAAACCCTTGACTTTAGGAACTCATTTTCATATAATTTCACCCACACAACGACAAGTTGTGAGGAAAAGACCCGTTAGCTCAGTCGGTAGAGCATCTGCCTTTTAAGCAGAGGGCCGCTGGTTCGAATCCAGCACGGGTCACCATCTGTCCCCATCGTCTAGTGGTCTAGGATACCGCCCTTTCACGGCGGCGACACGGGTTCGAATCCCGTTGGGGACGCCACTTCTAAATACTTTATTTATTTTCAACTATTGACACTTTTTATAAACATGGTCGCTTAGCTCAGTTGGGAGAGCACCAGCCTTACAAGCTGGGGGTCGCAGGTTCGAGCCCTGCAGCGACCACCATCTACAATCCCAATTTGGAGCCGTAGTTCAGCTGGTTAGAATGCCGGCCTGTCACGCCGGAGGTCGCGGGTTCGAGTCCCGTCGGCTCCGCCATTACTTCAAAAACTCTCATTTAAAAATCATCTTATTTTTTAACAATTCCGAATAATTTTAATACTTATTTTTATTTTGCAAATTTAAACACTTAAACTTAACCCGACAATAAAATTCAAAACATTATTCAATGTTTTTTATTTTTGAATTTTTTATATTTTTCTATTTCTTTTTTTAACTGTTTTACTACGAATGAAATTACAAATGCATCATCTATAAATCCGATCCCCGGTAAAAAATCAGGAATTATATCTGAGGGTAATACCACATAAGCAAGTGCTCCGGCAATAGTTGCATAAACAGTGGGTGAAAGTGAATAATTTTTATCGTTTATCATTTCAAAAAGAAGTTTCATATCTTCTAAAAAACTAAGATTTTTGAATTTTCCAAAAAAGCTTTTTACTTCATCTTCTTTAAAATCATTTTTTAATTCTTCTGTTAATTTTAATGCTTCTTGCTTTTCTTTTTCAGTCATTTTTCTACTTTTTATTTATATTTTATCAAAATAACAAGTATCATTTAATTATATTATTATATAATTTGTTAAAAAAAAGGAAAAATATGGACTACTTTAAAGTAATTCAAACGCTTGAAAGTATTCAGCACCCGGCGATCGCCACAAGTTTAATTAATTTAGGAATTCTTCAAGATATTGATTTTGATGAAAAAAACAATAAATTAAAAGCTACATTTGTATGGCCTTTTCCAAATATCCCGATAAGAGACCAAATAATAAATTCTGTTAAAATCCCTCTAAATCAACTCGGATTAGATTTAGAATACAATGAAAGAATAATGAATGAAAACGAAAAACAAAAATTTTTAGAACTTGAAAAACAATATTGGAGAGGCGGATCAGCCGGATGTGGAATGTAACTATTTAGAAAGCAAAATTCCTATCCATTTTGTTCTCTCATAACTCATAAATGCCAACTTGAGCGTCATTGTAAGAGGCACAGCTAAAAATGTTCCGACAATACCAAAAACCCATCCCCATAAAAGAAGAGAAAAGAAAACTACAGCCGGAGATAAATCCAATCCGTCTCCCATAAGTTTCGGCTCTATAACATTTGAAATTATATTATTTATAATCACGTATCCTATCGTAACATAAACGACTACTTTTAAATCATAAGTAATAAACGCAATCAAAATTCCTGGAATCGCAGCTACTATTGAACCTACAACGGGAATAAAATTAAACACAAAAGCCATTATCCCAAAAAGCCAAGCATACGGAATTTTAAAATATAAAAGCATAAGTGCCACCGAAATACCGGTAAGGGCTGATGTAAAAGTTTTAATAATAAAATATTTTTGTGTATTTTTAAAAAAAAGTTCAAATGTTTCTTCACTTTCCGTTATCAAAGAGAGTTTTTTACTGAAATTTTTAGATTCGAAAATCATAAACGATACGCCTATAAACACAATCAAAAAACTTTTTATTAAATTGCCTGCTTTAGACAAAAATGCCTTTATTACAGGTATAAAATCTATATTGCTCAAATAAGTATTGTCAATTTTTATACCGAAATCTTTTAAATATTCATTTATTTGAATAATAAGAGAAACAAACTTATCCTGATAAAAAGAAGCATTTTGTAAAAATTCTTTAAGAGATGAATTAATTACGGCAAACATAACTACAAATACTAAAATAACCAAAAACGCGGCAAAAATATACCCTACTAAAAGAGGCATTCCTCTTTTTTCAAAAAAAGCTACCAATGGATAAATCAAAATAGTTAAAAATATGGAAAGAATTAAATAAATCAGAAAAGGAGAAAGAAATTTAAGACCGATAATAGTAATAATTGCTGCTGCTATATATAAAATATTCATCAGTCTATCTTCAATACGCTCAAAAATGCTTCTTGAGGAATATTTACTTTTCCAATCGCTTTCATTCTTTTTTTACCTTTTTTTTGCTTTTCAAGAAGTTTTCTTTTTCTTGAAATATCTCCTCCGTAACATTTTGCCGTTACGTCTTTTCTAAGAGCTTTTACCGTCTCACGTGCGATAATTTTGTTTCCGATACTTGCTTGTATCGCAACCTCAAAAAGCTGTCTAGGAATAAGCTCTTTCATGACTTTTATAAGCTCTCTTCCCTTTTTCTCGGCTTTATCGCGAGGTACAATAATACTCAAAGCATCCACAGGTTCCCCCGCAACTCTTATATCCATTTTCACAAGATCCCCCTCTTTATATCCGATAGGTTCATAATCAAAACTCGCATAACCTTTTGTAAGCGTTTTTAATTTATCGTAAAAATCGGTTACGATTTCGTTTAAAGGAATTTCATACTCAAGCAATACCCTCTCAGGCGATAAATAGTCCATTTTTAGCTGAATTCCGCGCTTTTCATTTAAAAACTGGATTAAGTTTCCCACATACTCAGCAGGTGTTAAAATAGTCGCTTTTACGTAAGGTTCGTATATTTTCTCAATTTTATTTGGAGGAGGCAGTTCGCTTGGGTTACTCACTTCAATTTCGCTGCCGTCTGTCAGTTTTACTTTATATGTAACACTTGGTGCAGTGGCTATAAGCTCTATCCCAAATTCTCTCTCCAGTCTTTCTTTTATAACCTCCATATGAAGCATTCCAAGAAACCCTACTCTAAATCCAAAACCCAAAGCCTGGGAAGTTTCGGGCTCAAACGTAATGGAATCATCGTTTAATTTAAGCTTTTCAAGAGCATCCCTTAAATCATCGTATTTATCCGTATCTATAGGATAAATTCCGGCAAAAACGAAACTTTTAGCTTCGCTCATCTCTTCAACAGGCTCGCCTGCCGGATTTTTCGCCATGGTAATCGTATCTCCCACTCTGATATCGGCCACGTTTTTAAGTCCCATAACAACCACGCCGATTTCACCGGTTTTGATTTCATCCGTTTTTAGTTTTCTTAAAGGATGCGGATAATATAGATCTAAAACTTTATGTTTTTTACCTGTACCCATTACAAGTGCTTCTTCACCTTTTTTAATGCTTCCGTCAAACACCCTAACAAGACATACCGCTCCAAGATAATTATCAAACCAGCTATCGTAAATTAGTGCTTTCGTAGGAGCTTTAGGGTCACCATTAGGGGCTGGAACTCTTTCAATAATAGCATCTAAGAGCTCTTCAATCCCTTCTCCTGTTTTCGCACTTACCATAATTGCTTCACTTGCGTCTATTCCTATAGTGGTTTCTATCTCCTCCGCAACTCTTTCAGGCTCGGCACTTGGCAAATCGATTTTATTAATTACCGGAATTATTTCAAGGTCGTTTTCAATCGCCATATAAACATTGGCTAACGTCTGAGCTTCCACCCCCTGACTCGCATCAACTACTAAAAGAGCCCCTTCGCTTGATTTTAACGATTTACTTACTTCATGAGAAAAATCGACATGACCCGGTGTATCTATCAGATTTAATATATGTCCTTTATACTCAAGTCTAACACTTTGGGCTTTTATCGTAATACCTCTTTCTTTTTCGATATCCATCGTATCAAGAAGTTGATCTTCTTTTTCTCTTTCGGTAATTCCTCCGCAAAATTCTATTAATCTGTCCGCCAAAGTACTTTTTCCATGGTCAATATGCGCAATAATGGAAAAGTTTCTTATTTTATCTTGCATTAACTGCCTTTTTTGTCGTAATTATAACACATCTCTTTTGTTAAATTATTGTTAAAAATTAAAAAACAAATATAAATAAACTTGACATAAAACGACTAAATAATATATAATTGTACCACTCAAAAATATTTAAGGAGGGACAAATGAAAAAAATCATGACATCTATCGCATTAGCGGCTCTTTTGACAAGCAGTGCTATAGCGGCAGACAACAAAACAAATACAGTAAGTAAAAACGCTGTAGTAAAAGCTGAAAAAAAAGCTCAAAACACTCAACTGGTAAAAGAGGCAATTAGAGCGATTCAATATACACAGGATGCATTATTTTATTTAAATGCCGGAAAAACTGATAAAGCTAAAGAAGCTTTAAAAGAAGCCATCGGACAACTTGCAATAGTTTTAAATTCTCCAAACGCACCGTATTTATTGCCGGTAGATATTCAAATCGAAGCGTATGAATTTCATGGCAAGTTAGAAGATATCGCTAAAATGGTGGCTCAGGCAAAACTTTTGGTAGCTGATAATAAACTTCCTCAAGCAAGAGAAGTTTTAAATACTCTAAGAGACGAAATAGTTATAAAAACAATTAATTTACCACTAGCAACATACCCTGCCGCACTACAATTAGCAGTAAGATATTTAAACGAAGGTAAAGTTAAAGAAGCTAAAGATGTATTAGCTATGGCTTTATCCACATTAGTTGAAATCGATACTATAATTCCTATTCCTTTAGTAAAAGCGGAAGCTCTTATAGCAGAAGCTGCTAAAATCGTTAAAAAAGACAGAAAACAAGCTTTAAAATATTTAGAAGAAGCTAAATATCAATTAAAACTTGGTGAATTACTTGGATACACAAGTAAAAGCGACACAACTTACAAAATGTTAGAAGACGAAATCAAAAAAATTGAAAAAGAGATTAAAGCTCACCATAAAACAGAAGGTTTATTCAAAGAATTGCTACAAAAACTTAAAGAATTTAAAGAAAAAGCAATTCAACACATCAATAAATAATTTTCCTCTTTTTTTCTTTTTTTTTAATTTTTTAAAGATCTGACACCGATTTGACATTTTTTTGTTTATAATTACAATAAAAAAGTAAAAAGTCGGGGGTAATGAAAGCAATAATTTTAATAATAATTTCATTAATTTTATACGCAGAACCCATAAAGTTGATAAATTCCAAAACTCCTATATTAAATTACGAAATGTTAGATAAATTCTCACATACCAAGAAATTAAAATCCACTTTCGACTTACAAAACTATCAGTATACTTTTGTATATTTAAAAGATTTAAAAAATCTTTTGTGTAAACATGCCAGAGCTATTAAATTCAGCGCTATTGACAATTACGAAGTAATATTTACAAAAGAAGAAACAAAACATCCGAATATTGTATTCGCATATAAAATTAATAACAAAAAAATAAACATAAATAAAAAAGGTCCGGCTAAAATCATCTATTTATCCCATCCAAAACCTTTAAAAGAGATTTTTTTAATAAATAAAATTGAGTGTATAAATGAATAAGGTCATTGCTTTACTCATTGTCTTTTTAATAAGTGTCCTTTTTTTGATAGAAATTAAAAAAAACGAAACGATAAATTACATCGAAAAAAACATTATTATGTCTCAAAAACCTTATCATTTCCTAACAAAAGCCCAACAGTTTTTTGACAAAGCGATATTGTGCGATAATCAAAAACTCAGAAGAAAGTATCTTTTAATTTCAAAAGGTTTTTTAAATACTTTTGATGACAATAACATAAAAAGTACTATTAAAATCATAGATGAAATTTTAAATACGAATTTAATTGACAAAGAAAAAATAAATAAATTTAATAATCTCATAAATCAAACCGGCATTTCTATATATCGGAAACATTTAAACAACACTGATAAATTAAATGAATTAAAAAATATCCTTAACCAAAATGCACTATATTTAGAATTTGTAATACTTTGCTTAATTTTGTTATTAATTATTATTACATTTTTATATCTAAATTATCAAAAAATAAAAGATATATATCATTTGGATTCATTGACTTTGGCATTTAACAGAAACAAATTTTATGAAGTTATAAATTTATTACCTAAAGGAAAACATTCGTTAATTATGCTCGATATTGATCATTTTAAAAAAATAAATGATACCTACGGGCATGATTTCGGAGATATGATATTACAAAAAACGGTAGAAATTATTCAAGACAATATCAGAAAAGATGATATGGTTTTCAGATGGGGAGGAGAAGAATTTATTATACTTCTTAAAAAAACTTCAAAAGAAGATGCATTAAAAGTCGCAAAAAAACTAAAAAAAGCAATAAACCGATATGACTTCGAAGGAATACAAATCACCTCAAGTTTCGGAATTAAAGAATGTAAAGATACCGTTACAAAAGATGACTTGATAATAGTTGATAAAGCATTATATGAAGCTAAAAAGAAAAGAAACGAAATAGTCTGTTATTAATTATTTCTTTTTCTTTTTCTTCGGAGGTGTTACAAGAAGGTTAATATAATTCCCTTCAAGTTTAGGCTCGTTTTGTTTTTCGGCAACATCTTTTAGCATATCCCATACTCTATTGATAACTTCAAATCCTTTTTCAGGTGTAGCAAGTTCTCTACCTCTTAAGAAAACTCTAAGTTTTACGTGTTTTCCTTTTTCAAGGAATTCTCTTGCGTGTTTTACTTTGTAATTTATGTCGTTATCTTGAATTTTTGAAGTAAATTTAATCTCTTTTACTTCTATTTTAACCTGTTTTTTCTTAGCTTCTTTTTTCTTTCTTTCCTGTTCGTACTTATATTTTCCGTAATCCATAACTTTTGCAACAGGAGGATTGGCATTTGGAGCTACCAATACCAAATCAAGACCTTTGTTATAAGCAATCTCAAGCGCTTTTTGAGAATCTACTATTTTAGGTTCTCCTTCACCGTCAACCAGTCTTACTCTATCCGTAAAATCAATAATCTCTTCATTTATTAATGTTTTATCTTTACTCATAGTTTAACCTCGCTAAGTTTTTTAATCATTTCCACAAATTCTCCTTTTTTCATTTTGTATTGTTCTCTTTTGCGTCTATCGCGAATAGCAACTGTGCTGTTTTCAACTTCTTCATCTCCAATTATTACAACATATCCTACACGTTGTTTTTCAGCATTTCTGATTCTTTTATTTAGTGAATCATTGCTTGCTAAAATTTCTGTTTTTATATCATTTTCTAAAAGTTCTTTTTGAATTTCTTTTGCGTATTCTACATGATTTTCACCAATAGGTACGAAAATTGCCTTTACAGGAGCTATAAATGTCGGAAATTCTCCAGCATAATGCTCTGTCAAAATGGCTATAAATCTTTCAAAACTTCCGATAATAGCTCTGTGAATCATAACGGGGCGTTTTCTTTCGTTATTTTCATCCACGTAACTTATATCAAATCTTTCCGGCAGGTTAAAGTCTACCTGAATAGTACCACACTGCCATTTTCTTCCGATTGCATCGGTAATTTTTATATCAATTTTAGGACCGTAAAACGCCCCTCCACCTTCATCAATTCCATATTCGCGACCCAATTTATTTAATGCTGCTTTGAGAGCATCGGTAGCTTTTTCCCAAATTTCATCGCTTCCGATTGATTTTTCAGGTCTTGTTGAAATTTCCATCTCATATTCAAATCCAAATCTCTGCATAATCGAATCAACAAAATCAAGAACTTTTATAACTTCTTCTTCAATTTGGTCAGGTCTACAGAAAATATGAGCATCATCTTGAGTAAATTCTCTAACTCTTAAAAGTCCGTGAAGCACTCCGCTTTTTTCATGTCTGTGAACCGTTCCGAATTCAAAGAATCTCAGTGGAAGTTCTTTGTAACTTCTTGTTTTGTGTCCGAAAATTTTAACATGAGCCAAACAGTTCATCGGTTTTATACCGTATTCTTCAGCAGGTTTATTCTCCTCATCATGCTCAATTTCCGTAAAATACATATTTTCTTTATAATTATAATAATGACCGGAAATTTTCCACATTTCGCTTTTTAAAAGTTCCGGCCCTCTTACAGGCTCATAGTATCTTCTGATGTGAGCTGAGAATAGAAGTTTTTCAAGATTAGCCCTAAGCATAGCTCCTTTTGGCAGCCATATAGGCATTCCCGGAGCCACTTCTTCATCAAACAGCCATAGCTCAAGTTCTTTTCCTAATTTTCTATGGTCTCTTTTTAAAGCTTCTTCAAGCATCTTGAGATATTTTTGAAGTGCTTCTTTTGTAGCAAAAGCGGTTCCGTAAATTCTTGTTAACATTTCATTTTTTGAATCACCGCCAAGATAAGCACCCGCCACTTTTTGAAGTTTTACATTTTGAAGGTATTTCGTATTTGGGACATGAGGTCCGCGACAAAGGTCTTCAAAATCACCTTGTTTGTAAATTGACACGGTTTCACCGGGTATCATATCAAGAACAGCCTGTTTAAGCTCGTCTTCTTTAAATTTTTCCCTAGCTTCACTTTTACTTATTTCATATCTTGTAATATCGTATTTTTTCTTAGCTAAAGCTTTCATTTTCTTTTCAATGTTTTTTAAATCTTTATCGCTTATAGGATTTTCAGTTTTTAAATCATAATAAAAACCGTTTTCTATTGTAGGTCCTACGTAAAATTTAGCATCAGGATAAAGCTCTTTTATAGCCTGTGCCATTAAATGTGCAGCCGAGTGGCGAATAATTTCAAGTGCTTCTTCACTGTCATCAAAATATATAGGAGTTGCCTCGCTAATATCGATGTTTTTGGCTTCTACTGTCTGCAAATCGACAATATTTTCGCCAATCTTATAACCAATAATATCACTCATTAAGTTCCTTTTGAATTAAAATAAAATGTGCAGAATTTTGATAGAAGTTATTAAAGAAGATGTTATTCAATGCTATCCCTCTTTATCTTAATCTCCTTTTTTACTTGAATTTTAACTTAAAATAATATTTATGTCAATTAATAAAATAAATTTATATTTACGGAACATAAGAATCTTGGGTGAATTTTAGAAAATTTTATGAAGTGGTGGTCGCAGCTGGACTCGAACCAGCGACCCCTACCGTGTCGGGGTAGTGCTCTACCAGCTGAGCTATGCGACCTTGCGTGAAATTTTACCAAAAAAGTAAAAATAAGCAAATAGTATAATAGATAAATCTATCATAACATCAGCAAAATTAAATATGGCAAAATCAAAAAAACAGTGCCAATAGACATAATCCACCACACCCCCTCTTATAAACCTATCCAATAAATTAGAAAAAGCCGCCCCAAACAATATTCCGGAAACAATCGGATGATTATTAATTATTTTTTCCTTATAAAAATAATACAAAAGAATTATTATCAAAATAAGTTGAATATATTTGAGCCATTCTCCCAAAAAACTAAACCATGAAAAAGCGACGCCTTTATTAATGGCAAGAGTCAGTGAGATACATCTGCTGTGCCATTCAAATCCGCTTAAAAATAAATATTTTATATATTGATCAACAAAAAAAATCAAAAGAAAAAAGAATAAAAAATTTAAAAATTTTTTCAAGACAGCTTACTTTTGAAAAATTTTGTAAGTTTATCTAACAGTTCTTTTGCTTTTTTAGTTTCTTTTCCTTCTACAAGAAGTCTTAGTTTATTTTCAGTACCAGAATATCTCACAAGATGTCTGTATCCTTCTTTTTCCACTTCATTTAAGACCTTATCCGCACCCTCTATTTTATTAAGAGGTATTTTTTCACTTACATTAATATTTGTCTGAACTTGAGGATAAAGCTCAAACAGATTAAACGCCTCACTTGCTTTTTTACCACTTTCAATCATATAAGCAACCGCCTGAAGGGCGCTTACAAGTCCGTCACCCGTTTTTGCGTAGTCGCTGAAAATTATATGACCTGATTGTTCTCCTCCGAAATTCAAATCATATTTTTTCATAACTTCAAGAACATATTTGTCTCCAACGGCACTTCTATAAACTTTAATTCCGTATTGTTTTAAAAATTCTTCCAATGCTCCGTTACTCATAACAGTTATTGCAACCCCATTGTTTCTAAGTTTTCCTTTTTGATGCAAATAAAGAGCAAGCGCTCCTAAAAGTTTGTCTCCATTAACAATTTCCCCTTTTTCATCCACGACCACAAGCCTGTCCGCATCCCCATCAAGAGCAAAGCCTATATCGGCTCTGTATTCTCTAACTTTTTGAGACAAAATTTCAGGGTGCATGGCCCCTGCGTTTTGATTTATGTTAAACCCGTTAGGTTCGTCATTTATAGTAATTACGTCCGCTCCAAGCTCGTTAAAAATAGTAGGGGCAACTTTATAAGCCGCTCCGTTTGCCGTATCTATCACAATTCTGATTCCGCTAAGATTTAAACTTTTCGGAAAAGAGGATTTAATATGTACAATATATCTACCTATTACGTCATCAATTCTTTTACTTTTTCCTATATCTTTTCCGGTTTTTAGTTCAAAATTATTTTTAAAATATCTATCTTCAATCTCTTTTTCTATTTTTTCGGAAAGTTTATTTCCTTCTGAGTCAAAAAATTTAATTCCGTTATCATAATACGGATTATGAGAAGCACTAATCATAATTCCACCATCACATCTCATATCCTCAGTCAAAAAAGCAACAGCCGGAGTCGGCATAGGACCTATTTGAATAACATCATATCCAATAGCCGTAAGTCCGCTGACAATGGCATTTTCAATCATATATCCACTTCTTCTAGTGTCTTTTCCTACAAGAATTTTTCCTGTTTTTTTAGGAATAGTCTCTCCAAAAGCCATAGCCAAATTCATAGCCAAAAACGGAGTAATAACTTCTCCTGCTTTACCTCTTACACCATCAGTTCCAAACAATTTCAACCTCTCTCCTTTTTATTTCCTTTTTAAAATGAAAAATTTATTTGCAAATTTTACCAAATTTTTATAAAATACGCTTCAAAAAAGGAACTAAATGGCAAATACAAAGTCAGCTGAAAAAAGAATCAGACAAACTAAAAAAAGAACAGAAAGAAACAGATACTACAAAACTAGAATTAAAACTATTACTAAAAACGTAGAAAAAGCTGTAGCAGAAGGTGATTACGAAAAAGCATACAACTACTGGAAAGTGGCAAACAAAAAATTCCAAAGCTATATCAACAAAGGTATCTTAAAGAAAAACACAGCTAGAAGAAAAATTTCTAGATTACATCACTTAGTAAAATCAATCGAACCAAAAGCAGAAAACGCTTAATTTTTTTCCATTTTCCCCTCCTTACGTTTTATCTACTTTAAATGATATAATTCCAAAAATTTTATTCCCTAAAGGAAAACAATGCTACTTGATAAATTAAAACCGTTTGTAGATAAATATAATGAAATAAACGAAAAATTAGCATCACCCGAAATTACAAAAGACATCAAACAGATGACAAAATTATCCCGCGAAGCCAGAAGTCTGGAGCAAATCGTAAATAAAGCAAAAGAATATGAAGATACTATTACCGCGCTTGAAGAAGCAAAAGTAATGCTAGATGACCCTGAAATGGCGGAATTAGCTAAAGAAGAGATAAAAGAAATTGAAGAAAAACTTCCAAAACTTGAAGAAGAAATCAAACTGCTTTTACTTCCAAAAGACCCAAATGACGATAAAAATATTTTCCTTGAAATTAGAGCCGGAACCGGGGGAGATGAAGCGGCTTTATTTGTAGGTGATTTGATGAAAGCTTACTTAAGATATGCCGATAATAAAGGCTGGAAAGTAGAAATAGTAAGCGAATCAAAAAATGATATCGGCGGATATAAAGAAGTAATACTTTTAATAAAAGGTGAAGGTGCTTACAGCAGACTAAAATATGAAGGTGGAACCCATAGAGTCCAAAGAATTCCGGCAACCGAATCTCAAGGCAGAATTCATACATCAGCCGTGACTGTAGCTGTTATGCCAGAAGTTGATGATATTGATATAGAACTTGACCCAAAAGACATTAAAATAGAAGTTATGAGAGCCGGAGGAGCCGGTGGTCAGCATGTAAATAAAACCGAAAGTGCCGTGAGAATGACACATATTCCAACAGGAATTACAGTTTCCATGCAAGATGAACGCTCTCAACAAAGAAACAAAGAAAAAGCTCTTCAAATACTAAAAGCCAGAGTTTTTGAAAAACTTGAAAACGAAAGACTCGCTAAAATAGGAGAAGCAAGAAAAAACCAAGTAGGTAGCGGAGATAGAAGTGAGAGAATTAGAACTTACAATTACCCTCAAAACAGAATCACAGACCATAGAATAGGTCTAACACTTTATAGACTAGAACAGATTATGAGTGAAGGGCTTTTTGATGAGATAATCGACCCTCTAATCGCTCATTATCAAGCAGAAGCCCTAAAAGAAGCAGGATTATGAGAATTTGTGAAGAAGCAAAAAAACTAAAAATTCCAGAGTGGGTAAGGCCCACCCCTTTTTTAACGGTTGATGGGATTATTAAAATATTTAAACCTGAATTTAAAGGTATTGTTTTAATAAAAAGAAAAAATCCCCCTCTTGGATTTGCTCTGCCGGGCGGATTTGTAGATTATGGAGAAAAAGTCGAAGAGGCACTTATTCGCGAAATGAAAGAAGAGACAAATCTTGATGTAAAAATAGAAAGACTTTTGGGAGTTTATTCAGACCCAAACCGTGACCCGAGACTTCATACGACAAGCTGCGTATTTGTATGCAAGGCTGAAGAATTCCCAAAAGCCGGAGACGATGCAAAAGAAACGTTTGTAATAAAAATTGAAGATATCCCATGGGATAAACTGGTATTTGACCATAGAAAAATTTTAGAGAATTTTGTAAAATCACTTTAATGACAACATCTACAACATCCGGTGAATATAATTAGAGGTAATAAAAATAAAATCATTTTTATTACCATCTTCCGCATTTCCAACAACATCCAATGCCTCCTATAAATTTAAAAATAACAAACTTACATATTGGTAAAAACAAAAAAAGAATAAAAATCAAAAGAATGATTTTATAAATACCTTTATTTTCCATTTTATTTCCTTATCTCCATCTCCATCCGAGACCTCTTCCATATCCGGCTATAGGGTAATCTTTTTTCTGAGTTATGTCGTAAATATCTACCGCTTTTACACTGTCATTTGGCCAATAAGGCGGTGTAAATCCTCTAACTTCTACTTCATCTCCCTCATTAATAGGTAAATTAGGAATTACAAAACTAGGGGCAATTCCTACATGATAAACTTTATCTTTTGTTTTTACATCCATAAAAAGCCACTCAACACCTCTTCTTCCGTATCCTCTTTGAACATACGCTTTTACGACTTTACCTCTTATAATTCCGGAATCCTTAGCAGAAATTGAATTAAATCCGAACAACGCTACAACCGCAAGCAAAGCAAAGATAACTTTTTTCATCACAACCTCCTTTTTTTATTTTTAAAATTATAAAAAAGGAAGTTAAACGAAATATAAACAGATATTAACCTTTTTATTTTTATTTTCGATTTTAAGTTTAAACGAATATTCATCAGCTATTGTTTTTACAATATAAAGCCCAAGCCCGAAACCGCCTTCGCTTTCGTTTTCCCTGTAAAACTTATGAGTCAGCTTATTTATGTTTTTTATTTCTCCCTCATTTGTTATACAAAAAGATTTTTTATCAAGAGTTATTTTAACAGCGGAGTTTTTAGGAGCGTATTTAAAAGCATTTGAGAGTAAATTATCAAAAAGTCTTATCAAATCTTCTTTGTCTATTTTTAAAAATATTTCATCTGCTTTAATATCCAACAATAGTTCCTTATTTTCGATAATATTGTTAAAAAGAGTTATTCTTTCGTTTAGAATTTTTTTTAAATTAATTTTTTTAATTTCTTTTTTTCTTTGATGATGAAGTCTTATATATTTTAAATCTTCAAATATCTTATTAAATCTAAATGCGGCATTTTTTATTCTCTTTATCGGTTTACTTTCTTCATCCAAAAGCTCTATATTTGTTAAAATAATACTCAAAGGCGTATTCATTTCATGAGTAGCGTCCCGGATAAAATCTTCTAAGTTTTTTATTACTTTTTTTAAAGGTGCTAAAAAAACCTTTCCAAGAAAGTAAGAAATAATGAGTAAAAATATTAAAAAGAAAAAATTAAAAATCGAAAGTTTTTTCAAAATCTCATTTAATTTTTTTTGCGGAAATTTTTTTGTAGCTACTATTTTTATTTTTCTCCAACCTTTAACTTCCAAATATGTTTCTTTTAAATCCAAAATAGGCGAATTTGAAAATATAAGTTTATTATCCACATATACTAAAATTTTCATATTTTTAGGTACTTCAAAAGAATTAAATCTTAATTGTCTCATTAAAAACGGATTTTTATTTAAAAACTCGTTTATCTGATTTTTTAAAACAAATTTTTCTTTTTGAATAATCTCTTCTTTTGCGAGTTTATAATAAAACCACTCTCCTATTCCAATAATCAAAACAGTCGAAAAAATATAAATAAACAAAAATCTTTTTAATGCTTTTTTTTCAGCCGACAAATTTATAACCTCTGTTTTTTATTGTAATAATCACATCTTTACCCAAAATCGTCCTTAATATATTTATAAAAGTTCTTAAAGAAGCCTCGTTTGGCTCTTCAAAATCGTAAAGATAATCAAATATTTCGTTTTTACTTATTACTCTGTTTTTATTTTGAATAAAAAATTTTAAAAGTTTTGCCACTTTTGGCTTTAGATGGATTATTTTCCCTTCGTAAAAAAGCTCAAGATTTTCCAAATCAAATTCAAAATCTTTTATTTTGATTCTCTGAATATTCCCATAAACTCTTTTTAAAACGGCATCAATTCTTAATTTTAACTCTTTTAGAGAAAAAGGCTTTTTAATATAATCATCCCCTCCGCTCAAAAAACCTTTTTCCACATCTTTTTCACTATCAAGTGAAGTTAAAAACAAAATAGGCACATTGCTAAATTTCCTAATTTCATTTGCCACTTCAAATCCGTTAATTTTAGGAAGTTTTATATCCAAAATAATTACATCGGGCTTTGTTTCATATGCTTTTGTTATTCCATCTTCTCCGTCAAACGCACATATTACATCATAAAAATTTTCTAAATATTCTTTAACGGTTTCATTAAGATCAATGTCATCCTCAATCAAAAGAATTTTCATTATATCCCTTTTTAAAAATTATAAAATCCTATTTTAAACGAATTATAAACTCAAAATTCGTTTATTAAATCTTTTTTAGTGAATTTTGGAGGCTTTTTAACAAAATAAGTCCAGGCTATCGTCTTTTTGCCGTTAATTTCAATACAAATTTTTTTGCGGTAGTAATAATGAGGTACTTCTTCTATTTTATCAAGTATTTTTAAAATTTTAGGAGTAATTTTATATGCCTCGCCTTTTATGCGGTAACCAACTCCGGGTTTTTCGATTAAATAAGGATACCATCCAGATTTGCTAAGTACCATAGGATATTTTTCACAGGTAATTGCCTCTCCCAAAAACTTTGCGTTTTTGAGAAAGTGATGTAATTTTTTACCCCTTTTTAGACTGCCGTAAACAAATACAATCATTTACAATTATAATAAATAACCAACTTTTCTTGAGGAATAATAAGCGCCGCATCATTTGATTTAGGTGCTTTATCAGGCATAAAAATAACACTTGAATTATTGTTTTCATACTTGTTGTAATCTTTCCATTTTCCGGTGTATTTCAACTTTTCGCTGACCTTTCCGACTTTTACCGTTACTTCATCACCTTTTTTTGTAGCTTCGATATTAAAAAATATTTTTAATGTCTTTTCTAAAAGAGGTTTTGTTTTAGGTGTTACAGGAATATTTCTCGTCTGATTTCCGTCGTTATAGCTAATTCCTACACTCTCGCATTTATAAGTTTTGTTATCAGCCATATTAAATGCCATTGCTGCTGCTACCGCAACTCCCGCTACTAATAATTTTTTCATTATTATCCTTTTTTTCAAATTGTATCATAAATAAAAAGAAATTTTCTCAAGTGCCTCTTTCGCCCCAAGAGGAATCTTTATATCCGCCCCATCAGGTTCTCTTGGATTTATTCTAATAAGAGGAGCATTGAACGTATCTCTTATCTGCTCACTCATCATCCTGACAGTAGGCACCGCCTTACCCGCTCCTATTTCAATTATTACTAAATTTGACTCAATACCTCCAAGCCAGTTTTCAAAATTTTTCATCTGTTTTTCAGTTCTGTCTTCAATAAATTTAAAATCCCCGAACATTAAAATATTCGGTCTTGCTACACGCGAGCAGTATTTACATTTCGGAATATTTTTGGCTTCGAATTTTTCCATATCCACATCTATTTGTTCATGGTTTTCCCAGATATCCCTGCTACATGGTTCAGTACATTGTAAATAATGTATACTTCCGTGAATCTCCACTATTTTGTTTTCATTAAATCCGGCTTTTTGAAACTGTCCGTCAACGTTTGAGGTAAATACGAATTTATTATGAGGCAGATTTTTTAAAATTTCAAAACCTTTATGAGGGGTAGTGTTTCTGTAAAGATTCAATCTATGCCCGTAAAACGCCCACGCGAGGCGAGGATTAATATCAAACCAGGCAGGATTGGCAAGGGCTTGGAAATTAAGACCAAGTTTTTTAGCTATAGGATATGCCCTCCAAAAACCTTCATTTCCCCTGAAATCCGGAAGTCCACTATCAACTCCCATTCCTGCACCCGCGGTTATTAAGAGATATTTTGAGTTTTTTATGACATTAGCGGCTTTTTTTATATTATCCATCCCCCTCCCTTGCGTAAAATACATGAACTACATAACTTTCATCATCTATCTCTATTTTTATGTCAATTATATCAATATCACCCTCTTCTTTTTGAGTCAGTTTTTCTCTGATTAAAGCTTCTATTTTATCAATATCAATAGTTCTGAAACTTATCATCCCCCAATTTTCGTTCTTTCTGTATTTGATCATTTTATCCGCCTGTTTCCCAAAACGCTCTTGTAGAAACCTCATCTTCCTGCCAGTCATTTTTTTCCGGTTTGTTTTTTACCACATCTCTTAAAATTTCTGCGGCTTTTTTTATGTCGCCTTTTCTTATGGCTTCTTTTATATTGTAGCTTTCCGTAAAGAAAAGACAAGGAATCAGATACCCTTCAGCTGTCAGTCTTATTCTGTTGCAGCTTTTGCAAAAATCTTCACTGTGAGGTTCTATTATGCCAAACACATATCCGTCATCCATTTCAAAATATTTACTAGCACTGTTATCTTTTGGAAGTTCTTTAAAATTATATTTTTGAGAAATTTTATTTAAAATCTCTTCACTTCTTACGCTTTTTATACCAGGATATGCCCTTTCGTTTTCCATAAATTCGATAAATCTTATAATAACGCCTCTATTTTTAGCCCATTCAAGAAGATCTATAATTTCTCCATCGTTTATCCCACCCATTACAACAGTATTAAGTTTTACTTTCAAGCCGACCTTTATAGCTTCATCTATTCCTTCTATGACTTTATTTAATACGTCTTTTTGGGCTATTTTCTTGGCAACTTCAAGTTTTAAAGAATCAATCGAAATATTTACTCTCTTGAGTCCCGCATCTTTTAGTTTTTTTGCATATTCTTTAAGATAATACCCGTTTGTAGTCAGAGCTAAATCCAGGTCCGGTTTATAATCATGAAGCATTTTTACAAAAACATCCAAATCTTTTCTTAAAAGAGGTTCACCTCCGGTTAGACGTATTTTTTTTACACCCTCATCTATTGCAAGACGTAAAAACTCAAACATTTCTTCATAGGATAAAATATTCTCGTGAGGTTCCCACTCAAAGGGAGTATTAGGCATACAGTAAAGACACCTGAAATTACAACGGCTTGTAACTGATACGCGAATATAATCTATGGTTCGGTTAAAAGAATCGATAAGCATAGGAAAATCCCTCTTTTTTAGAGGGATTATAGCAGAAATTTATTGATATTTTGGAAGTAATCTCTCATATACGCTTTTAGCATCGTCTTCATTGTTATAAAGAAAAGTTTTATAATGAATTCCATCATGTTTAAATTCTACTAGTATTCCGTTATTATACTCTTTAAGTATTTTGGCATATTTATCAATATCTCTAACACAGCCACTATCTAATTCATCGCCATTACTTTGTAACTCTTGGTAACAAAAACCTTTGTCAGGATCATACCAATTTTTTTCATAATCGATAAATGTATCTTCCGTATAAACGGAATAATATTCCTGATTTTTTAAATAGTCAGAAATTTTTGAATATTCAGGAGCTTTTGGCTCTCCTTTTATATTTGCATATACATAGTTTATGTTATTAAATGTACTGTCAATTTCTCTAAGTGCATTTTCATCTATCCAACATTCATTCCACAATAACGAACAATAAGCATTCCCTTTAACAAATGTAATCGCATTGATATTAAATTTATTAAAAATATTAGTAATAGGACCTACTGAATCAAACATAGAACCCAATACCATCACACTTATTTTTTTATTTACCAATGAAAATTTATAAACATCATATGTTTTCCATTCGCCGTCATCATATATACTTATTTTATTACCTCCTGGATATTTAACATCTTTAGATGTATCATAAACAAGATTATCACCAGATGTTAAATCATCACTAAATATGTCATATTCTTTATAAATTGAAAGATTAGTGTCATTTAATTTTATTGCATACCATTTATAAGCATCATCATCTACTCCAAACAGATATTCCTTAATTGTTTTTGGATCTACTGCTTCAGAAGAATATAAAGAGTTGAAACTTTTTTTGTAATTTTCAACATTTTCTTTTTTATCGCTTATAACATATATTCCGGCATTATCATTAATAAGCAAAACATTATATTTCAAATCTATTTTAAAAAGATCAATTACTCCCTCATCAGTTTTTATCGATGTTTTATTCCATTCCAATACTTGAACATCATCACTTTCCTCTCCCATTTGGTAATGTATAGAATTATCAGAATAACTCACATTACCTGGACCATAAACTTTTAAATCCTCAACATATGAGAAATAGAGATTTTTATTTTTCAATGCCAAAAGTCCGCTTGTCAATACTTCTTTTAATAAAGGATCATCCGTTTGAGTAGCCAAATAATTATTTAAATTATTTAACGCTTCATTTTCACTTATATCAGGAAATTTATAATTTCCTTTATTTTTTAAAGCTATTTTGATACTGTCTAAATTATTCTTTAATAATTCTATATCAGATTCATTTATTACTTGATTTAAAATATCAGAACTAGGAAGTTGAATTCCGTTACTTAAATTCCCATCTGAGTCTAAATTTTGGAGAACATACGCAATATAAATAACCTTATCACTCCCAAACGTATAAGGTGTTACAATACTTTCAGGAACAACTTTTCCAATCAATGCCTTACCGATTTTAAAAGTTACAGTATCACCTTCTTTATATTTAAAATGCCCCTGATTATCAGTAAC
The DNA here is from genome assembly GCA_027062285.1 of Nautiliaceae bacterium. Taxonomy (GTDB): domain Bacteria; phylum Campylobacterota; class Campylobacteria; order Campylobacterales; family Nautiliaceae; genus Caminibacter. Next base: position 60,447 of record JAMOTL010000090.1, read on the forward strand.
GCCTTTAATCCCTGAACTTGTTTCATAACTAAGTCCTTCAACAGGCGCGTCAACAAAAGTTCCAGTAGAAGTGGCAGATGCAGATGATGTAGATGAAGAACTGCTTCCTCCTCCACCACATCCTACAAATCCGAATATCACAGCCGCAGCCAATATTGATAAGCTCTTTTTCATTCTTTCTCCTTTTTTTGTTTTATTAAACAAAAAAAACCTTTCTAAACCCTTTCCGTTTTGATAAAATTTTTCAAAAAAAGGGACAGGCTATTAAAAAAATTTCTTATTTTATAGTGTTTTTAATATTTATTTTTTCACTCACGGCAATTTCATTAACTATTCTTTATATTAATTCACAGCAAAAACTTTATAACACACAAAAAGAACTGGTTTTTTACAAACTTTATGATTTATCGTATTCTCTAATCGATGAGATATTTAAAGAATATCAAAAGCACGTAGAAAAAATTAAACAAGCCAACTACTTTGTTTTAGATAATTTAGATAAAGATATCAACACTTTAAAACAAAAGCTTGGAAAAAACTATCATATTTTTATTACTGATACCAATTTTACAATTAAAAAAACAACTTTTAAATATGATGAAAATTTTTCTTTGGTATTTGCTAAAGACATTATTACCAAACATACTAAAAAACCCGGCACTTCATTGCCTATTTGTGAACCTGCAACTTCTGAATTTTTTATGTATTCTGACAGGTTTGTAAACAACAGAGTAATCCAGGTAGGATATATTATCACTTCTCCAACAATAGAAAAAATAAAAGAAAAAATTAAAAAAATTAAAGAAGAAAACCCTTTTATTAAAAACATATCACTATTAATAATACACCCAAAAAGCCATTACGCTCAAAAATGTAACATTATTAAACCTCTTAATAAAAAATATTCCCTTGAAGAAATGATTGAAATCAGAAAAAGCGGTTTTGAACTTTATAAAAAACTTTTAAAAAACAACCCGTTATTTACAAATAACAACATGTACATTTTAGGCAAAACTCCATTTGGAATAAATGAAATGATTTTCAGCGTGGAAATAGACCCGAATATTATTCAAAAAAAAATTCAAAAAATCATTACAATCGCTTTTTCTTTTTTAATAATTACTGTAATTTTGTTTATAATAATTTCAATATATGTAAACAGGTACCTTAGAAACATTACTAAATTTTCTAATTCAATAAAAAAAGAAAAACCGTTTAATAAAAATATAGACAAAGAACTAAACGAAGTAGTAAACTCATATAACCAAACACTAAAAAAACTACAAGAATCAATAAAATCAAAAGAAGATTTTCTCCACTACGCAGCTCACGAACTGGCTACGCCTATTACGATTCTGACTCTACACATGGATGAATATAAAGAACTGAAACCATCAATAAAAAAACTCTTATGGGCATATAAAAATATATCTTATTATCTGGAAAACAAACAAACCATAAAAAAAGAGACATTTGATTTAAAAGAACTTATTCTTGAAAGAATTGAATATTTTAAGGATATTTTGGAAATTGAAAATAAAAATGTCATAACTAAATTAGAACAAACCTTTATCAAAGCCGATAAAGCTGATATAGAAAATTTAATAGACAATAACCTAAAAAACGCCATCAAATACTCTACATCAAAAGATATTTTCGTTACTTTAAAAAACAATACGCTTATTTTTCAAAATGAAGGTGTTATAAAAAATAAAGATAAAGTATTTGATAAATTTTACAGAGAAGAGAATATAAAAGGCGGATTTGGACTTGGACTTAGCATTATTAAATCAATTGCTAAAAGAAACGATATTTTGGTAACTTTAAATACTAAAAATAACCAAGTTTTTTTTAAATATAAATTTAAGGATAAAAATGAAAATAGCGATAATTGAAGACGATAAAGAGTTAAATTTAATAATATCAAAAATATTAAAATCACTAAACCATGAAGTTGAAAGCTTTTTTGACGGTGATGAAATATTAAACTCTCAAAAAACTTTTGATTTATATATTATTGATATAAATTTACCTAAAGTAAACGGTATTGACCTTATAGACTTACTACCCGGGAAAAAAATAATAATTTCTGCAAACACCCAAGCAAAAACCATTGATATAGCATATAAAAAAGGAATACTGGATTACATCAAAAAACCGTTTATAAAAGAAGAGCTGATACACAAACTAAATAAATATTTTCCTGAAGAAGTTAAAATTTTAGATTCAATTTTAAAACCTAATCAAAGAGTATTGATAAAAAATGATAAAATTATATTACTAACTAAAGATGAAGTGAAATTTTTATTACTTTTTAAAGACAAGCCTTTTGTAACGTTAGAAGAGATAAAACAAAATATAAATAAAGAAGCAAACTCTTTATATGTATTTTTATCGAAACTAAAGAAAAAGACCGGCATTGAATTTGAAAACATAAAAGGTTTCGGATATAAAATAAAGGATACGGATGTTTTATCAAACACTTGAGAGGATAATTACCTGCGATAACATAGAAGAAAAATTTGAAATGTTTTATGACATGTATTCAAATCTTAAAGATTATGATTTTGCCTCCCAAAAGAATCCCAAAGTTTTTGAAAAACCAAGCTATGCTTCTTTTTGTAAAATAGTCCCTCCGGCAAAAGTACCAAGAAGAAGAGGTTTTGATACGCCTGAAAAAAAAGCCGTATTGCTTCACGCAATAGTACATATTGAATATTCAGCCATAGATTTGGCCTTAGATGCGGCTTATAGATTTAGAAACCTTCCAAAAGAATACTACTATGACTGGCTTGAAGTCGCAGAGGATGAAATAAGGCATTTTAAAATGATGAATGATCTTTTAGAAAAAACAGGCTACAAATACGGGGATTTTTCCGTACATAATTCACTGTTTGAAGCTTCCTTAAAAACTCAGGACCTCCTAAGCCGTATGGCCGTTATTCCAAGATGGTACGAAGCAAACGGCCTTGACGCAAACGAAAAAATTATCAATAAACTCTCCCGCTTTAACGACTCTTTTGCCAATGAAGTAATAGAAGGATTAAAAATTATTCTAAAAGAAGAGATTCCTCATGTCAGTAAAGGGGATAAATGGTTTAAATTCGAATGTAAAAACAAAAACTTAGACCCGGTTGAAACATATTTTAAAATTATCGATAATTTCTTTAAAGACTGGAAGAAAAAAGATTTAAACGTAGCTGCAAGGCTTAAAGCCGGATTTACGTGTAAGGAGCTTAAAATATTAAACGAAAGAGTGGAATGTTAGTTAAAACACTCCACTCTTTGTCCATTTTCAAATTCTACTCTTGTAGGTTTAAAGTATAATTTTAAATTCTCGGGCTTTTCATCTTTTAAATATTTTTCCAATTCACCTGAAACAATATGTTTTTTCTTGATTGTTATTACTTCTCCCGGTTTTATATTCATCTTTCTTTCTATAAAATCCTGTAAAATTTTTACTCTGTCTTTATCTTCAGCATATAAAGAACCTCTGATAAAAGTAACGGTAGCCGGGTAGTTGTTTTTCATTTTTATAGTTAAAGTATAATACGGTATCACTTCATCATGATAAACATAATTTAAACCAACTACTTTTATTTTATTACAGCTTTTAATCGCAAATTGTTTTTTTGTCTCTGTTTCCTGTTTTTTTATCTCTTTTTTCTGTTTTTGAAGTTCTTGTTTTAATTTTTCTATTTCCGTATCTTTTTTTTCAACTTTTTTCTCGAGCTGTTCTATTTTTTGAAGAAGCAAATCAAGTTTTTTATTTATGTCATCATTCGTAGCCCCGAAAAGCATAGCACCGACAAGGGAAGCAAGCAAAAATTTTTTCATTTTTTTCCTTTTTAGTTGCTATTTTATCAAAAAGTTATATCATTTAATGAATTAAAAATTTTTGTTTTTATATAATTATATTTAAAAAGGGAGCTAATGCTTAAATACGCTACACCTAATGGCAATAAAGAGATAAAAATTTCCCCTACAGAAGCTAAAATGCTTTTAATAAATAAAAAAGCCATATTACTTGATATAAGAATGCCTGATGAAAAAGAGATTATCAAAGGCAAATTCGTTTATAGAATCGATCCTGAAAAACTTAAGAAAGAATTTACAAAACTTCCCAAAAACAAAACGATTATAGTGGCGTGTAATACTCAAAACCGTTCTCCTTTTGCCGCTCTTTTTTTAAAAGAAAAAGGATACGACGCAAAATATCTGCTTGAAGGTATAAATGAATTACAAAATGAACTGAAAAGAGGTATATAAAATTATGAAAAAAGATATTTTGGCATTAATTATTTCACTCTTAATTACCATGATTGTTTTAAATTTTTTAAAGCTTCCTTTTATTTTAGGGTTTATAGTAGGCAGTATTTTGTGGAGCGTGCTTCATTTTAATCTAAAAAAATGGTTATAATTTTATAAAAAGGGCAAATATGAAATTAACACATATAAACGAAAAACACAATCCCAAAATGGTAGATGTGGGAGATAAAGAAATAACAAAAAGAATTGCTACGGCAAGTGGAAAAATAAAAATGAAAAAAGAGACTAAAAAAGCGATTTTAGAAGAAAAAACAAAAAAAGGAGCGGTACTTCAAACGGCAATCATAGCCGCTATAATGGGAAGTAAAAAAACAAGTGAATTAATCCCTATGTGTCATAATATATTAATAGATGGGGTTGATGTGGATATTGAAGAGACTGAAGAAGGTTTTAAATTAATCGCAACCGCCAAAACTACTTCAAAAACCGGAATAGAAATGGAAGCCCTAACAGCCGTAAGTGTCGGACTTTTGACAATTTACGACATGGCAAAAGCAATTGACAGAGAAATGGAAATTACGGATATAAAGCTTGAATACAAAGCCGGTGGAAAATCGGGAGAATTCAAAAGAGATGAAAAATAATATTCCGTGTTTTATTCTTGCGGGAGGAAAATCCAGTAGATTCGGAAGCGATAAAGCAAAACTTTTTTATAAACATCAATATAATTTATGTAAAAAAGTATTTAAAGAGGTATATTTCGTAGCTAAAGAAAAAAAGTTTAAAAAATATCCTTTCTTTTTGGAAAAATCTAAAACTTTCGCTCCTTTTTTCGCTCTCGCAGAAATAATAAAAAAACACAAAAAAGTTTTTGTTTTAAATATCGACACTCCTCTTGTATCTCCGGATACTTTAAAAAAACTTCTTAAACAAAAAGCGGTTGCCGAAGAAAATCCGTTAATAGGCTTTTATGACTATACAATGCTTAAAAATTTCAATAATGAAACATTAAAAATATACGGAATTAATAAAAAAAAGGTTTCGATAAATAAAGAATCGGTAAATATAAACAGAAAAGAAGACTTAAATCTTCTCCCAAATAAATTTAGGAAGAGATTCAAAATCAAATAATTTTGTCTGTTCCAAAGATTTTATCACCGGATTTAGTTTTAATTTGTTTGCCATTTTTATTATATCTTCTATCTCATTATCATATCCGAAAAGTGAAATATAATTATTTATTCCTTTTTCAATTTTGTTTTTATCTTTTTGAGATAAAGCATTTAAAAGCTGATTAAGATAAGCTGATTTAATCAAATTTTGAATTTTACTTTGATATATCTTTACATTTAATAAATCTTTTAAACTTTTCAAAATATTTTCCACGTCCCCAAGACTCACCGCTTTTTCAGCTTTTTTGAATTTTTCCTGAATAGCACGTTTTAGATTAATATAATCGTCACTTTCTTCCAAAAACGGATATTCATATACCATTTTTTCTATTAAATCATAATTATGATTTGCTATAGCACTCAAAAAAGATAAAAATACTTTTGCCTTTTGTAAAATATCTTCCGCTTTGTCTTTATAAGTAGGAAAAGCTTTTAAAGAGTTGGCATAAAGCATCGCATTTTTATAATTTCCTTTTTTTAACATTTCTACCGTAGTTTCATATAATTTTTTAGCATATTTCATCGCACTTTCATACTCGGGTGTCTCATAAAGAAAAGGGTGTCTTTCGATAAAACTGAAAAACTCGTCAAATTTTTTAGAAAGTAAAAAAGACCTGAATAAATCATAAAGCTGTTTATCGTTAAAAAGCGCTTGGATAAGAGGCGTTTTTTGAGGAACTCCCCTAAAAGGCATTAAAAGCTCTCTAACCCTATCCTCTTTTCCTTTAAGTTTAATTAATTCTTTTGCTTTATTAAATACTTTTTTAAAGTCCTCCTCCATTTTCTTGTAATAAACTGTTTCTCTAAATGAAGGATATTGAGAAGCTAAAGAATAAGCAAGAGGATATTTTCTTTTAATTACGGCATTTTTAAACTTTTCAAATTCCGCAAAATCATTTAAAATAGTTTGAATTATACTTCTTTTGTGCGGTACCGCCAAAAAAGGATGCAAAAGCTGTCTAGCTTTCTCATATTCCCCTTTTTCCATTAATTTATATGCTCCGTTTATTGTCTTTTCCCAAAGATTTTCAAGATTTTTATATTCACTCGTTCTTTTTAAAAACGGATTATTTTTTACGACTTCATACGCTTTTGCATAATCTTTTTTTAAAATAGCCTCATTTAAAACTTTTGCTTCTTCATAAATATCAAAAATATAAACACTTCCACCAAGAGTACCTATCCATAACGTAGAATTTTCACTCACATAAGCAATAGAACTTGGAAGTTCCCCTATTTTTAAAAACGTATCGGTTATTAGCTCATACTCTTTTAAATCATAAAGATACACTCTTTTTTCTTTTGTAATTACAAATAGATACTCTTCATTTTCATCCGTATCAAAATCAATCACCATATCCGCAACGCTTTGAAGTCTTGAGACTACTTTTCCTTTAGTATAATCCCATATAATAAGCTCACCAGTCTTATCTCCGCTGATCATTTTATGATTTTTTAAAAATTTAATCTTTGTAACGGCACCTCTATGGGATTTTTTTCTGTAAGTTATATTCATAGAAGAAATATTGGTAATTGAAATTAATTTATCATAACTCCCGGTTGCGGTCCACAATGAATTTTTGCTAAAAGCACCGGATATTATATAATCCGGATGAGGCGGCAGAGATGTCATCATTTTTCCAAGTTCTACAGACCAAAGATATGCCCTTCCGTCCATTCCGCCTGTTAGCAAATAATTTTCATCATAATCAAAAGCCACACTTAAAACTTCTCCTTTATGCCATCCTAATGTATGAAGAAGTTTTTTCTCTTTTATATCCCAAATTGTTGTTTTATTTTTACCTTTTACGGCTATACTCAAATAATTTCCGAAAGGAGAAATATCCACAGTATTTTCCAAAGGATTGTTTTGGGGTAAATTTATTTTAAATCCCCCTATAAGTTTATATTCGTTTATCGAATAAATTCTAAGGGTATTCAATTTATCCACTACACCTACTTTTCCTTCAAAGTATTTTACAAGGCTTATCGGATTTTTGATATTCAATATTTTTTTTACATTCAAAAGTTCTCCTTTTATGATAACATTTTACAAAAAAAGGTTTATTATGCCTACTCTTACTATTATCGACACTTTTGGATTTTTATTTCGCAATTTTTACGCACTTCCTCCTCTAAAAAGCAAAAAAGGCGTCCCAACAGGTATGATTACCGGATTTATGAATTTTATTGCTTCTCTTGGAAGAGATTTTCCGACGGATTATGTGGTATTTACGCTGGACAGTAAAGAAAAAGAAACATTTAGAAAAGAAATTTTTAAAGATTATAAAGCAAACCGCCCGGAAGCCCCGGAAGACTTAAAAACACAGCTACCCATTGCCATTGAATTAATAAAAGAGATGGGTTTTAAAATGATAGAAATACCCGGATATGAAAGTGACGACATCATAGCAAGCCTTGCCAAAAAAGCGGCTCAAAACGGCATAAAAGTAAAAATAGTAAGCCATGATAAAGATATGTATCAGTTAATAGACGATAAGCACATAGTCATTTTTGACCCGATTAAGAAAAAAGAAATAGGCATTAAAGAGTGTCAAGAAAAATTCGGAGTACATCCTAAAGATTTCAGGGATTTTCAGGCGTTAGTTGGAGACAGCAGCGACAATATTCCGGGAGTGAAAGGTATAGGAGTAAAAACCGCCGCAAAACTTATAAACGAATATCACACCCTTGAAAATATTTACGAAAATATTGACAAAATAAAAGGAGCCGTTCAAAAAAGACTGATAGAAGGAAAAGAAAACGCTTTTTTAAGCAGAAAACTCGTAACGTTAAAAACCGACCTTTTTGATGAGGTAAACTTAGAAGAGTTTAAATACCCTGAATATAATCCGGTACTTAAAGTCGCCGATAAACTTATCGATTTAGATATTACTTCAATAATTGAGAGGGTAAAAAAAGACGGCCTTTTTGTAAAAACAAAAGAACCGAACACCCAAATAGAATTTGAAGCTGTGGTTTTAGAAAATGAAAAAGAGCTATTAGATATAATAGATAAAATAGGAGACAACATAGTAGCGTTTGATACCGAAACAGATAGTCTTGAAAATCCTAAAATCGTAGGATTTAGCTTTGCTTTTGAAAAAAATAGAGCTTATTATGTTCCTATAAACCATTTTTATTTAGGTGTTGGCAAACAGATAGATGAAAAAACAGCTTTAAAAGCCATTAGAAAGATTCTTGAAAAAAAAGTTATAGGGCATAATCTGAAATTCGATTATAAAATGCTAAGAGACTACGGTATTAAAGCTCCCACTCCTTACGCGGATACAATGATTATGGCATGGATTTTAGACCCGGATTCTCCCGTAGGACTTGACAGCACAGCAAAAAGATATCTTAATCATCAAAATATAAAATTTAAAGAAGTAGTTGGAAAAAATCAAAATTTCGGTGATATAGACATCCCCACAGCCGCAAAATACGCAGCGGAAGATGCGATTATTACTTTAAAATTATATGAAAAACTAAAAGACAGATTGTGGGAAGAAGTAAAATGGGATTATGAAAATATCGAAATGCCGTTTATTAATATCTTAATCGATATGGAAAAAGAAGGCATAAAAGTAGATATTGAATATCTGAAAAATTTACAGGAAAAATTAACTCAGAAACTAGAAATCCTTACAAAAGAAATATATGATTTGGCAGGTCAGGAATTTAATATAAAATCACCAAAACAATTAAGCCGTATTCTTTTTGAAGTTTTAAAACTGCCCGCAAAAAAGAAAACAAAAACAGGTTACTCAACGGATGAAAAAGTATTAAATTCCCTAAAAAACGCTCATCCTATTATGCCAAAACTACTTGAATACAGAAAACTCGATAAACTCCTCTCAACATACGTAATCCCATTAAAAGAATATGCAAAAAAAGACAAAAACCACAAAATTTATACCAATTTTTTACAAACGGGAACGGCTACGGGAAGACTCTCAAGCAAAAATCCAAATCTTCAAAATATCCCCACTTCCACCGAAATCAATATTAGAAACGCTTTTATTACGGATAAACTGTTCGTAAGCCTTGATTATTCTCAAATAGAACTGAGACTTCTTGCACATTTCAGCGAAGATGAAAATTTAATAAATGCGTTTTTAAACGATAAGGACATCCATCTTGAAACCGCTGTGAAAATATTCGGTGAAAAAGAGGCTCAAAAATACCGCCCGATAGCAAAATCAATAAATTTCGGATTAATTTACGGAATGGGTCCTAAGAAACTGAGCGAAACTATTAACGTCTCAACAAAAGAGGCAAAAGAATTTATAGAAAAATACTTCGCTTCATTTCCAACCGTTAAAGATTTTATAGAAAAAACTAAATTAAAATCCAGAGAAAAGGGATTTGTAGAAACGCTTTTAAAAAGAAGAAGATTTTTTAATTTTGCCAGCGCAAACGCCAGAACAATCGCCGCTTACGAAAGGGAAGCCGTTAATACGATTTTCCAGGGAAGTGCGGCTGATATTATAAAAAAAGCCATGATTGATATTAAAAACGCTTTTCCTGATTCTAAAATGGTTCTTCAAATTCACGATGAACTGATATTTGAAATCGAAAATAAAAAAGAGGCAGAAGAGTATAAAAAAATTATGGAAAACGCTTTTAAATTAAAAGTCCCTTTGAAAGTCGGTATGAGTTTTGCCAAAAGATGGGGTGAACTTAAATAAGTTTTATAACCCTGTCGGCTTTAAATTTACCAATATCTTCTTTTTTATATTTTTTTATCTGCTCTTTTATTGTTTTTAAAGGAACATTATGGGTATTTCTTTTATAATGCCAAAGCGCTCCTTTTGGCTTAAAATCCACTAATATAACTTTATAACCGTGTTCTTTTGCTTTTTTTATGTACGGTTTTGCCTCTTTTGCCAAAAGATTTGTATTATCCACTACAATTATTCTTTTATTTTTTTTGAGAGATTTTTCGAAATTTTCCAAGTTTTTTTTATGATATCTTCCAAGTTTTTTTAAATCAAACATATATTTGCCGTTTTTATAAAAAAAACTATCAGTTGAATGAACTACCCTGTTTTTGGGAAGTTTTTTAATAAAAGTACTTTTGCCGCTCCCGCTTACACCTCTTAAAATATAAACTTTTTTCATTTTTTTACCTTAATTTTATATAAATTTAACAATAAAAGTATAAAGTAAAAAATTATTTTGCCGATTTTATTCAAAACGATACTAAGGATAAAAAATGTACATCGTATTATTTTTAATAACAGCATACCTTGTATTTGCGGTAATAGAAATTTTATATTTTAAAAAATTAGAGAAAAAATTTCAAAAAAATTTCAAAGAAATTACCGGCAATATTATCGAAACAACAAAACAAAAATCATAAAAAGAGCTATTCGCACTCTTCTAATAGTTTATTTATATGAGAATCATCATATGGATCAGCGTGAATATTTATAATCCATTTCTTATCGGGATCTAATGCTCTTATCTTATCTTCTACATTTTCTACAATTGTATGAGCTAATTTTAATTTCATTTCCGGTGTCAATACCAAATGAACATCAACAAAATTTCTAATACCGGCTTTTCTTGTCCTTAAGCAATGAAAATCAAGTACTAAAGGTTCTTTTTTTATGATTTCTTTAATTTTTTCCACCGTTTCAAAATCAAGAGAAACATCTAATAATATTTCAAACCCTTCTTTTACTATTTCACTAGCTTCTTTTATAATATATATTCCTATTAAAACTGATAATATAAAGTCCAAATAATAAAAACCCGTAAATTTTACGATAATTAAAGATACTAAAACAACTCCGTTTGTCAAAAGATCCGTTTTATAATGTAAAAGGTCGGATTTTACAATTAAGTTATCAGTTTTTTTAGCAATATAAGCTAAAAAAGTTACAAGTGCCCCTGTTGCAAGCATTGAAAAAAGCATAACGTAAATAGAGATATCTATCTCTTTTATCGTTTCATGATAAATTATTTTTTTAATTCCTTCATAAATAATAAATATACCACTAGCTATAATAAAAAGACCTTCAAATAAAGCGGCTAAACCTTCAATTTTGCCTTTTCCGTAATTAAACTTATGGTCAGGTTTGCTTTCACTAATTCTTACGGCTATATTATTAAAAATCGAAACCACCATATCCAATATCGAATCAAGAGCACTGGCTATTACCGCAACACTTCCGCTCATAAAACCCACTATTATTTTTGCTATAGCTAAAATCAATGCGGTAAAAGTTGCTACTGTGGTAGCAAGTCTTGGTAAACTCATTAATTTCCTTTTAAATGTTTAATAATTTAAAAAGCTTTAATGCCTTCTTTTAATAAATCAATCAACACCGTAGCATAAGCACCTTTTGGAAGAGTAAAAACAATTTCATATTGAGCATAATCTTTTAAATATTTTTTTTCTATTATTTCAGGGAAAATCCATGCCATTCTTCTATCACCTTGCGCCGGGATTGGCTCATCATATTTTTCTTCGATTTCTCTTGCTTTATCTTTTGCCCTGATTACTTTTTTACCTGGTAATAATCCGGTTACAGTGATTTCTTTATTAAAAAATCTCTCAGTATCTTCTAAAGTTTCTAGATAAAAATATTTTCCCATCGGATAATGAGTCATAACATCACCAGGTAATAGTTTAAACGGATGCTTTTGAGCTTTTACAAATCTTATAAGCTCTTTATCATACCCAGCCATTAAGAGTTCTTTTTCAGACAATTCAAAAATATTACTAAGATTTATTCTCTCTTTCAGCCAGTCGTTAAAAAGTTTTGACTGATAAGCACTTATTAAAAGTTTTTCAAGTCTTCTGTTTTTTACGAATTTATCACCTTCGATTATCGCTTTACCTTCTTCCCAATTATTTCCGAACTTTCCGAATCTTTGGTATCCAAAAAAATTAGGAATACCGTATTTTTTTATTTCTTTTAATACATTATCAATTTTTTTAGCATCAACAGGTAATACTTTTTTTAATCTTACAAAAAATTTATTTTCTTTTAAATGCCCGATTTTAAGCTTATTTCTATGTAAATCCTGTTCCAATATTTTTATCTGTTTATCTTCGAATTTATTTATTTCATCTCTATATTTTCTAGGGACACTGATCCATTGAATAGTCATACCTTCTTTATCTTTAAGACCGGCATAACCTATATCTCTGGCTTTTATTCCTGTTTTTGAAGATATTTTATTAATCATTTCAGGAGTTGTCAGTCCTTTTTTTCGAATTTTAAGCATAAGCCACTCGCCTGTATGGGCAAACGGATAAAGAGGTATCTCTTCAACTACGAAATTTTCACTGTTTTTATTAAAATGAAAATTTATCGGGGCATGTGAATAAACCATACTCAACCTTTTTTATTGTAATTATATCAAATTTTGGTAACGCATTTTTTTAAAACTACATGACACATAAATATTAGCTGAATCGTATAACCAAACCACGAAACAATCGGGATAAAATAGACTAAAGATGTTAGAAAAACAACGATCCATGCTTTAATACCCAACTCTTCTTCTATTTTTTTCGGATCAAAAAAAAGATAACTGCTATCGAAAATTAAAGGTTTTTTATTTAAAACACTCCACATAAACAACTGATAAAAAATATTCAAAACAGGAATAAACAGCATCCAAAATGTAAAAATAAATAATACGATATAAATCAAAAACGCTTTTATTGAAACCCATAATCCATATAACGTATCTTTCCAGCTTGTTTCTCTGGGAGTACAATTAAAATGCTTTTCGTTTATTCTAAGTACTATATGATCAATGAAAAAACTTGAAAATACTCCCAAAGTTGAAATTGACAGTAAATAATATAAAATAATTAAAACAATCCATCCTGCCGAATTAATTAAATTTTCAATCGTTTCTCCGTAAGGCAGTACTTTTGCATATTCACCAATTAAATGTAACAAATTTCCGCCGAAAAGAATTAATATCACACCCCAAAAAACAAGTGATATAAAAAGCGGCAAAAGAGTATATCTTATAATGACTTTATCAAACAAATCTTCCAAAATTTTCATTATTTTTCCTTAAAAATGATTTTCTTTACAAACACTTCTGAAATAACCCCGTTTTGTTTTAGCAAAAACAGTAATTGGTGTTCTTGTAATTTTAGCAATATTTTGAATCACTTTTAAGTTTTTTTCAGGAAATGTAAAAAGTATCTCATACTCTTCCCCGCTACAACCTACCAACTTCGGGAAATTTTGAAAAAATTCGTATCCCACATGAGAAATTTTGGAGATTCGTTCTAATTCTTTAAACAATCCGTCACTAATATCACATGCTGCAGTTATAAATTTTGAAGCTTTATAAAAAAAATTATCTCTCAAAACCGGTTTTATAAATTTTGAATTTTTGCTTATTTTTCCGCCTCTTAACAATACTTTCAAATCTTTGGCAACCGTTCCCAAATGTCCCGTAAAAGCTACCAATTCATCAGGTTTTGCTTTTCTTGTTATGGGTTTATTACTTGTACCTATCATCGTTACTGAAATGGCTATCTTATCATTTCTTATCGTATCTCCACCTATTATTTCATACTTATATTCTTCGGCGGCTTTTTTAAATCCGTCCGCTAAAAGTCTTATCTCTTTTAAACTTAAATTTTTAGGGAACCCTACATTCAAAATCGCATAATCTATAGTGGAATTCATAACAATCATATCACTAATATTTACCAAAGAAGCTTTATATGAGATTTCATCCAGATTCATCCAATCTTTTTTAAAATGAATATCCTCGAAGAAGCTATCACTGGCTATAACAGTATTTTTATTACAAATATTTATAATAGCACCGTCATCACCTATGTATTTGTTATCGAATTGCTTTATAAAAAAAGATTCTTTCATTTAACTCCTTAAACAACACTTTTCTCAAGCCCTTCCGCAATTTTTAATTTTCTATAAAGATTCATAGCTTTTTTTATTTCTTCTCCTGTCGGTTCTCTTCTTAAAGCAATATACCCGGCTATTTCTTTTTTATTGTTTATATTTTCTTTATAATATTCTCCAATGCTGTTTATATTGCTTATAATATTACCATCTTTATCTATAGCGTCAATACTCACTCTAACCCAATAATATTTTCCGTCTCTTCTTTGATTTACTACAATACCACTCCAATGCTTACCGGCTTTAATAGTCTCCCACATTTTTTTAAAAACTATTTTCGGCATAAAAGAATGTCTTACAATATTGTGTGATTCACCAATTAAATCTTTTCTTCCATATAAAGTCATATTTCTAAACGCTTTAGAAGCAAAAGTTATCATCCCTTTTTTATCAGTTCTTGTAATTAACGCTGATGCTTCAATCCCAGCTTCTCTAAATGTAATTTCTTTAGACGATATTAAAACAGAATAATTAGCCATAATGTCCTCCCATTTTTGAGGACATTATATAAATGAAAAATTACAAAGATATTACAATTGGTTTAATACTTCTTCTTCCCAAGGTTTTAATTTTTCTTTTGCTAAAAGTTCAGCTTTTCTCATTTTTCTATAAAGCATATCCGCTTGTCTGACTTCTTCTCTGGAAGGTTCTCTCCTAACCGCAACAAATCCGGCAATTTTATCCGGCTGATTATAAATAATCTCTCCATTTTCATTTATCGGATCTATTTGAACGATAACCCAGTAATATTTTCCGTCTTTTCTTAAGTTTCTCACTAACCCTTCCCAATGTTCTCCACTTAGTATCGTATCCCACATCTCTTTAAAAGCGGCTTCGGGCATTAGAGGATGTCTTACTATACTGTGAGGTTTCCCGATAAGTTCGTCTTTAGAATATTTAGTCATATCCCTATAAGCTTTAGAAGCAAAAGTTATTATCCCTTTTTTATCGGTTCTTGTTATCAAAGCTCTGGCATCCAGTCCTTCTTCTTCAAAAGTCGCTTCGATATCCAAAGGTTCTACGTTCGGTTTTACTGCCATTTTTTATCCTTTAAAAAAAGTTTGTCTCAAACCCAAAATCCTGAACGGGAGGGTTTTTATCATTCGCTTGAAGAGCCTTTATATCAAATGCGCTAGTAATACCTTTAGGGCAAACCATTACGCATTTTTGGCAATTTATACAATCATAAAGACCATGCTCTTTAGCAAGCTCTATTCTTTGCTGTTTATCGCTTTTATCCCTGCTGTCAAAAACAAATCTATAATATTTTGTAAATATAAAAGGACCGGCAAATGCCTGTTTGTAATCCAGTGCTTCACACTCAAAATAACAGGCCATACACATTATACAATCTGTCTGTTTATCATATTTAGCCAATTCTTCGGGCGTTTGAAGATTTTCAATATCGCTTCTTATTTCATCCTCAAACCATAATCTGTTTTCTTTTATAGATTTTTCAATATATTCGTGATCAACCACCAAATCTCTTATTACTTTGCTTCTATCTACAGGTTCTATAATCAGTTCTTCGTTTTGAATCAAATCTTTGACTTTTGCTTTACACGCAAGGACTGTTTTATCATTTACTTTAACAGTACAGGTTCCACAAATACTGCTTCTACAAAAACTTCGATAAGCAATATCTCTTTTTTTTCTGTTGATTCTATCTAAAAGTTCTAGAATAGTCTCGTCTTCTTTAAAATCCACATTAAATTCATCAAACCAAACTTTTTGATTGTTAAATCTTTTGATTAATAATTTCATCCAATATTTTCCTTGCTTTTTCTAATCCTTTTAGAGGATTAGTTTTATAATCTAAAATAAGAGCATTTAACTCTTTTTTATCAAATTTTTCGTCTCTTCGCAAGTAATATCCTATAATCTGTAAAAAATTTCTTGGATTTTCACTAAAAACACTCCTCTCAAAATCAATAAATTTAACACCGTTATCTGTTTTCAAAATATGATAATATCTTCCTAACTGCTTATGAAAGACACCGACTTTATCTAAATAATATGCTCCCTCAAGGGCTTGTCTTAAAAGAATATAATAATCTTTTGTACCAATCAGTTCTTTTAAAGGTTTACCATCGATTAACTCCATAACTAAATATTTTTTACCTCTAAAAATTGGCTTTGGGGCATATTTTCCTTTTAAAAAATTCAAAATATTCCACTCTTTGTCTATTTCATAACTTTTAGCCCATTTCAAAGCGGCAAACATTCCGTTTTCAAGTTTTACCTTATAAACCTCGCCCCTGTTACCTTCACCTATTTTTTCAATAACATCATATCTCACATTAGACCTTACATTAAAATTATAACACTAATTATATTATTTCTGACATTTATATGACAAAAAAATGACGAAAAAAAAGAAGATTAAGAGAAGCTGATTTTTACTTCCGTTTTATTTAAATCCCAAAAAGCATCTTTAGGAGTAGCACCGCAGGCAACGTTTATAAGCTGTGTAACTTGTAAAATCGGTTCTTCATATCCGTCCATAGCTTTATGACATAAAGGACATGGAGTAGCCACTACATCTGCTCCAGCTTCTTTAGCCCCCTCAAGCGGTTTCACGGCAAGTCTTTCTTTTTGTTCTGGGTCTGTAAATCTTGCGTGATATCCGCAACAAGTCTGTTCGTTTTGATACCCTTCAACCACTTCCACTCCAAGAGGTTTTAAAATTTCTTGAAGGACTGTTGGGTTTTCCGGGTCATCAAGAGCAACTTCATTTGGAGTCAATACATGACACCCGTAATACGGAGCAACTTTTACGCCTTCGAATTTTCTTTGTATTTTGCTTTTATACGTATCCATACCGATAAAATCTCTAATAAGATTTAACGTATGATAAATTTTAGCAGTGCCTTTGTATTCAAGTCCTTCTTCCGCCAAAATTTCATTAATTTTTTCTTTAAGTCCAGGGTCGCTGTCAAGAGCTAATTTCGTTTTAGCAATAATCATATAACATGTATTACAAGGAGTATATAAATCAACCCCTTTTTCTTCCGCTAAAGCTATGTTTCTGGCATTTAATCCATAAACTATTTTTTTATTGGTTTCATCAATAACTCCTCCTCCACAACATGCGGCTCTATCAAGAAGTATTCCCTCAACTCCCATTCTGTTTAAAAAATCAGTAGTTATATCATAGTTATGAATATCGGCACCTTGAAAACAACATCCAGGATAAATTCCTATTTTTTTCATTATAGTTCCTTTTCAAGTTTTTTAATAAAGTTTCTAAATTTTTCAATACCAGGGAACGGTTTAGGTCCAAATTCGTCTTCTTTCATACCGCGGCTTCTAAATTCTTCTTCAAGCTTTTTAGTAACAGCTTTTCCTTTTTCGTCACCAAAAGCAACTTCAGGCAGATGCCATTTATCAATTTGCCCCGTTTCAAAAACAGTCGCAAACCAGAATTTTGCTCTTCTTGTAGCAATATTTTCTTCTCCGATGTCTTTAGCAATTCTTCTAAGTTCTAAAATGTCATCCCCCGGTTTCACGCCCTTAGGACACGCCGCAAGACACATTTGACATTGAACACATTCCCAGATTCCATGATCTTCAGCAAGTTTAATTCTCTCTTCTACATCCATTCCGTCACGCGTATCCATTATAAATCTAAATACTTTAGTGAGTTGGAAGGGTCCTAAATATTTTTCATCACCCTCTAGCGCATTACACTGTCCGTAACACGCCATACATAAAATACAGTCGGTTTGTTTGTCATATCTTGCAAATTCTTCAGGCAATACCAAAGATTCAACTTTATTGTTATCCGGTACCACTTTTGGATCCGGAACAAGATATGGTTTAACTTTTTTAAATTTTTCAAATGCCGGTTCTTGATCTACCACTAAATCTTTTACAACAGGCAGATGATGGAGAGGTTCGATTTTAATTACTCCGTTTTTGATTTTATCTTTTGCCTGAATTTTACATGCAAGTCCCGCGCGACCGTTAATAATCATTGCACAACTACCGCAAATCGCACTTCTACAAAAAGCTCTGAAAGTCAGACTTGCGTCTATTTTATCTTTTATGTGCATAAGTAATTCTAATACAGTTAAACTATCTTCTACCTCAACTTCGAAATCTTGCCAGTAACTCTCTTTTGTTTCAGGATTATATCTTTTTATTTTCGCCGTATATTTTATTTTTTTCATTTCTCCATCCTTTTTATTAAAACGTAATTTTTTAGAAACAGGATAAAATTTATCTTTTATAATCAAACCTTATTTTTGTTATAATTTCATTTATCTCCCGGTAGCTCAGTTGGATAGAGCGTCGGATTCCTAATCCGAAGGTCGTGGGTTCAAGTCCCGCCCGGGAGACCATTTCTAAGAGAAAATCCCTTAGAAATCAGTATTTTCTCTCAGCAGGTTCATAAAGACTCAAATCCACTTCACCTTTGTCATAATTAAAACTTCCATCCGCATTTTTTGTAATCATTGAATGGTATAGATAATTTTCATCATCTCTTTTTGGATAATCGTCTCTGTGAAAACTACCGCGAGATTCTTTTCTTTGAAGTGAAGCATATGCCAATACATCCGCAATTTCTAAAAGATTGAAAAATTCAAGGGTAGCTTGTAAATCAAGATTAAATACTTTTGATTTATCTTCAACTCCGAGATTTTTATGGGCTCTATCGATTAAATCTTTAAGTTTTGAATAACCTTCAAGCATCTCTTTTTCATTTTTAAATACACCGAAATGTTTAAACATAATTTCGCCAAGTTCGTCTCTAAGGTCACCTAACGTCTCTTTTGATTCTCTGTTCATAAGTTCTGTAATGAATTTAACGTCATCTTTAAGTTTGCTTTCACCGCCTTCAGCAAAATTAGTAGCTTCGGCATATCTTACTGCCTCTTTACCTGCTATATTACCAAAAACCACTATATCAAGAAGTGAATTTCCTCCAAGTCTGTTTGCTCCGTGAACGCTTACGCATTGTGCTTCACCGGCAGCATAAATACCTTCAATAGGAGTTTCGCATTTTACGTTCGTATGAATTCCTCCCATCGCATAATGAGCCGTAGGTTTAATAGGAATCGGTTCTTTTATAGGGTCAATTCCTTCAAAATCGATAGCAAGCTCTCTAATTTGCGGAAGTCTTTTTTTAATTTTTTCGGCACCTAAATGAGTTAAATCAAGATGTACATACTCTCTTCCTTCTTCATCTTTAAAACCTCTACCTTCTCTGATTTCAGTCATAATACTTCTACTTACCAAATCCCTTGGTCCCAATTCCATTTTTTCAGGAGCATATTTAGTCATAAATCTTTCCCCAAGAGAATTAATAAGATGTCCTCCTTCACCTCTTGCAGCTTCAGATACGAGAATTGCCGATTTTCTAAGTCCTGTAGGGTGAAATTGTAAAAATTCCATATCTTTTAGTGGAAGTCCTGCTCTAAGAGCCGCAGCAGTCCCGTCTCCCGTACAACCAAGAGCGTTTGAAGTATAACCCCAATAAATTCTGCTGTGACCTCCTGTAGCTAAAATCACGGCTTTTGTTTTTATAAGTTCTATTTCACCGGTTGCTATATTAATCGCCGTCACACCTATAATTCTTCTTCCGTTATGAATAAGATTTAGCATAAACCATTCATTTAAAAAATTTACACCTTCTTTTATACATTGTTCATATAAAGTATGAAGCATTACATGCCCCATCTTATCCGCACTATAGCATGTTCTATCTTTACTTGCACCACCAAATGGTCTTTGTGCTATTTTACCGTTATTTAATCTGCTAAATGGTACACCCATATGTTCCATAGCTCTGATAATTTTCGGAGCTTCATAACACATATATTTTACCGCTTCCTGGTCAGCCAAGTAATCACTACCTTTAATCGTATCAAAAGTATGAAGTTCTTCATTATCAGTAGGATCTACATTTGCCAAAGCGGCATTAATTCCACCTTGGGCGGCTCCCGTGTGAGATCTTGTAG